>NZ_JAPDDT010000007.1:0-300000 GCF_025950235.1 Luteolibacter arcticus | reverse complement strand
CACCCCATCCCGCGGTGAGTGACCACATGTAGTCGGCTTCGGGAAACGCGGTGACCTTCTTCACCAGCTCCAGCGACTCGCGATTCGCGGCCTCGATGGTCGAATCCGGCGGCGTGTCAAGGAACAGGCTGATGTGGCTCTGGTCCTCCACCGGCGCGAGCTCGCTCTCCGACATCAGGTAGAAGGGATAGGCCGCGAGCATGATCGCGACGGCCACGCCGACGATGACCCAACGGATCTGCAGCGCCCCATCCAGCGCCACGGCATAGGCCGCCTTCACGCGATCGAAGGCGCGGTTGACCAGCCGGGTGAGCCGGCCTTCCTGCCCCGTCTTGTGAATGAAGCGTGAGCTCATCACCGGCGAAAGTGTCAGGGCAACGAAGCCGGACACGATCACCGCCGCGGCGAGCGTGATCGCAAACTCGAGGAACAACGAACCGGTGAGGCCGCCTTGGAAACCGATCGGTGCATAGACCGCGGCGAGCGTGATCGTCATGGCGATGACCGGCCCCTTCAGCTCCCTCGCCCCGATCAAAGCCGCCTGGATCCGCGACTTCCCTTCGCGGACGTGGCGCTCGACGTTTTCCACCACCACGATCGCATCATCGACCACCAGACCGACCGAAAGCACGATCGCGAGAATGGTGAGCAGGTTCAGGCTGAAGCCGCAGGCCAGCATGATCCCCGCGGTGCCGATCAGCGAAATCGGCATCGCGATCAACGGCACCAGCGCCGTGCGGATCGAGCCCATGAAGAGGAACACCGCCAGGCCGACGATGAGGATCGTTTCCACCAGCGTCTTGCTGATTTCCTTCAGCGCCTCGCGCATGAACATGGTGCCGTCGTAGGCGAGCTTCATCTCGATGTCGTCGGGCAGCGTCGGGCGGATGCGGTTCATCTCCGCTTCGAGGGCCTTGGCGACATCGATCTCGTTCGAGCCGACCAGTGGCCAGACGCCGAGATAGACGCCCTCCTTTTCGCTGTGCTTCGCGATGTAGTCGGGCTCTTCCGCGCCGAGCTCCACCTTCGCGACATCGGTCAGGCGGACGATGGCTCCATTGCGCTCGACCACGATCAGCTTTTCGAAGTCATCGGTGGAGCGCAGGTCGGTATTCGCCAGCAGGTTCACCTCGACGAGGTTGCCCTTGGTGCGACCAACCGCGGCGAGGTAGTTGTTGCGGCGCAGCGCGGATTGGACGTCGCCCGGCGTAAGATTCAGCGCCGCAAGCCGCTCGGGATCGATCCAGATCCGCATGGCAATCTGGCGGCCGCCTTCGATCGTCACCCGCTGGACACCCGGCAAGGTGGCGAACTGCGGCTGAAGCGAGCGCGTCAGCCAATCGGTGACCGCCGAGACGCTGCGTTCCGGCGAGGTGAAACTGAGATAAAAGGTCGCATAGGGCCGGTCCGCGCGCTGGACCTCGACCATCGGCGGCTCGGCATCGGGGGGCAACTCGGCGCGGACCTGTTGGAGTCGGGCGCTGATCTCGGCGAGCGCCGCGGTGGTGTCGTGGTTCAGCTTCAGCCGCACCGTGACCGTGCTGACACCGGCGCGGCTGCTCGACTCGACGTGATCGACGCCGCCGATCTGCGAGACGACGCGCTCGATCGGCGTGGTCAGGAAGCCGCGGACCGTCTCGGCACTGGCGCCGTAGTAGAGCGTGGTGACGAGCACCGACGAACTCTCGAGCTTTGGAAATTGTTGCACCGGCAGCGAGCCGATCGCGCGCCATCCCATGAGGACGATCACGAGATTGACCACGATGGCGAGCACCGGGTGCTTGATGAAAAGATCGGTGAAGGAGCGCATGGCGCGGATGGGGAAGGAGTTTACTGACCCTGCGGCGGAGCTTGCCCGGCGTCTGCAACGAGCACGCCTTCGCGGAGCTTGAAGGAGCCGGAAGCGGCGACGGGATCGCCCACTGCCAGACCGCTTTCGATGATCACTTCATCGCCGAGCACGGCACCGCTTTTCACGAGCCGCATAGAGGCGCGGGGCTTGCCCTCCTTGTCGGGCACGACGGTGAACACATGATCGCCCTCCGGCCCGCGGCGTAACGCACTGACCGGAATGGCGACCACCTTGCGCGCCGCGCCAACCGGCACCCGCACTTGCACGGAGGCTCCCGGCGACGGGATCTGGGACGCGTCGGCCACCTTCGCACGAATGCTCGCATTGCGGGTGGCGCGGTCGATGCGGGCATCGAGCGCGATGATTGTCGCTTGCACCGGCGCATCCTTGTTCTGCCCGACCACCTCCACCACGTCGCCCTCGCGCAGGCCGGCCGCGACGCTTTGCGTCACGGTGAAATCGACGTGAGCGGCCTCATCCACACCCTGCAAGGTGGTGAGCTCCACACCCTCGATCAGATACTGGCCGGGGTGCAGGTCTGAGAGACCGATGCGGGCGCGGAAGGGCGCGCGGATGACCTTCCGGGCGATCATCGCCTTGGTCCGCTCCATCTGGGCAAGCGCCACCTCGTGCTCGGCCTTCGCTTGATCGAGATCTTTCTTGGAACTCGCACTGCTCGATGTGAGCGACTCGACGCGATGCAGCGTGGCTTCCGCCAAGGAGGCCTGAGCCTGCTGGGCCTTGAGCTCGGCTTCTTCCACCGAGACATCCAGCGCGACCAGCTCGGCACCCGCTTCGACCACCTTGCCCGGCGTAAGGTCAACGCGCACCACCGTGCCGGGAAGTTCGTTCTGCAGGGTCACCGACCGCAAAGCCAGCACCGTGCCGACGGCGGTCGTAGTCCGGCGGTGTTCGATTTCATGCGCCGGCCGCACGAGGATCGCCTCCATCGGCTCGGGCATCATCGCCGCCTCGGCCATCGATTTCTCGATATCCGCCTTTTTCCAAGCCGCCAAGCCGAAGCCGGTGCCTGCCACCGCGCCGATCAGCACGAGTGATCCGATCCACTGGGATGCCTTCATGGTTTCTGATAAGTCGTCGTTTCAGATCCGGGTTCCTTGGAAGATTCGATGGCTTGGGCGAGTGCCCGTTCCAGCACTCCACGCATTCGATCGAGGTCGGCTTGGACCACGGGACGCAGGCGCAGCACCCAATAAAGCCATAGTCCATCGATAGCGGTTGCCAGAGTCTCAGCAACGCCGTCCGGCAGACCATCGTCCTGGAGGTAGCCGTAAAGCTCGCGGTAGGCCTCCTGCATCGGCTCCACCAACCCGGGATTCTGGGCCAGCGCGGCGAAAACGGAGGAGTAGCTGCGGCGGAGTTCTTCGGTCCACGATTGAGCATCGGTGAAGCACCCTTGCAGAAGTCCGCGCACCATCCGGCCCGGGCCGGGCGATGCATTCTCGTAAGCGGACGTAAAGTGGATCCGCCAGCCTTCCGCGGCCCGGCGAACCATACCCTCGATGAGCTGGTCCTTGTTGGTGAAGTAGTGAAGCAGCCCCCCCTTGCTGACCCCGGCCTCGGCCGCCACGGCATCGAAGGTCATCCGGGAAACACCTTCCCGCGCCGCCACCGTTTCGGCCGCGTCGAGCAATTGGTCCCTCAGGGACGATGAAGTCAGTTTTCCCATGCCGGGCGGAAGCCAAACCGTCCAGACGGTCGGAGTCAAACCGTCTGGACGGTCGGACCCGATTTTTTTCTGTCATGACGATCATCTACCCCTTCGCCGAACTAATCCGCCGGGATGTGACAGCAGGATTCACTTTTTCGTCGTCGCTTGCTCCGCCAGACGTCGGATCACCCCATTTCGCTCCTCCAATAACCGCCGCATATATCGCTCCAGAAAGAGCGCGTCCGCCAGCCTCCCCAGCAGCCCGAGTGGCGCAGTGTAGTCAAAGACATCCGTCATCCGCGTGCCGCGGGAAGTTTCCTCGAAATGGTGATCATGCACGAAGCCCGCAAAAGCCCCGGAAATCATCGAGTCGCGGAAATGGACCGGCTTGGTCATCGCATCGATGCGACTGGAGAGCCGCTGGCGAACACCGAAATGCACGGCCTCCCACGTCACCGTGTCCCCCGCCTCGACCAGCCCCGACATCTTCCCGGCGACCGCCCGCTCGCGATGGCGCGTCTGGCTTTCCTGATGAACGTCGATGCTGCGGGCGAGATCGAACACCCGCCCGATCGGCGCGGCGATGTCGGTGATGAGTTCCAGGCGCGGCACGGCAATCAATCGGGACCAAGGAAAAACAGGCTCAGGAAGCCAACGACGACGGACGCACTCAAGAGGAAGAAGAGCCGGCAAATCCAGATCATTCCCTTATCGCCGCGTTTCTTGGCGATGTCACTCGCCTGCTCCCAATCGACCCAGGCGGTGATCCCGACATTGGCGCCCGGGGTGAACCCCTGACCGTGCCGACGGGCGTAGGGGCGGATCGCGACCAGCCAAACGAAGGGCGGACCAAAGAGCCCAAGCATGATCAGCAGTCCGCTCATCGCCACAATGAAGCAAGGCGAGCCCCGCTCCGGAAGCCAGAACCCTTGGATTTCGTTTGAGGGTCAAATTGACGGCTCGTGCCGTCTCATGCACTTCTCGGGCATGAGCACGCAGCGCATCACCCCGGTGGGAAGCATCGACTGACCAAGGGCATGTTGTTTTCACGCTGGCAGGAAACTTCCGCGCGATTTCGCGATCGAATTGCGGTCATCGAAGGGACGGAGTCATGGAGCTTCACCGATCTCGCGGTGTGCCTGGCGGAAAAGCCGCTGACGAATGCGCCGGTAATCGCGAGCGGCGGCGCACTGGAGATCGTCACAGCGGTATTGCAAGGATGGCGCGACCAGCAACCGGTCCTGCCGCTGGAGAAAGGCGCGGCAATCCCCGAACTGCCGGCGTCTTTTCCCGAAGGGACGACGCACCTAAAACTAACTCCAGGCATCGCCGGAAAGCCACGCGCGGTCTTCTTTTCCGCGGAACAAATTGCGGCCGATGCCGACCGGTTGGTCGCAGCGATGGGGCTGCGCCATGAGATCCCAAACCTCGCGGCGATCTCGCTCACGCACTCCTACGGCTACTCCAGCCTGATCTTGCCGCTGCTGCTCCACGGCATCCCGCTGCATGCCGTGGAAGTCCCGTTTCCGAAAGTCATCGCCGACGCGCTGGCGGCGCATGATGGCGTCGTAATTCCTGCCGTGCCCTCCATGTGGAAGGCATGGCATCGGGCGGGGATCCTGCGCGGGGCAAAGATCGATCTCGCCGTCTCAGCCGGCGCACCGCTTTCGTTGGAGCTGGAAAGAGCGGTCTTCGTCGAGTGCGGGCTGAAGCTCCACAATTTCTACGGGGCCAGCGAATGCGGCGGGATTTCCTTCGACACCAGCGACGCCCCTCGCGAAAGCGCCGCGAACCTCGGCGCGCCACTCTTGGGCGTGACAGTGCGGGTCCACGAGTCGGGACGATTTCTCGTCGAAAGCTCGTCCGTCGCGCTTGGCTACGAAGCGGCGAGGGAGAGCGAGTTGCTCGGCGACGGCGAATTTCTCACACAGGACTTCGGACGCATCGAAGGCGGGCGGCTGATGTTAGAAAGCAGCGGCGCGGAATCCATCAACGTCGCCGGCCGCAAGATCGGCCCCGCGAAGATCGAGGCGGCGCTGCTGGCCAGTGGACTGGCCGAACGAGCGCGAGTCTTTGGCGTGCCAAGCCACGATCCCGAACGCGTCGAAGAAATCACCGCAATGGTGGAATTGAAATCCGGCACACTGGACCAACTCCGCAAACGCATGACCGAAACGCTCGCCGGCTGGGAAATGCCACGGCACTGGGAAACCGCGCCGGATGAAAGCTTGTGGACCCTCTCCCGCGCAGAGCTCAAGAAGCGCGCTCCTGCCCGCTGAGCATGATCTTCGCCGAAGCGAGCGGTCGCTCCCCCACGCTCACCTCACCGGAAACCTGAATCATCCCCCCGAGGCGGGCTTCGACTTCGGCGCGCAAGGTGAGCGTCTCGCCGGGCTTGGCCGCGCCGAGGATCTTCGCGCCACGGACGCCGGTGAGCAGCAGGTTTTCCAAAGGCGGAATCGCCGGATCGCTCTGCGCCACCACCCCCCCTAGCTGGGCAATCGCCTCGATCAGGATCACACCGGGCATCAGCGGATTTCCCGGAAAATGACCGGCCAGAAAGGCCTCGTCGCCACGAACGAGGTAACGGGCGGTCGCCGATTTCCCCGGCTCAAGCGTGTCGAGCGCATCAACGAAACGGAATTCCGGCCCATGCGGCAACGCGGCGAGTGGGTTTTGCATCGCCGATCCATTTGCGGGGAGCCCGCCTCTGACAAGCCTGCAAGCGAGAAGGGGCCATCGTGGAATCGGTTGGACAACCCTCCGCCGGACTCCTTGGCTCCGGGAAGCATGGCCGCGTTTTACGACCCCTTCCGTGACGCTCGACTTGAGAAGGGTGTGCTACGTTGCCCCTTTCACGGCGAGGACATCGTCATGCTACTCCGTCACGAAGACGTTCGGCTCGCGGCGAAAGACTGGCAGACCTACAGCTCGGACGCTCCCTTTCGGGTGCCCGTCCCCTCGGAGGAAGAGGTCCGGACCATGCGCCAGTTACCGATCGAGACCGACCCGCCGGAGCACGCCGACTACCGGGAAATCGTGGAGCCGTTCTTCCAGCGGGCCAAGGAGCCCGCCGTGATCGCCCAAGTCGAAGCCCTGATCAGCGGGATGTTGGACGCGGCCATCGCGCGGGACACCATCGAGGTCGTGAACGAGTTTGCGCTGCCGGTGCAGTCGCGGGCGCTGACGTACTTGCTCAACATGCCGGAGTCCGAAGCGGACACCTGGATCGGCTGGGGCATCCACGTGTTCAAGGTCACGGGCGGGGAGTTCAAGCAAGGCAACGTGCTGGAGGACTACCTCCACGCTCGCTTCGACGAGGCGGCGGAAAACCCGGGCGAGGACTTCTTCAGCGAGCTCACGCGGGCCAGCTTCCGCGGCCGACCGCTGGCCCGCGAGGAAATGATGGGCTTTGCCAACCTCGCATTCGCCGGCGGACGCGACACGATCATCCACACGATCTCCTGCGCAATGGCCCACCTCGCCACGAATCCAGAGGCCTTGGAATTCCTGCGCGAGGACCCGAAACGCATCACGCTGGCGAGCGAGGAGTTTTTCAGGGTCTTCATGCCGCTCACCCACATCGGCCGTGTGTGCCCGGAAACGACCGTGGTGAATGACGAAGCGGTCAACGCGGGAGAACGCATCTCGCTCTGTTGGGCGTCCGCGAATTTCGATGACGCTGCCTTTCCCGCTCCGATGGAGGTTCGTCTGGACCGGAAGCCGAACCCGCACCTTTCATTCGGCTTTGGTAATCACCTATGCCTTGGCGCTCCTCACGCGCGCCTGATCCTTCGCGCCTTGCTGCGCCTCTGCTGCGAGCGAATCGAGCGGATCGAAATCCTGTCGGAGGAGGAACGCGTGGAGCGCGAGGCGAAATTCGATCGCACTCTGGGATACGAATCGCTTCGGGTGCGGATGACACCTCGTGGCCGCGCTTGAGTTTTCCATAGACCGGACTACCGGAAACCGGCTATGGTGGCGGGGCTGTTGTCCATGCCCTCCTTGGAAAGTCACACCCTTCCCCGGACCGATTCCACAGTCGCGCAGGCGCGCCGGTGGTGGCGCTTGCCGTGGGATATGGCTGCCTCGCTGGGCGGTATCGTCTATTGGGGCATTTTCGGGCTCCTGTTCACGGCGGTCTCGATCCCGCTGATCTTGCTGCTCCCCTGCCCCGTGGCGAAGAAGCTCGGCCGCGGGATGCTCCATAAGGCCTTCCAAGTCTTCGTCGGCTATTTGCGGGCCACCGATCTGGTCCATGCCGACCTGAGTTCGCTCGATGCGCTGAAGGACGAAAAGTCACCCGTGATCATCGCGCCGAACCACACCTCGCTGTGGGACGCGGTCTTCGTGATTTCCAAGCTGCCACAGCCGATCTGCATCATGAAGGAGGCGATTTTGAAGAATCCCTTCCTCGGCGGCGGTGCCCGGCTGGCCGGCTATATCCCGAACGGCTCGTCCGCCCGGATGGTGAAGGACGCCGCCGACGCGCTCCAAAAAGGCGGCCAGCTCCTGCTTTTCCCGGAAGGCACACGCACCCGCCGCGAGGCCCGCTGGATCAATCCCCTGCGCGGCGGCTGCGCCCTCATCGCCCGCCGGGCTGGGGTGCCGGTGCGGCCGGTCTTCATCCGCAGCAATACCCGCTTCCTCGAAAAAGGCTGGCCGCTGTGGAAAAAGCCGGAGTTCCCGATCCGCGTCAGCATCGAGCTCGGCGACCCGGTGATGCCGGGGGAAAACGAGACCGCCCACGAGTTCACCAAGCGGTTGGAGGAGATCTACGAGCACAACCTTTCCCGCGCCCATAAGCTGCGCCGGGTGGTGGAGTAATTTGACGTTTTCGCATTTTGATGCGAAGATGCGTTTGTGAGGACGACGCTCGACCTGCCGGATCCCGTATTCCGCGACCTGAAAATCAAGGCCGCCGAGGAAGGCGTGACTTTGAAGGAATTGCTCGCTGGCTTTGTCAAAAAGGGACTCTACGGGTCTCCCGAAGCCGAGAAAAAGCCGGTCCGCAGCCCGCTGCCTACGCCTCGCGAAAGCGGGGGCCATACCATCCCCTCCCTGACGAACGCGGAAATCGATGAGATTTTCCTTCGTGAGGACATGGAACGAGCGGGAATCCGCTGGGAGGAATGAGCGCTCAGATCGACCTGCCGGACGTCAATGTCTGGGTCGCCTTGACCGACACGACTCATGTTCACCACCGCCGGGCGGTTGGCTACTGGAACTCGGACCGGTCGAGTCGACTTGCGTTTTGCAGCTTCACCCGCGCGGGCATGCTGCGCGTGATGACCAACCCGAAGGCCATGGCGGGCAAGCCTTTCGACATGCCCGACGCTTGGCGGCTATACCGGGACTTTGCCGATCTTCCCGATATCGATTTTCTCGCCGATGGACCCCATACCGAGGTCACGATGTCCCGGTGGTGCCTTGGTGCGGGATTTCCCCACCGCCTCTGGACCGACGCTTGGATCGCCGCCATCGCCCTTGAAAACGGCTACCGGGTCGTCTCCTTCGACGCAGATTTCGCGAAGTTCCCCGGCCTGGATTTCCTCCATCTCCAGCCCTGATCGCAGTCCGTCCCGAATTCCGCTTGTGACGCGGGTCCCCCCTCCCCTACGTTCCGCCCGCCGCGCGGGCAGCCCTCTCGCTTTCGCGGCAGCATCGCGCCCATGAAAGCCATTCTTGCCCTGGAAGACGGCCGCCTTTTCGAAGGCCGTGCCTTCGGTGCCTCCGGAACCACCACCGGGGAAATCTGCTTCAATACCTCGATGACCGGCTATCAGGAGGTCATCACCGATCCCTCGTATCGCGGCCAGATCGTCGCGATGACCTACCCGCAGATCGGCAACTACGGGATCAATCCGGAAGATGCCGAGTCGGCTTCCCCGCACGTCCGCGGCTTCGTGATCGGCGAACTTTCGCCCGTCGCCTCCAATTGGCGCTCGCGGATGACGCTTCCCGACTACTTTTCCGAGCACGGCGTGCTGGGCATCGAGCACGTCGATACCCGCGCCCTGACCAAGCACCTGCGCTCGCGCGGTGCCATGCGCGCCTGCCTGACCACCCAGCTTTCCTCCGAGGAAGCCATCGCCACCGCACAGAAGTCGCCGGCCATGGAAGGCATGGACTACGTGCAGGAAGTTTCGACCGCCGAGGGCTATCACTGGGAAGCCGACTCGCGCCGCTTCGCCCTGCCGAACGCGTCCACCGGGCACTTGGAGACCTACCTTGAGCTTCCTCCGGTCAAGCACCGCATCGTCGCCTTCGACTTCGGCATCAAGTGGAACATCCTCCGTCGTCTCCGCCAGGCCGGCTTCGATGTTGACGTGGTGAACTCCCGCACCTCCGCCGAAGCGGTTCTCTCGAGAAACCCGGATGGCATCTTCCTCTCGAACGGCCCCGGCGACCCGGCCGCGCTCGGCTACATCCACGAGGAGATCAAGAAGCTGATCGGCAAGAAGCCCGTCTTCGGCATCTGCCTCGGCAACCAGATCCTCGGCCACGTCTTCGGCGGCAAGACCTACAAGCTGAAGTTCGGCCATCGCGGCGGCAACCAGCCGGTCAAGGACCTGCGCAGCGGCCGCATCTCGATCACCTCGCAGAACCACGGCTTCGCCGTCGATCCCGACTCGCTGCCATCAAACGTGGAAGTGACCCACCTCAATCTGAACGACGACACCGTGGAGGGCATCCGCCACAAGGACATCCCGGTGTTCTCCGTGCAGTATCACCCCGAGGCCGCCCCCGGCCCGCACGATGCGAGCTACTTCTTCGAAGAATTCGCCGCGCTGATCGACACCACCAAGTAAACTCGCGTTACCACCTTTCCCGTCTTATCGTACCGCCATGAGTGAAATCGTCCGCGACCCCGAAACCATGGGAGGCATCCCGGTCTTCCGGGGAACCCGCGTGCCGGTGACGACGCTCTTCGACTACCTCAAAGCCGGCGACTCGATCGCGGAGTTTCTCGATGACTTCCCGACTGTAACCCAGGAGCAGGTCGTCTCGGTCCTCGCCGAAGCCGAAAGCCGCTGTGAACTGGTCCGATGAGCCGCCGGGTGATCCTCGACGAATGCCTCCCGCGGAAGCTCAAGCGCGTCCTCGGCAACGAATCGGTCCAGACAGCCCATGAAGCCGGGCTCTCCGGCATGAAAAACGGCCGTCTGATCGCCGCAATCCAAGGCAACTTCGACGTGTTCGTGACCGTGGATAAAAGCCTTCGCCATAAACAAAACCTTTCCACGCTGTCGTTTGGGATCGTGCTGATCCGCGTTCCAAGCAATGCAATCGAAGACCTCCTGCCCCTCGCCACCGCGCTGCGCTCGGCCATCGCCGGAGTTTCCGCCGGAAACCTGATCGAAGTGAGTGGCTACTGAACAGAATTTCATGAACACCATCGTCACCGGTCTCCAGTGGGGAGACGAAGGAAAAGGCAAGATCGTCGATTACCTCACCGAGACCGCCGACGTGGTCGTTCGCGGCCAAGGCGGCAACAACGCCGGCCACACGGTCATCGCCAAGGGCACCAAGTATATCCTAAACCTGCTGCCCTCCGGCATCCTCTGGGACGGCAAGATCAACATCATCGGCAATGGTGTCGTCGTCGATCCCATCGGCCTCGTCGCGGAGATCGCGCGCCTGGAAGCCCAGGGCGTATCCATCACGCCGGACAAGCTGCTGATTTCCGATCGCGCCCACGTCGTGCTGCCGCTGCACAAGGAACTCGACGCCGCCCGCGAGGCCGCGCTCGGCGACCGCAAGATCGGCACCACCAAGCGCGGCATCGGCCCAACCTACGCCGACAAGATCAACCGCTGCGGCCTGCGCATCGCCGATCTACTGAATGAGCCTTATTTCCGCGAGATGGTCGCCCACCGCACCGCCGATGCGAACGAGGTGCTCTCGAAGTTCGAAGGTCTGGAAACCTTCGATGCCGCCAAGCAGGCGGATGAAGTGCTCGCCGCCTTTGCCCGCCTGAAGCCGCACGTGACCAACACCATCCCGGTGCTGCACTCCGCATGGAAGAGCGGCAAGGTCATCTTGTTCGAAGGCGCGCAGGGCTCCCTGCTCGACATCGACTTCGGCACCTATCCTTTCGTCACTTCGTCGAACACCACGTCGGGCGGCTCCTGCACCGGCAGCGGCCTGCCGCCGAATGCGATCCAGCAGGTCATCGGCGTTTGCAAGGCTTACACCACCCGCGTCGGCTCCGGTCCCTTCCCCACGGTGGACGAGGGTCTGTCCGAATACCTCCACGGCCTCGGCCGCGAATTCGGCGTGGTCTCCGGTCGTCCGCGCGGCTGCGGCTGGCTGGATGCCGTGCTGCTGCGCCACGGCTGCATGGTCAACGGCGCCACCGGCCTGGCCGTCACCAACGTGGACGGTCTCGACAACTACGAGACGCTACGGATCTGCACCGGCTACGACATCGACGGTACCATCCACGAACTCCCGCCGGCCGACCGCCACGCGTGGGATCGCGCCGTGCCCGTGTATGAGGAACTCCCCGGCTGGCAGCAGGACACCACCGCCTGCACCGACTTCATCGACCTGCCGGCAAACGCCAAGGCCTACCTCAAGCGCCTCAGCGAACTGTGCGACACGCCGGTGAAATTCATAGGCGTCGGCCCCGATCGTGCTCAGACACTGGTTGTCTGAAAATTCATTCCGCCTTCATGCAATCCGCGTCCCCCCTCCCAAGCCTCGGCCGCGACATGAGCGAGTCCTCCATCCCCCGCCACATCGCCATCATCATGGATGGCAATGGCCGCTGGGCAAAAGAACGCGGGCTACCCCGCCGCGAAGGACACCGCGCCGGCGCGGAGTCGGTCCGCGAATGCGTCGAAGCGTGCAAGGAACTGGGCGTCCAGTACCTCACGCTCTACGCGTTTTCCTCCGAGAACTGGAATCGCCCGATCGCCGAGGTCACGGCACTGATGGCGCTGTTAGAGCGATTCCTTGAAGAGAAGGCGGAGGAGCTGATGAAGCAGAACGTCCGCCTGCGGGCGATCGGCCACCTCGACCGTCTGCCGGCCCGCACCCGCCGCAAGCTCGACAAGGCCATCGACCGCACCGCGGGAAACACCTCGCTCACGCTGGTGCTCGCGCTTTCCTACGGTGCCCGCGAGGAGATCGTGGAAGCCGCCCGCTCGCTGGCCATCGATGCCGCGGCGGGAAAGATCGACCCCGCCAAGATCGACATCGCCACCTTCGCCTCACGCCTCTACACCGCCGATATCCCGGACCCGGACCTGCTGGTCCGAACCTCCGGCGAATTGCGCGTGTCGAATTTCCTGCTGTGGCAGATCAGCTACTCGGAGATCGTCATCTTCAAGAAATTCTGGCCGGACTTCCATCAGGCCGACCTCTTCGAGGCCGCTCAGGAGTACTCGCGCCGTCACCGGCGCTTCGGCGCACTTTGAGCCGGGCATCGGAGATCATCAATCCGGCAGCGCGAAGGCCACGTAGGCATCGCCACTTTTGGTGCCCATCTTGCCGCCGCCACAGGCGACGACCAAGTACTGCTTTCCTCGTACTGAATAGGTCGCGGGAGTCGCATAGCCTCCGGCAGGCAGCTTGGCCTTCCAGAGTTCCTGCCCGGTGCGGCGGTCGAAGGCACGGATCTGCTCGTCGCGGCTGGCGGCGATGAAGACGAGACCACCGGCGGTGATCACGGGACCACCGTAGTTTTCCGTGCCGGTCTTCGGGATGCCCTTCGCGGTGAGTTCGGGATACTCGCCGAGCGGCACGGACCAGCGGTAGTCGCCTGTGCTCAGGTCGATGGCGTGAAGCGTGCCCCACGGAGGCTTTACGGCGGGATAGCCCTGCGGGTCGAGGAAGCGGTTGTAGCCAGTGGTGGTGTAGGGGGAGGTAGCAAGGCTGCCGTCGCCGCCGGGCTCAGCCTTGCGCGCGGGATCGTTCACTACTTCGCCGAAGAGGAAGTCCGCGAGTTGCTGGCGCTGAGTTTCGTTCAGGAAAGCGAAGGCTGGCATCACGTTGCGGCCGGTCTGGAGCAGGGCGACCACTTCCGGCTTCTTCAGTCGCTGGGCCACGTCCGCCAGTGTCGGAACGTTCTGCGCGGCATTGCCCTTGCGATCGATGCCATGGCAGGCCGCACAGAGCTGGTTATAGAGCGCCTCGCCGGTCGTCGCGCCAGCGTTTCCTTTCGCGGGGACCATGGTGAGGATCCACGGCATCTCGTTGGCGTTGACGTAAAGGACACCATCGGGATCGACCGCCGCCCCACCCCACTCGGCGCCACCATCGAAGCCCGGGAAAATGATGGTGCCCTGCTCGCTCGGCGGCACAAAAGGAGCGTGTTGCTTGAGCTTCTCGAAGCGTTCGAGAATGGCGCGATGTGACTCCGGCGAAACGTCGGTGATGAGGTCCTTGTTAAAAACCTGGCGCGCAAACGGCGCAGGCTTCTCCGGCAGAGGTTGGGTCGGCCACGCGGATTCGCCGGCGAGATCGGAGGGCGGCACGGGCTTCTCGGTGATCGGAAACAGCGGTGCTCCGGTGGCACGCTCGAAGACGAACACGTGCCCCGACTTGGTGACCTGCGCGACGGCATCGATGCGCTTCCCGCCGCGAGTGATGGTGAGAAGATTTGGCGGTGCAGGCAGATCCCGGTCCCATAGATCGTGGTGAACGAATTGGAAATGCCAGACGCGCTTGCCAGTCTCGGCATTGAGCGCAAGCAGGCAGTTGGCGTAAAGATTCTGACCGGTGCGATCGCCACCCCAGAAATCGAAGGCGGCCGAGCCAGTCGGGCAAAATACCAGCCCGCGTGCTTCATCGAGCGCGAATCCCGTCCAGACGTTCGCACCGCCCATGCGGCGATGGGCATCGGGCGGCCAGGTTTCGTGGCCAGGCTCACCGGGCTGCGGGATGGTATCGAAGCGCCAGATGAGTTCGCCGGTGCGGACGTTGTAGGCGCGGATCGGACCGGGGGCGGCAGGCCCGGGGCCTTCACCCAAGCGCATGCCCATGATCAAAAGCTCCCGGTAAATCACGCCGGGAGTATTCGCCGTGAGGTAAAGATCGGCCCCTTCGCGGCCGAGGCCCTCCTTGAGATCGACGCTTCCGTTCTTCCCGAAGCCGGTGATCCGCTTGCCGCTGCGTACGTCGATGGCGTGAAGGTAGCGGGCGTTCGCGTAGAGAATCCGCGCATCGTCGCCGCTCCCCCAATGGACGACGCCGCGGTTGACGCCACTCTTGGCCAATCCCTCTTTGGCCGGATCGAAACGCCAGCGCTCCGCGCCGGTCGCGGCATCGAGCGCGATGAGCTGGAAGTCGGGCGTGGTGCCGTAGAGCACGCCATCGATGATCAGTGGATTGCACTGGAGCTGGGAGCGGTTCTGCGGATCGGCGCCACCGGCGTGATGGGTCCAGGCGACCTGAAGCTTGGCGACGTTTTCCGGGGTGATCTGGGAAAGCATGGAGTGGTGGCTGCTCGACTTGTCCCCGAGGTAGGCGGGCCATCCCGTATCGGCGGCGTGGGCGGCGGCGAGGGTGAGGAGCAAGGCGGGTAACTTCATGGGCAGGCGGAGTGTTCCGTTACGCAAGGCAGCGGCGCGTTCCTCCGAGGAAACGGCTCCGTAAGACCGCGCATGTCTGTTTTGTTTGCTTTTTGTGAGAATTTTTCCGCTTTTGACGTAGCGCTCACGTCTTCCTGATCCTGATCTTTCCCATGTGCCGCCGATCCGTCACTGCCATCACCAGCCTGCTCCTGGTCGCGGGTCTATCTGTCGCCGCTGACCTCCACGTTTCACCCGCCGGAAACGACAGCCAGCCGGGCACCGCCGCCGCACCCCTGGAATCCCTTTCCGCCGCGCGCGATGCCGCCCGCCGCTTCGCTGGCAAAGAAGCGGTCACCATCCACGTCGCCGATGGGATCTACTACCTCCCCGAAACTCTCAGCCTGACCGCCGCCGATTCGGGAACGGCCGCGTTTCCGGTGGTCTGGCAAGCGGAGCACGAAGGCAAAGCCATTCTCAGCGGCGGCGTGAAACTCGAGCTCAATTGGAAGGCCTACCGCGATGGGATCTATCAGGCCGCCACTCCCGCCGGGCTCGCGATTGACCAGCTCTTCATCGATGGCGTCCGCCAGCGCATGGCCCGCTACCCGAACTACGATCCCGCCAAGCCCACGGCCGCCTACCAGGGCTTCGCCGCCGACGCCATTTCCAAGGAACGCGCCGCGCGTTGGGCAGATCCGGCCGGCGGCTACATCCACGCCATGCACACGGCTCGCTGGGGTGGCTACCACTACCGCATCACCGGCAAGAAGCCCGACGGCACCCTGCAGTATGAAGGCGGATGGCAGAACAACCGCCAGATGGGCATGCACGCCCAGCAGCGGATGGTCGAAAACATCTTCGAGGAACTCGACGCCCCGGGCGAGTGGTTCCACAACGCCAAAACCAACACCCTCTACTACCTGCCCGAGCCTGGCCGGAATCCCGGCACCGCGACCGTCGAGGTCGTGCGGCTCAGCCACTTGATCGACGTGAAGGGCACCGCATCCGCCCCGGTGAGCCACATCACCTTCAAGGGCTTCGTGATCCGCCATGCCGCCCGCACCTTCATGGAGAACCGGGAGGCCCTCCTCCGCTCGGACTGGACCATCAATCGAGGCGGTGCCTTCACCCTGACCGGAACCGAAGACGTCGCTATCCTCGATTGCGAATTCGATCAGCCGGGCGGCAACGCGATCTTCTTCAACCACTACACCCGCCGCGCCCTGGTGAAGGGCTGCCACATCCACGACACGGGTGCTAGCGGCGTCTGTTTCGTCGGCGATCCTGCCGCCGTCCGCGATCCGCTCTTTGAATACGCCCAGACGCAGGATCTCACGAAGATCGACACGACGCCCGGTCCCAAGACCGACAACTATCCGGCCGAGAGCGCGGTCGAGGACTGCCTGATCCACGGCATCGGCCGCGTCGAACGCCAGCCCGCCGGTGTCCAGATCGCGATGGCCGCCCGCATCTCGCTGCGCGATCTTTCGATCTACGACTGCGCGCGGTCCGGCATCAATATCGGCGATGGCTGCTGGGGCGGCCACCTCATCGAGCGCTGCGATGTCTTCGATACCGTGCTGGAAACCCACGACCACGGCTCGTTCAACTCATGGGGCCGCGACCGCTACTGGACCTCGAACCACCGTGGCGTCTCCGAACCGCAGGTCGATCGCAATCCCAAGCTCCCCTATCTCGACGCGGTCGAAACCACCGTCATCCGCGACTCCCGCTGGCGCTGCGATCACGGCTGGGACATCGACCTCGATGACGGCTCCTCGAACTACGATATCTATCGTAATTTGCTCTTGTCCGGCGGCCTGAAGTTTCGCGAGGGCTACGGCCGCAAGGCGCACAACAACATCATCGTCAACAACGGCCTCCACCCGCACGTTTGGTTCAACCGCAGCGGCGACTCGGTCACCGGCAACCTGCTGATGAAGCTCCACGCCGAGATCGGCATGCCGAAGGGCTGGGCCGCCGCCTTCAACAAGAACATCTTCACCTCCCCCGCCATCCTCGACGCCTGCCGCAAGCAGGGAGGCGACGCGGACTCCATCGCGATCGCGCCGGATTTCGTCGATGCAGCCAAGGGCGACTTCCGCCTCAAGGAAGGCTCCCCCGCGCTGAAAGCCGGCTTCGAGAACTTCCCAATGGACCAGTTCGGCGTGAAAAAGCCGTCGCTCAAGACCATCGCCAAAACGCCGGAGATTCCCGCACTCGAGTCGAAGGCCGAGGCGCCAGCCGCCGGTGATGCCCTCCCACAATATTGGCTCGGTGCGCTCCTCCACACGCTGGCCGGCGAGGAGTTCTCCGCCTTCGGGGTCACTCGCGAGGATGGTGGCGTGCAGTTGGCCAAGGTCCCGAAAGGCTGCCCCGCCGCGACGGCCGGCTTTCTGGAGAACGATCTCATCCAAGGCGTGAACGGCAACAAGGTGACCAAGGCCGCCGACCTCTTCGCCGTCCTGAACAAGTCCGGTGACAAGGAGCTGAAGGTCGCCGTGATCCGGAACCAAAAACCGGTGACGCTCACTATTTCCCGCATTCCCTACCTCGCGGTGGACAGCGCGGGGAACGCCGACGGCCTCAAGGTCATCCCCATTCACGCGCTGCCAGGGGCCAAACTCTCCAGCCACCCGGCGACGTCGAATGATCCGCTCTCCTTCCTGACCGATGGCAAGCTTGCCCAAGGTTACGGCCCCGTCTTCCCGAACCGGACACGGGATGGATTATATAAGCTGGACCTGGGACGTCTTCAGAAGGTCTCCGCCGTCAGCACCTGGTCCCACAATCAGGGCGGCACCCGCGGGGCACAGTGGTTCACTCTTTATGGCAGTGCGTCGGAAACCGACCCCGGCTGGAATACCTCGGACTCCTTGCGCTACGTCCCGCTCGGCACCGTGGACACGCGGGACCTCCCGATATCCCGCTTCTCCGCCACTTCATTGCGGGCACCCAAAGGCAGCACCCTTGGCAACTTCCGCTGGCTAATATGGGTCGCCGCGCCGCTGAACCCGACCGGCGAGCATACCGCCTTCCAAGAGATCTCCGTGGAGTGATCGGCGGACATGAGTCGCGCCATCCGGAAAGCCTCCGTAGAATGACCAAGGCGTGATGCCAACCGCCGGTTTTCATCGTGCCCTGCAAGCGCCATGAGCCGGAAAAATGTCCCTGCGAAATTGTCACACGCCGCACGTTGAAGCGAGCCCGGGGGCACACAGGATGCTCCCGGAGTGCGGGACGACGCCTTGAGAGCAAAGCCGGAAGAACCGGACAGAATCGCAAGACGGCGTCCGTAATCCGACTCTCCCCTCCAGGGTGGCCTACGCCCCGCCCGGCCGAAAGGTGGGCGGGGCGGGGGCGGCCCGATCCGATGGTTCGCAGGGTGCCGGGCAGATTCTCGCCCTTGAGCGACGAAACTTTGCTACGTTTTCGGCTCCCCGCTCATTCCTAGGAGACCCATGGATACCCGACACTCATCGAAGCGGGGCTTGACAGCGCAATTTTATGCAACAACAGTTGCCATTGTGCATACAGGGAACCCAAAAACCCAAAAACCCATCTTTTTCGTTTGGGATTTCAAAGGAACTAAACCTCGCCGGAGGTTACGACGTAAAGACTACGTGCCCGTAAAACCTAAAACGATCCCCAGGTTTCAAACTTCCCGGAAGAAACCGGCCCGAGGCTTCGCGCTGGTGATCTCTCTTTCGTTGATGATCCTGATCACCGTGTTGGCGACCAGCCTCCTTGGATTGGCGTCGATCGAGCTGCGCAAGAGCACGGCAGGCGAGGCCCGCGCGGCGGCTCGCGCCAATGCCCGGCTCGGGCTGGTGCTCGCGCTCGGCCAGCTTCAGAAGGATCTCGGCGATGACCGCCGCGTCACCGCCGACGCCTCGATCCTGCAGGGCACCCAGAACCCTTGCGCCGTCGGCGTGTGGAACGGCTGGTCACCGGACTTGGTGACGAAGACGACCTCCTCCTCCACCCCGCGGGTGGACTACGCGACACCGAAGCAACAAACCGGCTTCCGCTCGTGGCTGGTCTCGCAGGCGGAGCCGGACAAGACCCGGGACATCCAGTGGCACGCCACGGAACCCAGCGGCGACGTCGCGGAACTTTTCACTACGGAGAGCAGCGGCTTCGAACTGAGTGGAGAAAAGGTCCCGGTCAGCAATGGCAGCATCCCGGGTACCCTCGCGTGGGCGGTAACCCAGGAAAACACCCGGGCCAAGATCAACCTCGGGACCGACGACGACAAACGCAAGGATCTCGCCGAACAGCTCCAAACGCCCGCCCGGCCGAATCTCGCGGTGTCCTCCATGCTCAAGCATCCCGACGGTGCCTGGGATCGGCGGCCAGCCACGATCGTGGATTTCCTCCAAGCCTCGCTGGACCCCGCCTACGGCGTGGACCGGGACAACCTTGGCAAGGCTCGCGCACACTATACCGGCGAGGCCTTCAGCCTGCTGACGAACGCGGTGAAAGGTGGCCTGAAGGCCGACATGTCCACCGGCTTCGAAATGCAGGATGGGGACTTCGCGAAGGCCACGTGGCAGGACGGCGACGTGACCGCGACCAATCCTTTCCGCGGCGGTGGGGCTACCGACTACAAGGGCCAGAAGCCGCTCTTCACCCCTGTGGTCAACAACGCCCAGGTGCAGGTGACCATGGACTTCGACCCGGCCACCGTGAACCACAAGTATCAGGTAAATGGCGTGCCGACCTTCGACATGCTACGCACTCACTACCGGACCTATCGCCACCTCTACGAAGGTGGCGGCAACGATCTGACCGCCTTCGAGCGCCCCTACTCGCACGTCGCCACGCCCGAGCAAATCACCGGCCGGCCGTTCGGCAAGCAGACCCAGGGCTCGATCCAACCGGTGCTCGACCGCGTGAACTTCTTCTTCAGCGTCTACGCGAAGGCCGATGGCACGCTGGGGATTCTCATCACCCCGCTGGTGACGATCTGGAATCCCTACAACGTCAACGTCGAGACCGAAGGCCTGGTGGTCTACCCGTGGATCGACATGGCGATCTTCTGGAAATGGAGTGTCTCCAAGAAGACGCCCGTCTCCGGCACCCCGAATCCTGAAACCTGGGATAGCTCGCTGTCGCGCTTGGTGGGAGAAGGATATCAGAACTCCTCAGGCGAGGCCCACGGGCGCTCCAGCCGGCCCTACTTCTACCTCCATCTGACCGAAACCGGCTCGCCGGTCAGCTCCGGCACCAGCACCATCAATCAGAAGATTCGCATGGCCCCTGGAGAAGTGAAGGTCTTCTGCCTGGCGGATACCGCGCGCAGGGACTTGGAAATCCTGCAAGGTCCGGCCGCCCGCACCTGGCGGATGAAGCCGGTCACCAACGCCACCGACATCACCCAAGCGCTCAAGGGCGGCGTCGTGCTGAACATGACCAAGTCCATCGGTGGCACCGCCAACTTCAACTACAAGCTCCAGAATGGCGACACGGTGAATGCGAACACGGTATCCTTCGATCGCGACGAATACCCGTACATCGTGAACATGGCCGACGCCTACCAGATCAAGAACCCCACAAAGGAACTGATGGTGGAAGCCCGGCCCGCCCGCGGAACCCTCCCCGCCTTGCCCGCGGAGAAGAACCTTCACTTCTACTCCCAGATCCAATCGACCAAGAACTACGGCGTCGGTGACAACTCGATGAGCTACCCGAGCTTCAAGTTCGAAACCATCAAGGAAAGTCCCCAGTTGATCGGCAGCCTCCTGACCTACCACCGGGTGGCACAGTCGAGCACGCTGCCTTTGGCAGACCTGATGTTCACCACCAATCCGCGCCAGGCGTATGTGAACCACTACCTCAGCGCCACGCGCATGCAGAGCGGTCCGCACTATGAGACCCTCTTGCAAGGCGGAACCTCGCTGGCGCAGTTGGCGATGCAAACCACATCGAACGGTGCCCAGGCCTTCTACGGCCCGTCGCACAGTGCGCAGACCGGTTACTCGCACCTCTCGTTCTTCGAGATCCCGCGCTCGCCGACGCTTTCGCTTGGCGCCTTCCAGCACTGCGATTTGTCGGCCACTGCCTTCGGCAACCCCAGCCAGGTGGGCAATTCGTGGGCGTCGCCCTACTTGCCCGCGGCCAGCGTTGCCCGCCGGGTCACCACGAGCACCGGCGTCCAACCCGTCCAGATCCGTCCCTCCGGATTGGGCGTCTACGACATGTCTTACCTCGCGAATGAAGCACTCTTCGACAACTTCTTCTTCTCCGGTGCCACTCCGGCAGAAGGCCAGCGCAATGGCGGCGGCACGGTCACTCCGAACATCTGGGACCAGGATCAGCTCGGCAACCGCGAGACGCTGGAAGACGTGCTCGGCGCGTTCTTCGAAGACCCCGCGAGCCGTCCGCTGCGCAACCCGCGGATGATCCCTCACTATGCCGGCAAAACCGCGGAGGATCTCAAGAAGCGCTTGAGCGATCCGGCGGGTTGCACCCGCATCGCCGGCAACCTGATGGTGGACGGCGGCTTCAACATCAACTCCACCAGCGAAGAGGCCTGGGCCTCGGTGCTCGCAAGCTTGCGCGGGGCGGATCCCGCCGACAAGGAGGAGACGCCGCAGTCCCGCTTCCGCCACATCCTGGACTCCGGTCCGGCGAAGATGGCCGCCAATGACCCATGGTCCGGCTTCCGCACCCTGACCGATGAGGAGATCAAGACGCTGGCCACCAACATCGTCGCAGAAGTCCGTCTGCGCGGCCCCTTCCTTTCACTCGGTGAATTCGTCAACCGCCGGATCTCCAGCGAGCGCACCATGAACCTCGCCGGTGCCATCCAGAGCGCGATCGACAAGACCACCCTCAACAAGAAGTTCAGCTATCCGAAGTTCGACGTCTCCGTTTATCCGAACCGCGAGAACATCCCCAACCCGAACACCGGCACCAATACCCCCGGCTGGCTCAGCCAGGCGGACGTGCTCAACGCCTTGGCCCCGTTCATGACGCCGCGCTCGGACACCTTCGTCATCCGCTCGCAGGGTGAAGCCCGCGACGAAAAGGGCAACGTGATCGCCCGCGTCAGCCTCGAGGCCGTGGTCCAGCGCATCCCGGATTGGATCGACCCCACCGAGGACGTCACCACCCCCATCGCCAACCTGACGATGGAAGCCAACAAGACCTTCGGCCGCCGCTTTGAAATCGTCAGCGTGCGCGAACTCGCCCGCGTCAAGCCCCCCACCGGCGATCCTTATCTGAACTGACTTTCTTCTCCCGGGCGGCGGCGTTGACAACCGACCGCCCGGAAAACAGCCTGCTTGTTGTGAACTTCCGCTGCCTCTTTCTGGCCCTGCTGCTTTCTCCCGTCCTGTCCTCCGCTGCCCCGGCCCTGCGTGTCTTGCCGTGGGATGCGGAGATCGCCGCCCGCAAGTTCGCCCTCGTGAGTGGCGAAAGCGCGGTCGAGATCAAGGACCTCCATCCGTCCAAGCGGAGCCCCTTCTTCCGAGTGAAGGGCGACGGCCCCGTCTTCGTGCGGGCCCTCGACAAGCAGGGTGCCGATGGCAAGCCGGCCCAGCACGCCTGCACCATCGCCGAAACCATCAAGCATCCCCTGCTGGTGCTGCTGCCCGACCCGAAGGATCCCACTGGCATCCGCGCGGTGGTCTTCGATGACAATCCCGCCGGTTTCCGCTGGGGCAGCTACCGCTTCCTCAATGCCACGCCCAAGGAGCTGGAAGTCCAGCTTGAGAAGAAGGCCATCCGCGTGCCGCCGGGTTGGAAGCCCGTCGATCTCGATCTCGGTGGCGCGAACCGTGGCTTCAGCGCCGCCTTCGCCTTTCCGGGAGGCTTGGCCAAGCCGCTCTACTCGGCCGTCTGGGAATACGACAAGGAGACCCGCACGCTTTGCTTCCTCGTTCCCGGCACTGATCCCCGCCTCGGCCCGGTGGGCGTGAAGGCCGTGCCCGAGGACCGCAAGACCATGGAGCTGGATCTTCCCAAGGAAGAACCCGGCACGGCCAAGCAGCCATAAGAGGCCCCGGCACCGAGCCCTTCCGGTGCCTCGCGGACGTTGATCATTTTTCCCCACCGCTTGGCGGCATCCGGTCAATTCCTTGCGTAATTGGCCCATTTCCATCCATAGGGTTGAACCGGACCTTTCAGCGGCGTTTGATACGGACGCCATGAGCGCAGCTCCCGTCCGACACGCCGAACTCCTTGCCTGGGTCGAGGAAATGACCCTCCTCTGCCAGCCCGACACCGTAGAATGGTGCGATGGCTCGCAGGAAGAATGGGAGCGGCTGTGCCAGCTCCTCGTCGAGAAGGGCACCTTCACCCGGCTCAACCCGGCCAAGCGCCCGAACTCCTTCCTCGCCCGCTCCACGCCATCGGACGTCGCCCGCGTGGAAGACCGCACCTTCATCTGCACCCGCCGCAGGGACCTCGCCGGCCCGACCAATCACTGGATGGAGCCGTCGGAAATGAAGACCCTGCTCAAGGGCAAGTTCACCGGCTCCATGAAGGGACGTACGATGTACGTCGTACCTTTCTGCATGGGCCCGCTCGATTCGCCGCTCGCCAAGATCGGCGTGCAGGTAACCGATAGCGCCTACGTCGCGGTGAATACCCGCATCATGGCCCACATGGGCCAGAAGGTGCTCGACCGGCTGGAGGCCGAGGCAAACGGCGAGATTCCCGCCAAGCGCGACGGCCATGGCCGCTTTATCCCCTGCCTCCACTCGATCGGCGCGCCGCTCGCACCCGGCCAGGCCGATGTCCCGTGGCCATGCGATGAGGACAAGTACATCGTCCACTTCCCCGAGAGCCGCGAGATCTGGTCCTACGGCTCCGGCTACGGCGGCAATGCCCTGTTAGGCAAGAAGTGCCTCGCCCTGCGTATCGCCAGCAACATTGCCCGCGAGCACAACTGGATGGCGGAGCACATGCTGATCCTCGGCCTCGAATCGCCACAGGGCGAGAAGACCTACCTCACCGCCGCCTTCCCCTCCGCCTGCGGCAAGACCAACCTCGCCATGCTGGTACCACCGAAGACCTATTCGGACGCCGGCTGGAAGACCACCATCGTCGGCGATGACATCGCCTGGCTGTGGCCCCATCAGGATGGCCGCCTGCACGCGATCAATCCGGAGACCGGCTACTTCGGCGTCGCCCCCGGCACCTCCTACGACACCAATCCGATCGCGATGGAGTCGATGAAGGAGAACACCATCTTCACCAACGTTGCTCTAACAGATGATGGAGACGTCTGGTGGGAAGGCCTCACCAAGGAAGCCCCGGCCCACCTCATCGACTGGCAGGGCCAGGACTGGACCCCCGGTTGCGGCCGTCCCGCGGCGCACGCGAATGCCCGCTTCACCGCCCCGGCCAACCAGTGCCCGACCATCGACCCCCAGTGGCAGAATCCGGAAGGAGTGCCGATTTCCGCGATCGTCTTCGGCGGTCGCCGGCCGAATACCATGCCGCTGGTCTATCAGGCCTTCAATTGGTCGCACGGCGTCTATGTCGGCGCGACCATGGGCTCGGAAGTCACCGCCGCCGCCATCGGCCTCAAGGCCGGCGTCCGCCGCGACCCCTTCGCGATGCTCCCCTTCATCGGCTACAACATGGCCGACTACTTCCACCACTGGCTCGACATGCGCCGCAAGGTCAACCACCTGCCGCGCTTCTTCCACGTGAACTGGTTCCGCAAGGACGCCGACGGCAAGTTCCTCTGGCCCGGCTTCGGCGAGAACATGCGCGTGCTCGAGTGGATCGTAAACCGCTGCCGCGGCCGCATCCCCGGACACGAGACCCAGATCGGCTGGACACCGGACTGGGAAGACTTCCACACCGAAGGCCTCAACGGCTTCGACGAAGCCAAATTTGACCAGTGCATGGCCTTCGACGCCGACGAGTGGAAAGCCGAGATCCTCAGCCAGGGCGAACTCTTCCTGAAACTCTACGACTACCTGCCAAAGGAAATCGTCTTCCAGCGCGAGCTCTTGGCGGCGCGGTTGAGTTGATCCAGATTCGACCCCTCCTTCGTCAGGAGAGCGTCGCTCTTGTCCGCCTCAGTGACGACCCGCTTTCGATCTCCCGTCATGTCGCCGAAGCTGCACGACGAGAAGAACGACGGCGATGACCACGAGTGCCCCTCCGCCGATCCATCCCATCTTGGAACCGGCAGACACCTCGTCAGTCGACCGGGCGGAAGGATTGGCCACTTGAGGCGGCTTCGCGCTGCCTTCATCCGGTGTCGTGGGGGGCGGCTCCGGGGTGTCGGGCGGGGCGGCATCGGGCGCTCCTGCATCTGCCGCTTGCAATCGCTTTTCGATGGAGGCGATCGCCTGTAACACGGTGGTGTAGCTATCATCGGAAAGTCCATCCGGTGGCTTCAAGTCCTCTGCAAGCGTTCGCAGGGGAACCAACGATCGTTCCGTTCCGATTTGGGCTAAGGCTCGCGCTGCGCCTAGCCGAGCGTGAAGCTCTGGACGTAACAAATAAGTGATGCCAAGATCCTCATGCTCCTTCGAGGGATAGTTATTAAGGACCTGCAACCCGGCGTATGCGTAAGAGATTTGAAGACGGTCCAAGGCCGTCGCATTCTGAAGCGTTATCAAGGGCCTGAGGATCTCGGTCAATTCCACGTCGGTCAAATCAGCTCTTAGCTGAAGAGCGGAAAGTGCCCTCCCTAACGCTTGAACGTTCTTGTCGACCTCAAACGCACGACGGAGCATCGCCAGAAGATCAGACTTGATGTCGGGCCGTGACGCGACCTCCTTTTGCCAAGCCAAATACTCCTTCTCGCTCAGATACTCAGCGCCTTTGGCTACCAATAATTCGACGTCCCCACGTGGGGCCGATACTTCGGGCTCACCGCGGCATGTCGGGTGAGCTATAAGAAAAGCGATAGCTGCAAATCCGGTCGCAAGGCAGCGCATCATTGGGCCAAGGGTTTCGCTCTCATAGATTCACATGGTCGTAGGTAAGCCCCTTCGTCTCAAAACTGGAGCGCAGCCAACCCAATCGGAGCACCCGGATCAAGCCAGTCTTCTTAAAATGCGGTAAACTGCCCAATTCAACTCGCAAGCCGGGCCGGCGGTGAGGTGGAGCTGTCAGGCTCCGTCCAGAACGAATCCAGCGGGGGCGGGGACAATGGGAGAAGCCATCCGCCGATCAATGAATTCCCGGCCACCGGGCGGCTATCGGCATCTCTCCAATTCCGATTCATTCCTGCCCTGCTTGGCCCGACTCATCCTCCGAACGAACAGCATCCCGCCGATGAGAAGAACCCCGGTCATCGCAACCAAGGCAATGAGCCAATCCCCCTTTTCGTGAACCGGGACACGTGCACCGTCCGCGGGAATCACCACACCCAGCCCTATCAGGAGTTTCCTCATCCGTTCTTTGAAAGCGATCTATTTGAGAACCTCCTCATTGGAAAACTGGATCGACCCGTTGGACGAATCTCTTTCCACCAGCACATCAAGAGCTAAACGCCTTGGCACGCTGAAGATAATTTCACAATCCGACTAGAGATCCGAATCAACGATCAATTATCTCAAGCCGATGCCAATCAGGATCAATACCCAGCCCTGACGCGTATTCTCCGAATCTCACTGATGGGAGCGACAGATCGGGAGTTGCCCCCTCCCAAATCGCCTCACACTCCTGACATACAACACAAACCTTTGAATCCAAGTCCAGCAAGCGCACTAACAGAAGCCCTCCCTGCCCACAACGCGGACACATCCGATCAAATGAACTTTGCATTCTTCGTTTAAAGTTGAACAAAACTGGAGTTCGGTCCCCGCATTCTAACATTCTTCCCAGCTTTTTGGATTGTTTGGTAGCGCAAGGGGCAGGGCATGACGGGCGCGGCCAATACTATCGGAGCATCTGGATAAAGCCTGAATGGGCAGGCCATCCGCCGGCCAATCAGCCACAGCACTTTCAGCGGCGTCTTCACCTCTGACCTAATCTCCTCAAGGCGACTCAATCTTGCATCGTTCTGTGAAAAATTTTCAAGGAGTAAGGAAATCTTCTCTCACCCGGACCTGTTTCCCTTCCCGAGCTCTCGATCGATTTTTGCGCACGACGAATCGTCGAAACCGGAGTTGGAATCAGGGAATGACGATCGTTCGTATTCTCCTCCTCCTCGGGATGTCCTTCTCCGTGCGGCTAGTGGCCGAACCGATGAAGGTAAAGCTCGATCCCACCGCGAAACAGGGCACTTGGGACGGCTGGGGGGCCTCGCTGTGCTGGTGGGCGGCGGTGTTTGGGGACCGCACGGATCTGGCGGATGCGATGTTCACTACTCAGGCGGTGCGGGTGGAAGGTGAGCTGTTGCCGGGGCTGGGGCTGACCATTGCGCGCTATAACGCGGGTGCCTGCGGGTGGCGGAAGATCGGCGAGCGCGAGATGAAGAAGTCGAAGATCATCCTGCCCTACCGGCAGATGCAGGGCTTCTGGCTGGATGACCGCAGCAGCGACCCGGCGTCGGGCAGTTGGGATTGGTCGGTCGATGCGAAGCAGCGAAACATGCTGGCGCTGGCAAAGGACCGGGGCGTCACCCATTTCGAACTCTTTTCGAATTCCCCGATGTGGTGGATGACCCGCATCGACAATCCCTCCGGCGCCCCGAAGCCTACCGACGACAACCTGTCCCCCGCTCACGAGCGGAATTTTGCCATCTATCTTGCGGCCGTCGCCCGCCACGCGAAAGATGACTGGGGCATCTCCTTCACCACGGTCTCCCCATTCAATGAGCCGGTGTCGGACTGGTGGTTCGCCGATTGCAAACAGGAGGGCTGCCACGTCTCGCCGGGACAACAGGCCCGGGTGATGCCCCTGCTCCGCGAGGAATTGGACAAGCGAGGCCTGGAAAAGCTGCCGATCGCGGCCTCGGAAGAGACCTACTACGATCATGCGATTTCCACGTGGGAGAGCTTTGACGAGAAGACGCGCGCCCTGATCGGACAGGTGAATGTCCACGGCTACCAGGAGGCGAAGGGGGACCGGGGAAAGCTGCACCAAGTCGTGCACGTGCAGGGCGGCAAGCGCCTGTGGAACTCCGAGTATGGCGATGGTGATCCCTCCGGCCTGAACATGGCGCGGAACCTCCACCGCGACATGGCGACGCTGAAGCCAACCTCATGGTCTTACTGGCAACCCATCGATGGCGGCGGCTGGGGCCTGATCCCCGCCGACATGCAGCGCGGGCGTCTGCGCCGGGTGAATCCGAAGTGGCACGTGCTCGCCCACTACACCCGCAACATCGTGCCCGGCTCCACAATACTGACGACCGCCGAGGAAGCGGTGGTGGCCGCGTTTGAAGAAAAGCGCGGTCGTCTGACCCTGGTGTTCCTGAACGACGGGGATGCCGAACGGGAGTGGAAGATTGATCTCTCGCGCTTCAAAGGCGAGGCACTGACCGCCACCGGATGGATCACCGAGCCGCGGGAACGGAGCCGTTATAAGGTCTTGGAAAAGATCGCGCTCAAAGGAAAGCAATTGGATCTCCGCCAGCCGATGAAGTCCGTGCAGACAGTGGTGATCAACGGGGTGAGCTGATAGAACATCGGTGACATGCAAGGCCCGGTTCCGGTGTCGCGCTGCGACACGTTCCCCTGCCCGCTACGCGGTCAGCCCGCAATGCGGGCGCGTCCCTTGAGCCCCGGTCACGGACCGATCAGCTTCATCAGCTCGGCCGCGGTCGGAATGACCACGCCTTGGAGCGAGGACGCAGGGCGCTCGACCAACTTGAACTTCTCCGGCAGGGTGCCGGCCTTGTTCTTGCAAGCGGTGGTGTAGACCACGATCTCAAAGGGCTTGATGACGACTTCCTCATCCGGCTTCGCGGGTGGCGGGGACTCGACGAAGGTGCATTTCTCGAAGATGCAATCACGAGTCAGGTAGAGGAAGCTGACCGGAATGGTGCAGCCGGTGAAGCGGCAGTTCACAAACCGCAGCCACTTGTGATTAAGGTAGTCGGCGGGCTGCTTCTTGCGGAAAATCATGTGCGGCATCTCCACGTCCTCGAAGACCGTGTTCTCGGCGCGGAAGCCGTGATCCACCACATTGATCGACTTGGCCGAGAAGGTGCCGCCACGGACGATGCAATCCTTGAAGTAGAATTTCCCCGCCTGCTCCGAGCCATACCAGACGCCGCCCTTGTCGAACCGGCATTTCTCGAGAAGACAGCGGGTGAAATAGGCGTGGCAGGAGAGATCGGTGAAAAAGCGGACATCCTGGTAGCGGCTCTTCTCGGTTACGAAGTTCCCGGCGGAAACCTCGACGTAGCCGCTGTCGCCACCGTCCCAGTGGCTGCCGGGCGTCACGATGACCACCGGCCAGGATTGCTTAGCACGGTCGCCGATGATGATGCCCTGCCGGATCTTCTGCTTGGCCGCCGGAATGGTCAGACCTTCGAGCCAACGGTCCTTGTTGGCAAAGGGGTTGTCCTTCACCGCCGGCTTCTCGGCGGGAAGAGTAACGGCTTCCAGCCCCTTCAAAGCGGTCTTCTGGACGGCACGCGGATCTTCCTGAAAGCCGACCTCCGCTCCGCCGCCGAACTCGAGCAACAACTGCTCACCCTGCTTCCGCAGCGCCAGCGCATCATCCACCTTGCCGGCCTTCGTCAAGACAGCCTCCTGCTCGCGCAGGCTCTTGCGGATCTGTTCGACCGCCTTCGCCTTGGCCGAGGTGATGCCGGTATCGATGCCATCGATCGACTTGCGATACTTGTCGCGCAGTTCCACCAGCGCCTTGTCCGCGTAGGCGGTGGTGTTGCCTGACTTGAGAACCTCCGCCCGCTCCTCGCGGGTATGGACCACGCCATCGAGATCGCCAGCGCTGGTGAGCTTCTTCTCCAGCGCCTCCAGAGCCACGGCGTACTTCTTCGCAAGCTCCTGCTTCTTGAAAGTGGCGTCGGTATCGGCGTTCTCGATCGTCGTTTGCCCCGCCTTGCGGATGTCTGCGATCGGATCGCCGGCAGAGGACAGGGTCAGGGCCACCAGCAGTGGAATCACCATCCCACCGGCCCGGCCGGGGCGCAGCAGGTCCGCCAATCTTCTCATCTGGTGCTCCGATTTCATGACAGCAACGTTTACGGGCGAGATATCCTTTTCTCATCACCCGCCTCAATTAATGACCGGAAAGACCACTGTAAAGCAAGCGAACGGATCGGCGTGGCGGGCAAATGCCGTGCCCGGGACGCCGTGAACTCATCCGCCATCGCAAACCCCGGGGTTGATCGTCCGGCGTGACGTCGTATTCTCCGCGTCGCCGCATGGAAAACGAGCTGACCGCCATCATCGCCACTGAGATCCTCGACACCGACCAGGCGCTCACGCCCCAGAGCGACCTTTTCGCCGCCGGGCTGGATTCGATGGGCATCATGCAACTCCTGCTGGCCATCGAGGACCGCTTCGGCGTGGTGATTGATCCCGCCGACCTGTCGCGCGACAATTTCTCCACCGCGGAAAAGATCGCCGCCCTCGTCGCCGAGAAAAAGGAGGCCGCTTCCCGCTGAATGCCGGCGCCCCTCCACCCCCTGCCGCCGCTGGCCGCCACCTGCAGCGATGGCTTCCTGCACGGCCTTGAAAGCCTGATGCGTCGCAGCGGCCAAGGCCATCATCTGGCGGCCACCGTCATCGAATGCGAAGGAGCGCCTGATCTCGATGCCCTGCGAAATGCGGCGGACGTGCTGGGTCATCGCTACCCCGTTCTCCACTCCCGTATCTCCCGCGGCGGCGATTTCATCGCCCGCTGGGGGCTCGATGAAGCAGTGCCCGCCGCCATTCCGCTCGAGGTCCACGAACTTTCCAAAGGCGGCCTCCACGACTTGATCGGACGACTGCTGAACGCCCGCGACCCCGACATCCGCGCGCCGGGTGCGAATCTCCGCTTCCACATCGTGATCACCTCGCCCTCCACGTGGGCGCTGGTGCTGGTGTGGAGCCATTCGCTGCACGATGCCGTGGGCATCGACAAGCTGCTGCTGGAAATCGCCGCGCCGGGTGACGACCGCACGCCCCGCAGCGGCGGGCTGGACTCCCCCACCCCGGCGGAGCCGATGTCGGCGCTCTACCAGCGGGCACTCCCGGCGATCCAGGAAATGCGGACCTTTCCCCAATGGCGGATCCGTTCGCTACACCGCAAGGGTGTGCGGCCCGGAGAAAGCCGCGTGAGCGTCGTCAACTTCGACCGCGAGGCCACCGCCGCCATCCGCACGAAGATGGCCGCCACCGCCGGCGAGCTACTACTTCTACCGTACTTCGCGACCATCGCCTCACGGGCCGTGCAGGCGGTCATCGCCGCGCGCCACCCCGACGAGCAAGTGCCGGTACTACTTTCGCTGCCGGTCCAGCGCCAGGCCGACCGGCCGCTGTTCCAGAATCACATGTCGGTCTACACCCTGCTGCTGACCGCGGAAGATCTCGCCGAGCTCAAGCCCGCGACCCGCGTACTCTACCGCAAGTATGCCGACTTCATGCGTCGCAAGCTGCCCGGCGCGATGGACGCGCTGATGCGGATGATGGAGCGCTGCCCCTCCCGCTTCTACAACCTCCCCACCTTCGTGTATCTGAAGGGAGAGCTGTGCACGCTCTTCCACTCCCATACCGGCGGCTTCGCCCCGGGCCTAACAGACATGCACGGCAGCCGGGTGACCAATGGCTACCACGTTCCCTCGGTGAGTTCGCCGCCGGGGATCGGGATCTTCTTCTCCGAGTTCAATGGTCAGCTCTCGATGACGCTATCGTGGAAGGACGGCTGCCTTTCGTCCGCAGAGCTGGAGCTGCTGAAACAAACCCTTTCCGAAGACCTCGGAGCGCCCGTGCCGTGAACCTGATTGAGGAAATCGCCCGCCGCCATGATCCGGCCACGCTGGCTGTCGTCAGCGGCGACCGCCGTGTGACCTACGGGGACCTCTTCCGCCATGCTCGGGAAATCGCCGCCTTGATTCCGGACATCGGCCGCATCGCCCGCGTCGGCCTGCAATGCCCGAATGGCGTGTCCTACATCGTGCTCTCGATGGGCGTGCTGCTGGCCGGCGCTTGCTTGGTGCCGCTCGCCGAAGAACTCACCGACACCGAACGCGCCGAGATTGCCGCGACCACCGCGCTCGACTTCATCCTCGCGGCTGATGAGCTGCCGTGGCACGGCCCGGAAGAATCGCTGCTCTCCTCCGAAAGCGACGGCACGCCGTGGAAGCTCCACCGTTGTGCCGGTCTAACACCCGCCTTCCCCGAGGAGGGCTTCCAAGCGCTCAATCCCGCGTTCATTCGCTTCAGCTCCGGCACCACCGGCACCAGCAAGGGCGTGGTGCTTTCCCACGAGACGCTGCTCGCCCGCATCACCGCGGCGAATGAAGGCCTGCAGATCGGACCGCAAGACCGCGTGCTGTGGATGCTGCCGATGGCGCACCACTTCGCGGTGTCGATCGTGCTCTACCTGCACTTCGGCGCGACCACGGTGTTGGAGCACTCCGCGATGCGCGAGGACATCCTGGCCACCGCGGAGAAGCACACGGCCACGGTGATCTATGGCTCGCCTTTCCACTTCGCGATGTTGTCCGGCGACAAGCGCGGCTTCATGTGGCCCTCGTTGCGGCTCGCGGTCGCCACCGCCGCCGCCTTGCCGGAAGTAACCGCCCGGGCCTTCGAGCAACGCTTCGGCAAGCCACTGCACCAGGGCCTCGGTATCATCGAGGTCGGCCTTTCCGTGATCAATCTGGACGCAGCCAGTGAAAAGCCGGGCTCGCTCGGCAAGCCCATGCCCGCCTACGAGGTCGAGTTGCGCGACGATGAATTCCACGTGCGCGGCCCCGGCCTGTTAGATGCTTACCTCGTACCCTGGAATCCCTCGCCACTCGACGATGGCTGGTTCGCCAGCGGCGACCTCGTCCGCCGCGATGAAGACGGCCACCTGTTCCTGATGGGCCGCAAGAAGTCGGTCATCAACGTGGCCGGCATGAAGGTCTTCCCGGAGGAAGTGGAGCGCGTGCTCAACGAGCATCCCGCCGTGACCCGCAGCCGCGTCCTCGGCCGCGAGCATTCGCAGATGGGCCAAGTCCCGGTCGCCGAGATCATCCCCGCCGACCCCTCGCTGCCGCCGAAGCCAATCGAACTCCAGCGCCACTGCAAGGCCGTCCTATCCGCCTACAAGGTGCCGATGGTGTTCAAGATGGTCGACTCCCTGCCCCTTACGGCATCCGGCAAATTGAAGCGCGTCACCAGCGACGGCTAACCCCGGGAGCGCCGGTCTTCAGACCGGCCCGAACGGTCCCTCGCTGCTGATGAAAAGTGGTGCACGCGGCAGCACCGGACCGCTTCGCATCCCATTCACCTCCGCCCGAGTGGTCGGAGACCCGGACTGCGCACAACCCTGCTGCCGCTCAAAGCCAGCAGCCCTGCTGCGGGGAAGCACGGGGTGCTTACCTCTCAGGTTTACGGGCTCCCCATCGAGTGTTCCCCCAGAGGTAGCATGAGAAAGGCAGCGGAGACGTCACCGCGCTCCTAGACCTGAGGACCGGCATCCAAGGACCATTCAAGCCGGTCTGAAGACCGGCGCTCCCGGGTCTAACGGCGCTTCCGGCACACCCCTCTCAAGGATCCGCATAGCTGCTGCTCGCCCGCGAAGCGCTCGCCCACTGCTTGGTCCCGTCCCGGCCAACCACTTCCACCGCATCGATCTCGTTCCATCCGGCAACCCGGCTGGTATCCATATACACCTTCACCGACTGCGCGCGGACATTTCCCTCCACGGGAAAGGCGGAGGAAACCAGCTCATCGGCCGCCGAAGGGTCCATGGTCCCCTCCCACACCGTGGCCTCGCGGCCATTGGGAAGCACGGCGACCACCTTGCGGATCGCGCCCGGATTGTGGCTCTCTACCACATTGATCTGTTGGAGATCAACCGGCCGCTCGTAGTCGAGCTGCAGCCATTCCTCGCCGCCATCGGGAGCTTTTGACGCCCACGCCGATGGGATGTCGCCGGGCTGGTGGGTGTCGGGCTCACCGGCCGCCTGCTCGTGCCCCCAGCGCCGCTTGTCCCCGCCGGTCCAGTGCTCGATGGCCTGCGCCGCCACGAGAGGGGTGAAATCCCCCCATCCGGTGGGTGCGGGCCGAGGCGGGGCTGCGGCCCGTTCCGGGGAACCGGTCTCGCCTTCTCCAGCGCGTCCAGTTGCTGTTTCATGACGGCGGCCTCGGCGCGGGCTTGGGCAAGTTCCGCGTGCAGGCCGGGTGCCTCCACCGGATCGGCCTCCGGCTCTGGCTCCGACTCTGGCACCGGGATCTGAGGGACGGCGGACTTTGGGAGCTCGGTAACGGAACGCCGCACCGGCACGGCTGCCGCCTCGGCAGCCGCGAGCTGTCGCTCCAATATTACCACGCGCCCGCTGAGCCAGGCCACGAGCAGGCCGGTTCCGATCGCCATGGCCACAAGTCGCTTGTTCATGGGAGCAGCAGGGATTGAATGAATATCCGCCCACCGGGATCCGGGGGCGCTTCACGATTTGACACGTCCAGCGGTCGATCCTTAGACCTCCGGCGAAGATTTTACCAGTCCGCTCGCGAGGTGACCCGCTGAGAAGCCCCGGAATACCGGGAAAAGGAAGCGATTCAGGTGCCACTTTTGCCTTGCCAACCCGGGGTCGCCCCCTAGTTTCGCCGCCCCATGCCACGCGTCTCAGGAAAAGCAAAGACTCGAAAGGCTGTTGCCAAGCGTTTCAAGGTGACAGGAACCGGTAAGGTTCTGCGCCGGAAGCAAGGCGCCCGGCACTTGCTCCAATGCAAGAGCCGCAAGCGCAAACGGAATCTCACTCATTCCGCCCTTGTCTCCGATGCCGACATCAAGAACGTGAAGGAAAACCTTCCGTTCTCTCGCTGAAGCAACAAACCGCGCCCCCGTCCGCGCCTCGGACGGCCTCCATCGCAGCCTGACCCGCAAGGGTACCACCGGACAAGCGAGACTGCGGGAGGAAAGAATAACCAACGGCCTGTCCGACCCAGAAACAGAAAATGCCACGCGCCACCAATAGCCCGGCTTCCCGCGCCCGTCGTAAGCGCGTCCTGCTGCGTGCCAAGGGCTTCCGCGGATTCCGCTCGAAGCTCTTCCGCTACGCCAAGGACGCGGTTCGTAAGGCAATGACCTACGAATACCGCGACCGCAAGAAGCGCAAGGGCCAGTTCCGCCGCTTGTGGATCCAGCGCATCAGCGCTGCCGTCCGCAACGAAGGCCTGACCTACTCGCGCTTCATCGAAGGCCTCGTAGCCGCTGGGATCGAAGCTGACCGCAAGATCCTCGCCGACCTCGCAGTCAAGGACGCAGCCGCGTTCTCCGCGATCGTCGCCCAGGCCAAGGCCGCCCTCGACAAGAAGGCGACCGCCGCTGCCTGAGTTTAAAACAACTCATTCCAAAACGCCGCCCGGCCCCGTGCCGTGCGGCGTTTTTGTTGTTACCGTGGCCTCGCCGTAGGCGCGGTGGTGACACCGCGCAAGCACCCCCTGAAGCGGACTCTGCCGCCTGCTTCCCACGTTCTCGCCAGCCTGTTACAAAACCCGCCGACAGTCGATCCGCCGGTCATCTTCCCCGGAGGGGAAGCAGCGAGTAGCCGGGGGTTGAGCGAGGCACGAGCGACACCCCCGGATCCACGACGACGTTGATGGGAACCCCGGATGGGGTTCAAGCCGGGTACGAACAACGGACACGGCCGCCACACCTGTCCTCGTTCCCTAGCTGAAGGGGATATTATACGCCGCGGTGCGCTTCCGGCCCGGCTGGAATCCCCTCCGGGATTCCTCCCGCGTTCCTTTGGGTCCGGTGGTCTTCGCCGCTGCGCGGATACGACCACCGGCTACTCGCTGGGATCCCTCCCGGATCCTGGACCGGGAACTCCGGGATCATTGGACCAGATCCTCGAGAGGCTTGCGGCAGATTGCCCGGATCGAGCCCGCAAGGAACCTCAGCACAACCGCACCATGTCCTTCACAAACTGGCCCCACAGGAACATCAGGCCGCGGAAGGAGTACTCGAAATGCCCGTCCCCGGTCGCGCGGATGATCCCGGCCTCGAGGTTGTGGCGGATCTGGAATTTCATCTCGTCCTCGATCGCGTGCTCGATCTCGTCCGGGTCCGGCATCAGCAACGAATCGACCGGGACCTTCACCCGCTTCAGGAACTCATTGTGATCGCGCAGGATCTGGTGAAAGCAGTTCCGCTCGCAGGGCACGTGGTTCCAGCGCATCTGCGGCGGGCATTTCAGGGTCGGCGAGAAGGGAAAGTTGGTCGTCCGCCAGATCCGCCCGGATTCGTCGCGGGAGGTCACCGAGATGAAGGCGAAGGCGACATCGCCCTGCTCGCACAGGCAGACGGCGCTCACGGCCCGCTCCTCCGGATGCCAAAAGAGGCGGAAGAATTGCTTCATCCCGCCCCATTCCCAGCCGCAATCATCCACATGCTCGAAGCCCGCGTCCTCCATCGCCCCGGCGGCTTCCACCGCGTTCGGAAAGAACGCCGGGTCCGGCACCTCGCGGCTGCGCAGGCGGTTCTCCAGCGGCAGGCGCATCCGGCGGATCCGGGTCAGCAGCTCCACCCATGGCAGGAAAAACCACAGCGCCACGCCCGCAAACCCCCACCAAAGGCAGTCTGTCAGGTAGTAGGCCGCCATGAAACTGGCCCCCAGGAAGACCAATGCGCCGAGCTTGCGCCATGTCGCACGCCGCGCCGATCGCAGGCCGATGGCGAGGACAAAGAGGCCGAGAACGATGAGGCAGGAACGCATGAATGGGTGACGGGAGGGCGGAAACCAAGCGTCCCGCGCCGCTACGTCAAGGATGACATCGCGGGCTGCGTGATTGCCGACTCGAACTTGTCCGCGTGATCACGACGACTGTCCAGCGATTCGTGGGTCTCAAAAGGGGCACGCCGGAATCCCGGCCGAAGGCATCCACCCCTCCTCCGCCCGCCCGAACCGGGTCCCCCGGCGGGTACAGGAAGTGGCCCCGGCGGGAGCATCTCCGCCGGGGCCACCCCGTATTCAATCCATGCAGTCAGCCTGAAAGCATCAGGGATTTCCAGTCACATCCATCCGGAAGAACTTCTTGCCGCTGGCGTCGATGGTCAGGCGCCAGACGTAATACATCGCGTCGTTGGTCACGCCGGGGGTAAGTCGGCCGTCACCGCGGTCCTGAATAACGCCAGCCGCGTTGAGCATCTTCACGTCGGACGACTGGAAGTCGTTGTCATTGGCGACGAAGAGGAAGAAGTCATTGGGCTGCTCGGTGGAGAGGTCCGGAGCCAGCGCCATGCCTTCGATCTTCTCGTTCAGCGTGTTGGAGTTCGCAGGGATGGTCGTGTTCAGGCCGAATTTCGCGAGGTCGTCCGGCTGGAGCATGTTGATGACCTCCGCCGTGGCGGCGGCGGTCACACTGGAGTCGAGCACACCGGCCGGGCTGACCGCTTGGCCGACTCCGTCGAACAGGCCGCGGATGTTGGTGGCCGAGGCGAAGTCGACGAGCTGCACCGATTTGAACAGGATCGGCGGGGAGTTCAGCTTGCCGAGACCGTTGCCATCGCGCGGCAGCATCAGGAAGGAATTCGGCCCGAGGGCAACGATCTCCGACTGGGCGGCGGTGCCGTCGAGGGCGGAACCGTCGCTATTGAGGTCGATCTGCGGCAGGCGGACGATGTATTCGCCCACCAGCTCCGGATTCTCACGCTTCGCCCCGACGATGTCGTAGACGAACAGGCGGGCGTGGTTGCGAGTTTGCTGAGCACCACCGTTGGTGTCCTGGACCGTGGCGCTCTGCAGCAGGGCGAAGAGGCGGGTGCCGTCGGGAGTGACCGACATGCCCTCGATGCCCTGGTTGTTGCGGCGACCGTTGTCTGGTGCGCCGAGCGAATTGAAGTTCGGCGCGCCGGTCTTGTGCGGCTGGGCCGCGCCCGGGAGCTGGGTCAGGCCGGTGATCTTCTTTGTCGCATCGAAGCGGGCGATGTAGGTGCCGTATTCATCCGAGACGAAGCCGGAGCCGTCAGGGAAGAGATGGACCGCTTCCGCGTCGAAACTCAGCAGGCTTTCCTGATTGCCGCCAAGACCGTTGGCTGCGGTGGCCAGACCGACGGTCTGCCCGAACAGCGTGCCGGTACGGGCACCGATTGTGGGGCCGACGTTGTCGGGATTGAGTCCGGTGGTGAACTTCGTCTTCGAGCCATCCTCAACATCCACGTAGGTGAACTTGGTCGATACGTTGTTATAAACGGGCTGGACCTGTCCCTGAGCGGTCGCCGTGGTGCCGTAGTACGGGGTGAAGGTGAAGTCCACCTCGTGGATACGCGCCGCGTAGTTCGAGCTGCCGTCGCCGTAGCCACGGTCGGGGAGCACCTGGAACTTCCCGGTGAACTGGCCGGCGTTGTAGGCCCAACCGGTGATGAAGAGGCCGGAGGCGGCCCCCTGCGTCTCACCGAACACGTCCACGTTCTCACCACTCAGGCGACCGACGCCGACGAGGCCTTCGTTCACCACGCGCACACCGCCGAGCGAGGCACCGACCGGGTCCGAGGTATTCGGAGTCAGGTAGCCCGCCGAAGGGCTCGGTGCGGACGGGCCGGTGCCGGGCAGGCTGTAGGTGACGGCGGTTTCGGTGCCGTTCACCACCGCACCGGCCGGAACGTAGTCGAGTCCGGAGAGGGCCGGGACCCAAGTGGCGAGATCACCGGAAACCTCCAGCGAGCCGATCATGCCACCGGCATTGGTGAGACGGGTGAAATCGAGCTCCAGGGCACCGCCGTTGGAAACGAGCTGCGGCGTGTTGCCGGTGTCGCTCCCGTTGTTGGGGCTCTGGTTAAAGAAGTACTCCACACCGTCGGTGAGGCCGTCGGAATCGGAATCCGCGCCGAGACCGAACGAGGAGTAGCCATTGGCGGAGAGCCACGTGGCGAACGCCAGCGGTCCACCGCTCACTACCGAGCCGGGCGAGCCGACTTCGATCGCGCTGTTCGCGGCGTTGAAGGCTCCGTTCACACTTGGGAACGCCTTGAGCGTCACTGCCGCGGCATCCACCTTGGCGGTGTTATCGAAGGTGCCGAACGGTGCGGCGGAAGGCGAAACCCCGAAGGTCACCTTCGCGCGGCGCACGTTGTTACTGTCGAACAGGTTCACCGCGTCGCCGCTGGTGCCGAGTCCGTCGCCATTGTGGCTGCCGATCTGGAGACCGGCCGGCGGATTCGCGCCGAACCAGTTGTTCAGGAAGGCCGTGCGGGCGGAGGCAAGGTTGGTGGTCTGGATGTAGATCACCGACTCGCCGGGAGCGATCGAGGAAATGCCAGCCAGCGCGGAGGCACCCGACGAGGATTCCGAGACATCGTCGAACTTCCAACCGGTCATGTCCTTCGGACGGGCACCGGTATTGGTGACTTCGAACCAATCCGCTTGGATCGGGCTATTGCCGCTACTCCAGGGAGCCACTTCGGTGATGCGCAGGACGGCTGGGGCAGAGTAGCCCGGCGAGCCGACTTCCGCCGAGTTCGGGGCCAGGAAGGCGCCGTTCACACCCACCGAGCTCAGCAGCGAGACCGCGACGTTGTCCGCAGCGACCGTGTTGTCGAAGGTTTGGTAAGGCGAGACCGCGTCGGAGACTCCGAAGGTAAGCTTGGCCTGCAGGACGCCGGTGGCATTGAACAAGTTCACCGCGTCACCGCTGGCTCCTGATCCGAGGCCGATGCCTCCCCCTGTGACGCATCCGATCTGGAAGCCGGAAGGTGCGGTGCCATTGAACCAGGTGTTGATGAAAGTGGTGGCAAGCGCGGGAAGCTCGGCCTCCGTGACTTCCATGAGCAACACCACCGATTCGCCCGGGGCGATCGTGGTCACGCCGCCGATCGTTCCGGCGAGGGCGGAGGAGTTCGAGTTGTCATCCACTTTCCAGCCCGTGATGGTGACCGGATCTTCCGACGTGTTCGTCACTTCGAGCCAATCCTTGGCCACCGGGCTGTTGCTGCTCGCCCAAGGAACAACCTCGGTGATGAGCAGTCCGGAAACGACCGGAGTCTCGGGCTCCTGATCGGTCACCGTGAGCGTGAAGTTCGCGGTGGCATCCGGCGTGGTGCCCACCGAGCTGTCATCGACATTGACCGTGACGGCGTAGCTGGCCTTGGTCTCGAAATCGAGCGTTACACCCGCCTTGAGATACAAGGCAGTGCCGGTGATTTCGAAGGAGGCCGCATCGGCTCCCGTTAGGCTCAGCGCGTTCGTGCCGAGGCCATCGTCGGAGACCACGATGTCGCCCACCTTGACCGGTGAGGCGGTGTTGGCGTTTTCCTGAATGGAGGTGACCGCATTGTTCACAGCCACGGCGGTCGGGGCGGTGTTGGATAGTGTGGTGGTCGAGTAGACCCAGAGCTCCGGGAAGTTGATGTTACCGCCGCCGTTCTCGTTGACGATGTAGATGTTCCCCGCGCGGTCCATCGTGATGCCCTCGTGCTGCATGTCCGGAGGGCTGATCGTGTCGCCCGGGTCGGCGGTGATGTTCAGCGTGCTGCCGATCGTGCCGCTGCGGCTGATGGTGACGACCCGGGCATTCTCTTGGCCGAGCACCAGCAAGCTCGCTTCCTGCGGCTGGCCGGCCATCGACGGGATGTTGGTGAAGGCGAACACATCCGCCACGTCGGTCATGCCGAGCAGCGAGGTGTTGAAGAGATTGCTCGCCTCGTTTCCGCTCGTGGGAGGAGCGGTGGTGGCGGTGCCCGCGGTGAAGTCCACGCCGGTGCGGAAGACGCCGATCGGGGACTTCTCCTTGAGCGCGATGAAGTCGCTGGCCGGTGGATCCCAGCTCAGGCCTTCGGTGCCGGTATTGTCGTCAAACGGTCCGAGATCGACGGTCTGGGCATTCGCACGGGTGAGCGTGGTGCCGGGCACGTAGGTGAACTTTACCAGTTGCTGGTCGCGTTCCTCGCTGAAGACGAATTGGCCGCCGCCGACGTAGGTGATGCCTTCCGGATCGTAGAACGCGGTGCCCTGCGGAGCACCCGTTTGGAGGTCCAGCGACATCGTATCGATCAACTGGCCGGTCTTCGAAACCTGGGTGATGGAACGGCCGCCGTCGCAGGAGATGAACAGCGTGTCGGTGTCCCAGTTGTAAGCCACGCCGGACGCTTCCTGGCAGAGCAGGTTGTGGGCGGCAGTGCCGGCTGGCAGCGCGGTGCGGGTCGGCTCCGGCAGGCCGTGGCGGCCCGTGCGGACGTAGGTAGCGAGATTGACGCCCGTGGCGGCAGGGACGATGGAGACCGTCGCGACGCTGGTATCCACCGTGGTGACACCGTTGGTCAGGCGCGCCCAGTAGCTGGTGCTCGCGGCGAGGGCCGGGGTGACGAAGATGCGGGAATCCGTGCCGACCGGCGTGCTGGTATCACCGGCGTTTCCTTGATACCACTGGATGGTTGGCGCAGGCGAACCGATGGCATCCAGGAAGAGCGTCGTCACACCGCCGCTGACGATAGCGGTGCTGACCGGCTGCGTGGCGATGAAGACGTCATCCGCAAGGATGGTGCCAGTTCCCACTTCTTCACCGAGGGTCGTTGTGCCCGTTGTGTTGACGATGTTAGAGAGCGTGACGACCACCGTTTCATCCGGCTCGGAATCGGTGTCGCCATTCACGATGATGTTCACCGGCTGGCTATCCACACCACCGGCGGTGAAGTTCAAGGTGCCGGAAGCGAGGGTGTAATCAGCGCCGTCCGCGGTGCCGCCGGTGACCGTGTAGTCCACCGCGAAGGCGGAGGAGGTCTCCGTGCGGGTCACGTCCAGGGCGAGCGTGGAAGTGCCGGTATTACCTTCGGAAATCGAGGCGCTGGCGATGCTGACGAAACCAGTTCCTGCGACCGCGTTCGTGACTCCCGGCGAGCCGACGTCGCCGAAGCCCGCGATGGCACGGCTTCCGAAGCTCGTGCCATCGGCCACGGTATAGCGGGGCGAAACGATGCCCGACGTGGGAACCCAGATCATCGAACGGAGTTCCTCCACGGCTTCCACCGCTCCGTCGGGACTGGCGGAGTAGCCGGCGTGCTCGCCCTTCGAGTCCGTGCCATCGGCGCGGTCGAAGCCACCGGCGGCGTAACTGACGAAGAAGACCTGGTTGCCGCTGCTTTCGAAAAGCTTCACCCCGTCATTCTTGCCGAGACCCGGCGCGTTCGGGGTGTGGATAACTTTCACCGATTCCAACCCGCCCCAAACATCGCGGAAGGCGGTCGGATCGGCTGCGGTGAAAATGACCGATTCACCCGGTGCGAGCGTCGTGCCATTCGGCACTTTGTCGAGTGAGGCCGAATACGAGCCGGGGCTGTCGATCCAAGAGTAGCCGCTGATGTCGGCGCTGTTGGAGCCGACGTTGGTGAGTTCCCAGAAATCCTCCGGGCTGGCATCCTGGTCGGAGTGGATTTCCGTCAGCAGGAGTTGGTGAGGGAAGACGTCGCTGTCGTCCTGCACCGTCAGCGCCACCGTTGGGCTGGTGGCGTCCGTCGCGCTGGCGGTGATGGTTGCGGTCTTGTTAGCATCCGGGAACGTATCGTCCACCGCGGTGATCGGAAAGGTCGCGGAAGTCTGGTTCGCGAGGATCGTCACCGTCGCCGGCACGGTGGCCTCGGTCGTGTCGCTGGAGGAAAGATTCACCACCAGATCGCTCGTGGTGGCCACTGCACGGGTGACCGTGCCGGTCGAGGCTGGGTTGGCGGCGCTCTCGGAGAAGGACTCGGGCAGCGCGGAAACGCCCAGCGTGATGGTCGGTCCCGACCCACCGAATCCGCTGTAGCCCGGCGATCCCATGTCGGCAGCATTCGTGGCCGAAACGGTTGTGCCATTGGTGGAACCATCGGCAAAGGTGTAGCGAGGACTCGCAGCACCCGATGCAGGAATCCACACCGCGGCCTGGCTGGAGGTGCCACCGGCGGATGCCCCTGCGTGACCGCCCAGTGAAGCACCATTGTCGGCTTTCGTGAATCCTCCGGCCGCATACGAGAAGGTGATCACCGCCGCGCCAGTGCTGTCGAAGAGCTTGGCTCCATCGTTCCCCCCCAATCCGGGAGAGGCCGTGGCGGAGAACACCTTGGCACCCGCGGGCAGATACGCACCCCACCAGGTGCGGAAGGCGCTCTCGGCGACCTTCGTGAAAACGATCGACTCGCCTGCGGCAATCGTGGTGCCCGGAGCCAAGGCCCAGGCAGCAGCTCCCGCGAAGGTCCCGGAAGCCTCGCCATCGGTCCAGCGGTAGCCGCTGAGATCAACGCTGGCCGCGCCGACATTGGTGATTTCCCAGTAGTCCCCGGCACTCCCGTTGGAGTTGATCTCGGTGAGCAGCAACTGGGCGTGGAGGGCTGGCGAGCACACCGCGAACAAGCCGGTGAGTCCCGCAGGGAGAGAGCGTGTGAGTTTCATGGCAACGCTGAGCCGTTTAGCCCATCCAATCGCCGCGTCTTGCATGCTTGCGTGTCGAAGCCGCCACGTGGCAATACCGCCACATTCGCGACTGACAGCCGGGCGGCCGCGGTCCACGTTTCCCGCATCATGGCCATCGAGCGCTACGAGTCCTTTTCCCCGCAGATCCACCCGTCCGTCTTCATCGCCGGCAGTGCCGATGTCATCGGCCGCGTGACCTTGGGCGAGGAAAGCAGCGTGTGGTACAACACTACCCTGCGCGGCGACATCAATGAGATCGTGATCGGCCCACGCTCGAACGTGCAGGACAACGCCGTGATCCACCTCGCCGACGACTACGGCTGCTACGTCGGCGAACTCGTGACCGTCGGCCACTCGGCCATCCTCCACGCCTGCACGGTGAAGGACGAGGTGCTGGTCGGCATGGGAGCCATCGTGCTCGACGGTGCGGTGATCGGCGAACGCTCGATCATCGGCGCAGGTGCCCTGGTCACCGGTGGCACCATCATCCCGCCCGGCTCGCTGGTGTTAGGCTCGCCAGCGAAAGTCGTGCGCACGCTTTCACTCGATGAACAGGCGAAGGTGAAGAGCTGGGCAGAGAAGTACGTCGTGCAATCGCGGAAGTATCTCGCGCGGTAAACGCCGTCAGACTTGCCCGGACCTCTGCCGGCAACGGAAGGCGAGCATCGAAACTCCAGCGAGAAAACTTATGGAGATGCCGGGCTCGGGAATGGTTTCGAGAACCATCGTTGCGAATGGTTGGTCGAAGGTTCCCAACTGGGGAATCGACGCCACTTGGCTCGTCGAGCCGAAGGCGCCGAGCTTTGGGACACCATCCGAAAGGTTGAAAAAGTAGGTCCGCGTGTTCCCTTGTCCGTCAACGTTCCCGGCCAAGACCGACGAGTGCCTGAACAACCCCAGCTCCATGCTCTCCGCCAGAGTCGGACCGTTGCCAAAGAACGAGTAGATCGTCGCTCCCGACAGCCCGGAAGCCACAGGATCAATGCCTTCATTGACCACGTAGAAAAAGCCGGGAGCAGCGGGAGAGCCAATCAGGCTGACCAAGCCCGCCTGAAAATCGTCCGTGCCGACCACCGGCTGAAACGCCGCAATCAGGCCAGCGAAATCTTTGCTGATAGCGAGGCGGTCTACCTCGTCATCCGGGAGGGAGAACACCCCCACGCCAGCGAAGCCCGTTGCGACAAGCGCGCCTTCCGAAGTGACAATCGCGCGATCCGGCAAAGCGCCGGAGCCGTCCTCCAATCCACTCGACACGACGAGTGCGGAAAAGGCGGCGTGGCTTGTCAGGCCGAAGATAAATAGGGCGTTTCGTGCAATCATGGCATCACCAAGGACTCTTCTCTATCGACTTGCCCCCTCGCCTCAAGGCGCGATTTCAAAGAGCTCTCAAACCGGGAACTCCAGTTGTTCGTCTCCTTCAGGATCGCGGAACCTCACTCCCACACCTAACAACCGCACCGGCTTCCCCTCACCCCGCTGCCAGGCCTCGGCCAGGAGAGCATCGAAGATCTCCGTGTCCATCAGCGCATGCGCCTTCTCCGCCGTGGTCCGCGTGAAATCGGCGAACTTCATCTTCACCACCAGCGAGCGAATCTCACGGTCCTCATGCCGCGCCACGTCGCCAGCCAACTCCTCGAGCATCGCATGCATCGGCGGGCGCAGGTCATCGATCGATGTCAGATTCTCGGTAAAGGTGTTCTCGTTACTGATCGATTTGCGAATGCGCTCGGTCTCCACCTCGCGATCATCGATGCCGCGGCATAGCTCCCACAGCTCGAGCCCCCATTTGCCGAAGCGGCGTGACATCTCGATCTTGTCGAAACGCTGCAAGTCACCGCAGGTATTCACGCCGAGCGCCTCCAGCTTGGCCCGCATCTTCCCGCCGACGCCCCACAGCTTGCCCACGGGCAGGGCCTTCATGAAGTCGTCCACCTCTTCGGGGAGGATCTCGCGCTGCCCATCCGGCTTGTTCCACTCGCTGGCGATCTTGGCGATGAGCTTGTTCGGGCCGATGCCTGCGGAGGCGGTCAACCTCAGTTCCTCGCGGATTTGATTGCGGATCTCGCGCGCCACCGCTTCCGCCGAAGAGTTCAGATGGGAAAGATCGAGGTAGGCCTCATCCAATGACAGCGGCTCGATCTTCTCCGTGAAGCGGCCGAAAATCGCCCGGACTTGTGCGCTGACACCGCGGTAGAGATGAAAACGCACCGGCACCATCACGAGTTGCGGGCAAAGCTGCAGGGCCTTGAAAACCGGCATCGCCGAGCGACACCCGAACTTGCGCGCCGCGTAATTCGCCGTGGTCAGCACGCCGCGCCGCGAGCTGCCACCCACGCCCACGGGCTTCCCGCGCAACGAGGGATTCTCACGCTCCTCGATCGCCGCATAGAAGCAATCCATGTCGATGTGGACGATCTTTCGCATGGGATCGCTGGAGGAAACGGCGGGGAGTGGCGAAGCGCAAGCGGCGGCCGTAAGGAGTGTCGACATTCTGTCGACACGGCGTGGACGGAATGTCCGCGCTCCTTAGGGCTTCCGCGGCACCGCCCGCACCGCGCCGACGGAAATGCCGCCATCCACCAGAAGGGTCTGGCCCGTCATGTAGGCGCTGGCATCCGAGGCGAGGAACACCAGCGTGCCATCCAGATCGCCGGGGGCACCGGGACGCTTCAGCGGAATGCGGTCTGTTAGATAATCGACCCAGCCGGTGTCCTCATACATCACGGCGTTCTGCGCGGTCTTGAACCAGCCCGGCGCGAGGCAATTCACGGTGATACCATGCTGCCCCCAATCGTCGGCCAGGCTCATGGTGAGCTGTTTCACACCACCGCGACTGGCCCCATACGGCGCGAGTCCCGCATAGCCATTCACACAAGTGACCGAGCCGATATTGATGATGCGGCCGTAGCCCCGCTCGACCATCCGGCGGGCGATCGCCTGGGCGGTGAAGAAGACGCCGCGCAGGTTGGTGTCCAGGATCAGGTTCCAATCGTCCCACGTCACTTCGAGCGCGGGCTTGCGAACATTGCAGCCGGCGTTGTTCACGAGGATGTCGAGATGACCGGCAGCCGACCACGCGGCCTCGGCGGCAGCGTCGATGCTATCCTTGTCGCGCACGTCCAAGACGACCGGCCACGCTTTGCGACCGAGCGCTTCGATCTCGGAAACAGTCTCATCGAGCGAAGCCAGTGTGCGACTCGTCACGACGACGTCCGCCCCGGCTCTCGCCAGGGCGAGCGCGAAGCCTTTGCCCAATCCACGGCTGGCTCCGGTGACAAGAGCGGTTTTTTCAGTGAGGTCGAAGGGATCGTTCATTCAGTTGTCGCGTTGGATCACCCAGCGGCGCATGTGAGTTTCGATCTGCTCCGTGATCTCTCGGAGTCGTTTCTTCTGCTCGGATGAAGGGAGTGAATCGGATTCGCTTTCCAAGATCCGGAGTTTCTCCGTGGCCACCGTGTTCGATTCGGCGAAACAAGAAAGGCAGAGGAATACAGGCACCGTTTCAGGACCATTGGCGATGTTTGCCAAGCTATCGGGGACCACCGCCTGTCCGCCACAAAAACAACATCTTGCCTGCTTCATCGCCTCATGGATCGGGGATCCAGACAGCCCCTGCACGTGGCACTTCATGCAGAGACGTCGGGATTCCTTCACTCCCGAGACAATCGTGACGAGGAAAACGGTGGCGTGATCGCCACCACAATTCATGCACACCCCCTGTTCCTCCGAATCCATCAGTTGTCGCGTTGGATCACCCAGCGGCGCATGTCCGTGTCGATTTGCGCCATGATTTCGCGAAGCCGCTCGTCCGCTTTCAAATCCGGATCCAACGGGCTTTCAAAATACCGGAGCCCGATCCTGTGATATTCCAAGGCGCAGGACCGGCAGAGAAACTTCTCTTCCGCCCCAGCGCCATCGATCACATGGGCCAAGCTGTCGGACGCCGCGGCCTTTCCGCCACAAAAGCGGCAGCCCTCGGCGCTCAAATCCTCCGTGAAGTCCCTTGCGAACGCAGGCGTATGCGTCTGCACGCAATCATCGCAAAGCGAAAGGCTGGGCGGCTCCGCCCCCGGCTGGCTGATGTAATGCGACACCACCTTGCTTTCGCAAGAGTGGCACATCTCAAGGTAAGCGTGATCCATCGTTAAGAATTCTTCGTTTCGCCCGCGTCATCGACCACGAGCACCTTCAGCGCCCCGGGCGCCTTGGCCTTCTCAAATGCCGACACGCCATCCTCCAGCGAAACGCTGGCGGAAATGAGCGGCTTCACCCGGATGTCGCCGGAAGCGATGGCTTCGAGTGCCTCGGGATACTCCCCGGCAATCGCGCAGGTTCCGAGAACATCGAGTTCGCGAGTCACCACGATCTGCAACGGCAGCGGAACCGTCGGGGAAAGATTGCCGACCAGAACGACGCGGCCGCCTTTCCGCACCGAGCGAATCGCGAGATCGACCGTGGGTGCGGCACCCACGACTTCCATCGCCACGTCCACTTCAGGAACGGGAGCGCTGCCGCTGAGAATGGTTTCATCCGCCCCGAGTTCTCTCGCGAGCGTGAGCCGCCCTTCATCCAGATCCACGGCGATGATCTTCCTCGCCCCGGCGCGCTTGAGCGCCTGGATGACCAGCAGGCCGATGAGACCGGCACCTACGACAAGTGTCGTACTTCCGGCCACATCCCCTGCCCGCTTCACCGCATGCAGCGCGACACCCACCGGCTCAGCAAAGGCGGCTTCCTCAAACGAAAGCCCGTCTGGCAAGCGGTGAAGGATGCGCTGCGGCACGGTGACGAATTCCGCGAACGCCCCATCGCGCCGGAACTCCGCGCAGGCGACACCGACGACTTGCCGCGCATCGCACAGATTGACGCGGCCCTCACGACAGTAGCCGCATTCGCCGCACCAGACGGTGGAGTCGAAGGTGACGCGATCCCCGGCCTTCCACGCGGTGACACCATCCCCCACGGCATCCACCGTGCCGCTGGCCTCGTGCCCCATCACCAGCGGCGGAATCCTCCGTCCACTGCTGCCGTCCATGCCATGCAGGTCGCTGCCGCAGATGCCGCAGGCCTTCACGCGCAAACGAACCTCACCCGCTACCGGGACTGGCGCGGGCAAATCCACCACGGCGAGCGTGGACGGGGCGACGAGTTGCAGCGCTCTCATTGGCCGCCCTTTTCGAGGTCGCGCACTTCGACGCGGGCCCACCAGCTCTTGAAGTTGGCGATGAAGACGTCGTGAACCGGATCCACCTGATACGCATCCTGCGCGGCGACGGACTCGAAGGTCATCGTGAGCGCGTAGTCCCACGATTGATCGACCACCGGCCGCTCCATCACCTTCGCCGGCACGGCCCAGAAGCCGCCGAGCAGCCCCTTGAGCTTGAAGAGGCTCGAAAGCCCGCCTTCGAAGGCCTTGAGATCGGCCTCATTCTTGTGCTCGTCCTTCAGCCAGAAATACACGTGGTGTTCCATACGCCGCCCGTGTAGCGGCGGCAGGCCGCGGCGGCAAGAACGGCGGGTGTCTGCTAGAGAGGAGTTAGATCCCTGCCGGTTGACGCGGGTCCCGGCGGGGGCTACACGGCCTGCAGTTTTCCGGCGATGTCGATCCTCTACCTCTGCGTCTTCATCGCGGTGATCCACCTGATCGCGACCCTTTCCTACGGCGTCCGCATCGCCGGGGCGCGGACCGGAAAGGTGGCGTTTTGCCTCTCGCTCTTCAATATCCTGGTGCTCGTCTCGCGCACCGCGAACACGCTGCTAACGCCCGCGCTATCGAAGCGCGTCGAGTCGGGTATCGAGTCCACCGCCACCGAGGGCCTGATGCACGAGTTCCACCTGCTGATCCTCTCGGCCAGCGTCGCGACCCTCGTCGGCGCGGCTCTCATCCCGATGTTCCAGCGCTACGTGACCACCGTGGTTGCGGCCTTCGATCGCTTCCCGTCGCTGCTGCGGATGACCCGCTACGCACTCAGCGGACCGGGCCTGCGGGCGCTGAAAACTTCGTGGACCGTGCCCTCGACGGCGAATTTCAGCTTCCTCCGCGCCGGTCACCGGCTGCCGTGGAACATCTTCGTCATGAACGTGATCGGCTCCGCGCTGCTGGCCACGGGCGTGCTCAGCTCGCTCTACGCCGGGGTCTATGCGCCGGACCTGCGGATGACCACCGGCCAGCTCTCCGCGGTTGTGAATTTCATCGGCACCATCATGCTCTTTGCCTTCGTCGATCCCTACCTCTCCTACGTCACCGATGGCGCGGCGAAGGGCGACGGCGAGGACGGCGACTCGCGCCTCCGGGCCGCGGTCTTCGGCATGGCCGGCAGCCGCCTGTTAGGCACGGTGATGGCGCATTTCCTGATGATCCCGGGCGCGCAGCTGATCGCCTGGATCGCCCGGATCATCCCCGCCTGAACCGAGGCTCAACTCTCTACGGAAACGGAGAGATCGGTGCCGAGGTTTTCGATCGCCGCGATCAGCACCGCCGGATCGCTACCTGTCGCGAGGGAAACGATCCCCTTCGCGTGGAAAATCGGGTGGCCGGACATCGGCGCGCTTTCGAGCGACGTGGACAGGTCCTCCACATTGCCGCCCGCACCGGCGATGGCCGCGGACAGCGAGCGGATGATGCCGGGGCGGTCATTGCCCATGACATCGAGCGCCAGGGTTTCGCGCTTTTCCGCTGGAGCGGCCGCCTCACGCTTGGCCTGCACCGAGATCCCCTGTGCTTCCAAGCCGACCAACGCCGCGAGCAGCGCATCGCACTCCGCCTCGGGACATTCGACCCGCAGGATGCCTGCGAATTGACCCGCCAGCCGTGCCATCCGGCTCTCCTGCCAACTCCCGCCGCGGGCGGCGATGGTCTCGGAAAGGGCGCTGACGAGGCCGGGGCGGTCGGCGGCGAGGACGGTCATCACGATGGAGGCGGGCATGCCCGGATTTGAGCACTGGCACCCGATTTTCGTCAGCCAATTTTTTGAAATTTCGGCAAAATATTTAAGAAAAAATGATCATTGACCCACTTCAAGCCAAGGAGTTACACCCTCTCCCAATTATTTGTCCCACCCATGATTCTCCCCGACACCCTATCCCCTCTGCCCGTGCTGCCACGCGGCGATGATCCGGCGGGTGCGCCCCGGATCGACATCGAGGACTTCGTCACCGCCGTGGATGTGCGGAAAGTCCTGCTCGGCACCGCCGGTGACCTGCCGGTGGAAGGATTGGCCGCGGAGGACTTCGATTCCTTCGCCGGCCGCGCCGACGTGCCGCACCCGGCCTGCTCACCTTTCGCCTCCGGCCGCCAGGTCGAGCTCCGCGTGCCGGATCTCGCCGTCGAGCCGCCGACCATTCATCCGGCATTCGATATCCTGCCGCCAACGATTCGCCGCGCGGCGCCGCCGAAAGTGGGCCCAACGCTCGATTGCGAATCGAACTTCGGCCGCGGCCGAACCGGCGAACGCTGGTGGGTCATCGGCATGGGCCTCGCCGCCTCCGCCATCCTCCTGTCCGGCACCCTGGTCGATTTCATTTCCCGCGAAGCCGTCCGCCGCAGCCGCGCCGCAGCCCCGCTGGATGTGATCCACGTGATCCCCGGAAAGGCTACTCCGCAACCCGGCACCGATCCGTCCGGCACCGCCTTCGCCGCCGCCGTGGAGCACGAGGAGGCCGAGTGAGCCCCTGCAAATCGAATGGAATTGATCGAACCCGGAGCTTTACAACCCGGGGCTCGTTGCTAATTTCCCGCCCCCAGCCGCAAAAGGAGAGATGGCTGAGCTCGGTTTAAGGCACTCGACTCGAAATCGAACGTAGGCTTAAAACCTACCGTGGGTTCGAATCCCACTCTCTCCGCCATTTTCTGAGAGATGAACCGGAAGGTTCACTCTTAATGGGTTACATCCCCTTGGGGCCGCGGGTTTCCGCTTCTCTCTGATTGAGAAGCCTCCGGATCTTCGTCCGCCACTCCTGATTTCCCGACGCGATCTCTCAAACTGATCCAGGTGGTGGTCCATTTTCCGGATTTCGGGAACCCCGAGAGGGTTTTCGAAGTTTGGATCGGTCAGGCAGCTGCCGAACCTTCGAACCCGAGGTCGCACATTTGCGTCGGCCAGTCGGGCGACCGCTGGGCCAACAGGTCCTGCACCTGAAGCCGGGCGGGTTGGGTTCCTTGGAAAATCGCCTTCTTGATTGCCGGAGCCAGATAGGCGGCATTGAGAAGCCGACGGACGTAGGTGGGCTTCACGCCGTACCTTTCGGTGACTTCCTGAAGGGACTTCTCCGGATGCTGGGCGAGTTCAGACCTCCAGAATTCCGCCTGAGCGATAGTTTGGATCAGCACTGGATTTGGCGCGGTGCGCCGCACGCCGATCTCCTCACCGGTTCGTCCGTCGATGATCTCCGACCGGCCGCGCCGCGGCTTGAAGGAGATCGTTGCCGTCAAAATCACCCGCTCGTTCTCACAGTCGATTTGGGCCGGAATTCCGAGCGGCGGGGATTCATCGTCCGCGAGGTCATTCGGTGGGGATCCAGCCAGCATTGTCAGTCGGTCCTGAGGAATCTGAATCGCGACCATGTCGGGCCCGACGACGATCCTTGGGCTCGCAACCGTCAGCCACGTTGAGAAGTCAGCCGGAGTGTCGAGCCGGGCGAGGTGTCTGGCATGCATGCCGAGGCGGTGACTCATCTCGTCCGTCGACAGCTCTTCTGACGAAGTGAATCCGGCGAGATCGGGCAATGAATGGATCAGCATCCGGCGCACGGCGTCCTCAAGCAACGAGGCGCTGATGGTTTTGAGTGACGCGGCTCCGTAGCCTTGGCGGATGGCCTGCTGCGAAACGTAGTAGCGATAGCGCTTTCGCGTTTTCGTGCCGTTGGCGGCTTTCTCGCTCTTGTTGGTATAGGTCGGAGTAAGCGCCTGCCCATCGATGCCAAAGAGGAAGCCTTTGAGCGGGTGGATCAGGCGGGTCTTGGCGATGGCAGTTTCGTTGAGGTGCCCGGAACTCTTGCGGAAGTCCGGCTGCTGATGGCGGAGCTTGGATTGAACCGAGTTCCAAACATCAGAGGCGATGATTGCGTCGTGCTCGCCTGGGTAATCGTTGCCCTTATGGCGGATCAGCCCGCGGTAGATAGGATTGGTGAGCAACCGATGGAGTTCCTTTGCCACCCACGGCCGTGCCTGCTGGATTCGCCCTTTCCGGCTGATGAATGCCTTCGTCGTCTGCCCCAGCCGGTTGAGTTCCAGGACCGAACCGATGAGACCTGATTTTTCGAGGTAGGTCTGGAAGCAGGCTCTAACGGTTTCGGCTTCCGTCGGATTGACGAGGAGCTTTCGATCGCAGACGTCGTATCCGAGTGGCGGGGTTCCTCCCATCCACATGCCCTTCTGCTTGGAGAGGGCGATCTTGTCGCGGATGCGCTCACCGGTGACCTCGCGTTCGAACTGGGCAAAGGAAAGCAGGACGTTGAGAGTGAGCCGGCCCATGCTGCTGGAGGTATTGAACTGTTGGGTGACCGACACGAAGGACACATCGTGGGTGTCAAAGTGCTTCATCAGCTGGGCGAAGTCGGCCAAGGACCGTGAAAGGCGATCGACCTTGTAGACCACGACGACATCGATTTTCCCTCCGCGAATGTCCGAAAGGAGCCTCTGGAGTCCGGGGCGTTCCATGTGTCCTCCCGAGATGCCCCCGTCGTCGTAGGTTTCCTTGATGGCTTTCCAGCCTTCGTGCTTCTGAGAGCGAATGAAGGCGGTGGCAGCATCCCGTTGGGCATCGAGAGAATTGTATTCCTGTTCAAGTCCCTCCTCGGTGCTCTTCCGCGTGTAAATCGCGCAGCGTTTGACCTTCTCAGCCATGGCATTCCTCCTTCAGTCCGAAAAACAATGGTCCTGACAAATGCTGGCCGGTGATCTTGCGGGCGAGCGCACTCAGGGATTTGAAGGTCTGGCCCTCCCAGACGAACTGGCGGGGACTGGCGATTTGGACGGTGATGCGCTTGCCGTCCCATTCGCGAGTGAGCACCGACCCCGCTTCCAGAACCACTTTCGTCGGGGTTTTGATCTCGGCCTGTGCGGGTCGCTGGGAGCGCAGAGATTTCCCGAACTCAGCCATGTGGCGGCGCAGTGAGACGGTCGTGTTCTTGTCGAGGCGTCCGAATTCATCCTCCTGCAAACGGTAGGCAAGTTCGCGCAGCAAGCGGTCGACGCGCCCGGGAGGCGGCTGCTTGCCGGGGAGTTTTCGCCACCGGTCAAGCAGCTCGTCCTTGGTCATTTTCTCCAGATCCTCAATGGATTGCATGTCGCGGCGACACACGCTCCACCCGCCAGAGAGATCAAGTCATACAGAGAATGTTCGAGAAGTAGTCGCAGCCAACACTTCAGCCAGGAATGTCACTCCGATCGGCGATCAATCGCGCTTCCGGCTCTTCCAAGTGTCCTTTTTACCCTTGCCGGTCCACGGAGGCAGAGTCTCAGGCAACAGTCGTTCCGGCCCTACCCGGAATGCCTTTGCCAGTAGCGCCAGCTCGTGGTCGGTGACGCTCCGGATCTGGCTCTCGATCTGCGCATAAGAGGCCCTGGAAATATCGAATCCCACCACGTTACAGCGGGCTGTCGCCTGCTCTTGGCTCCAGCCCAACTCGTTCCGGAGCGAACGGATGACTGGCCCGGCAACATTTCTGACAGGGCGCGCTCCCACGGGCCGGATGACTATGCGATCCCAGCCTTCCGTTTGTTATACTGCGCTTACAAAACCGTTGATTAGGACCACCAGTCCAAGCTACGCTCATCCCGGCCTGCCAAACGGCATGCCGAAGCACCCATCCCCATGGCTTCGGAAAAACTCGATACGCGCTTGGAAAGCGAAGGAGCCGAATTTCTCGTTCTCGGCGAACTTCTCCTCCGGAAAATCCCGACGTACAAGACATACACCAACATGCCCGGCTACGATCTGGTGGCGACCAACCCGGAGTTCAACACTTCTGTGAGGATTCAGGTCAAGAGTCGCTGGCGGACCGGTGCGACCGGTTTCCCGATCAAGAACTTCAACTGCGATTTTGTCGTCGCCGCATTCCTCAACCGGGGCTCGAAGGACGGGAAAAAGGCGATCCTTCCGCCGGACTTCTATGTGATTCCGGCAGGAACGGTGCTCGCGCTTCCCCGCGACCCGAGATGGGGCAAGGTGAACCTGAAGGATTTGACGGAGAAGGAAAGTTACCGCGGCAATTGGACATCCATCGCTGACTTCCTCACGGCTACTCCGTCGCCTGCTCGTGGGTAGGATCGGAAGCAACATCAATGCGGTCAGCCTCCAATGCCCGGAGGTTTGCCAGATGGGTTGAAGTGACCCAAGTCGGATCGAAATTGCCGACGGCCTTGCATCTCATTCCGTTGCGCTCCGGCAATTCGATTTCCCCGCTCTTCGGCGGAGAATACTCGCCTTGGAGGTACTGATAGCAAAACGCTTCCCCGCCCATCGCCGCCAGATGCCCCTCAATGTCCTCCCATCTTTCCAATGAGCTGTCGAGAAGGGCTCCCTTCTTCTGCACATGGCTGAGATCGGGCGGCATTTTCCACACTTTGTCTTCAAACGCGACGACTGGAATTGAGAGCCTACCCCAGCCACCCAGCTTTTGGTGGAGAAACGAGCTCAGGTCGTTTTCCGCGATGCGGCGGGTGGCCATCACGATTATTCCTTCCTTGGGCTTCTTCAACAGCCTGCCAATTTCGGCAAAATGCTCCGGCTTGATCCGATCCAGGCTGTGCAAGCTCTGTGGGTTGTCGATGATAACGACATCGCTCTTCGTGTGCCGGGATGAGTAGCCGATTCCCGCGTGGCAGATGCCGCCGCCATATTCCAGTTCCAACATCCGCGAGATTTTCTTGATGCGGGCCCTGGGGAAGACCGAGCGGTAGCGGCTGGTGCCCATCAGCTCGGCACACCGCTCCTGAATCTCGAAGGCAGGCTCAGGATCCTCCGACAGGATTAGCACCGACTTTCTCGGATCGCGGCCAAGGATCCATGCGGGGAACGAAACCGAGCACAGGTGAGTTTTCAAATAGCCTGGGGGCAGATTGAAAATCATCCGGTTCAAGCCGCTGCTGCTCTCCTGATACATCAGATTGAGCATCTCGGAGATCAGGTCGATGTGCCAGTTCCTAACGAAGGACTCGTCGGGATGGAGTTCTCTGAAGGCGAAATCGACAAAGCTCCTGAAGCGCATCCGGTAGATGAATTGGGCGTTCGTCATTCCTCCTCCTTTCCTCGCTTCGCCATCTGACGCTGGACCTCGAAAAAGGCGATTTTGTCGTCAAAGGTTTCACTGAACTCTTCCAATTCTACGTCCTCTTCATTGACTAGGGAGAGCAGTGTGTTCCGGGCGCTTGCTTTCCCTTTGATTGCGTCGTTCACGATCGAGAGGAAAAGCGCTTCTCGCTTGGTGATGGTCTTTCCATTCACTTGGATCTTCACGTCCAATAGCTCGTTAAGCAGTTCGGAGTTCTTCTTTTGCTTCTTCGGCCTTCCGAGGGGATTGCCGGATTTTCCCTTCGGAAACTGGGTGTGCTTGGGAGGTTTGCCGTAGCCTACCTCATAGTCGTCTTCTTCGTCTGAAAATGTGGTGCTCATGAATTCAGAGGAGCTTAGTTTCCTGATAGGTGAGGCCGGTTTCGGAGTGAACCGCGTCCTGGCCGGTCCATTCCTGCCAGCGGGTGACAACCACATCAACGTAGCGGGGGGAAAGCTCGATGCCGTGGCAGACTCGTCCGGTTTTCTCAGCGGCGATGAGCGTGGTTCCGCTGCCGAGAAACGGATCGAGAACGATCTCGCCGCGTTTCGAGCAATCCTTGAGGGCATCCTCAACCATCGCCACTGGCTTGATGGTCGGATGAAGATGAAGGGCTTCCTTCCCTCCCTTGTCGCCATCTTCTTCCTTCAGATGCATCACCGATGGGTAGGTCCACACGTTGGTCCTGTGGCGACCGTGCTGCCCCAATTCGAAATGGTTCTGATGCTTTCCGCTGCCGCTCTTGAAAACGAAGACCAGTTCGTGCTGGCTGCGGTAGAAGGTTCCCATCCCGCCAGCGCTCTTGGTCCAGACGCAGAGATTCTTCCATTCGGAGTACGATGCCTTCCCCGCGGCGATCAGTTCCGGGGCGTGACGCCAATCCATGCAGATGTAGTGGATCGATCCGCTCCGCGAAAACGATCCCAAGTGATCGAAGATCGTTTCGAGGAACCCTTGGAACTCAGCCGGAGTCATTTCGCCGGCTCCCATCGCGAAGTCGCCATGACTTGCCTCGCAGGTCTTCCCGATGTCCTTCGCCGGCAAGTTGTAGGGAGGGTCCGTGAAGACAATGGATGCCCTCGTCTTGCCCGGGAAGAGCTTACGGTAGGAGGATCGATCAAGACTGTCGCCGCACAAGATTCGGTGCTCGCCCAGCATCCAGAGATCTCCCTGTCGAGCAACCGATGGAAGTGATTCGACCGAAGGAACCGGCGGATCATCGGAGGCATCATCCTCGTTTAGCGACAACAAGCCCTCGATATCGCCGTAGTCGAAGCCGGTCACCTCAAGGTCGAAATCCAGATCGAGATCGGAGAGAATCTTGAAGTTTTCGGCGAGCAGAGCATCGTCCCACTCGGCAACCTCGGTAAGCCGGTTGTCGGCAATCATGTAGGCGCGGATCTTTGCGTCGTCGAGATCAGCGGCCCGAATGGCAGGTACGGAATCGATACCGAGCAGCTTGCTGGCGGCTACTCGTCCGTGGCCGCAAATCAGGCGATTGTTGGCATCCACCAGCACAGGCACCTTGAAGCCGAAGGTCTGGATGCTGTCCGCGATTTGGCGGATCTGCTTTTTGGAGTGCTTGCGGGGGTTCTGCTCGTGGGACACGAGCTTCGCGACGAGAATGGTTTCAATGGAAAGTACAGAGTTCATCTGAAGAAGTTGATTGAAGGTTGGACACGGTTCTTCCGCGTCGTGGACAGGTTCCCGGAATCCGGGCGCAGTCAGGGAGCACACGGCACCGCCGCGTGTTTTTAGTTCCCAAGTTCAACAATCAGCTCCTCACGAACTCTTCCGACCTCGCACTCCAGGCACCGCCTGAGGAGGGGCACCGCCGCCTCCGTGCGAACAATCCAAGGCACCGCCGTTGAATTCTCGAAACGCTTTCGTCTGGTTCTGACGTCACCTTTTTCAAATGAGGGCATCCCGCCCTGGCCGGCACCACCGGACCTAATGAGAAACTTGCACGGCACCGCCGCACGGAGTTTCAGTGACGGGAAAGCCAACAACGAATAGAGCCCGAAAGGCAAGCAATATTTCCGCGCGCGCATCGAGGCGATGGCCGTTTGTCTGGAGAATGCTCCAACACCACCGAGGTCTAAATGCCTGCCCTACATTTGGCGCGGGGGCCGATTGGCTAAAGTTGAACAGTTCACAATGATTGTAAGACCGTTATGAATAATTTGGATCACCTCGCCACCACGCTCTTTGCTCTGGAACCAAGGAAGGAATCGGATATCTCTCGTGAGCTTTGACGTCACAAAATCTCCTCATTTCCCGAAATCCAGAAACGCCCCTGATTGGTGACGTCGTTCGAGTAAGGTCTCGCGTCCACGTCGTGGAATTCAGTGAATGGGCTCCCTATGGAACGACCGTGGATCTGGCCTGCCTAGATGACTCCGCCCAAGGGGAGCTTTTGTCTGTTCTCTGGGAAGCCGAATTGGATACACGGATTCTTACCCGGCAAGCGTGGGAATCGATCGGCCAAAAATACGGAGCCCGCGACTTCGACTCCCGGGAATACTTCGCCTCATTCTACAATACCCTTCGCTGGCAATGCGTCACTGCCACCGACCCTAACCTTTTCCAGTCGCCCTTTCGCGCCGGCATCAAACTCGACGCCTACCAACTCGATCCGCTGCACAAAGCGCTGCGCTTGCCGCGGGTGAACCTCTTTATCGCGGATGACGTCGGCCTCGGCAAAACTATCGAAGCCGGCCTCATCGCCTCCGAGCTTCTCCTACGAAAGCGCATTCAAAACGTCATTGTTTCCTGTCCGCCTTCCATGCTCCACCAGTGGAAGGCCGAACTCGATTCCCGCTTCGGCCTCGAGTTCAAAGTCCTCGACCGCGAATACATCGAAGGCGTCCGCCAGCAGCAGGGCTTCGCCGTCAATCCTTGGACGACCTACCCGCACTTCCTCGTCTCCCACCGCCTCCTCATCGACGATACCTACTCGGAGCCGCTCAAGCATTGGCTCGACCAGCAGAAGCCGCACGCCCTCTTCATCCTCGATGAAGCCCACCATGCCGCACCGGCCAGCGGCTCGAAATACGCCATCGACTCCCGCTTCACACGAGTCATTCGCGAGCTAGCCCAACGGTTCGATCATCGAATTTTCCTGAGCGCCACCCCGCACAACGGGCACTCCAACAGCTTCTCAGCCCTGCTGGAAATCCTCGACCCCCAGCGTTTTGTGCGAGGCGTTCCCGTCGTTAAGGCCAACCTGACCGATGTCATGATCCGGCGGCTGAAAAGCGACATTCGTGCACTGGAAGGCGGCTTCCCGGAGCGCGTGATCTGCCAGACAGACATTGACGGCCTGCCTACCGACGCCCCCGAGCTCCGCCTCAGCGAAATGCTCGCCCGCTACCAAGCCATCCGCGAGGAGCAGGTGAAAAACGAAGCCAAGCACATCCGCAACCGCTCGCTCATCGTCTTTTCCCACCTCCAACAGCGACTCCTTTCCAGCCCGGAAGCGTTCGCCCGCACCATCTCCAAACACGCCGAGACGGCTGAGCGCAAATTCTCTCCCACGGCCGACACCGCCTTTCTCACCCGGGGCATCGACCCCGATTGCGAGGAAGCTCAGCTCGATGAAGAACAGCAGGAAGATCTCCTCGCCGCCGAGTTACGCAACGCCGACCCCATCACTCAGCTCAACCAGGAGGCTACCCAGCTCCTCCACGACATGGTCGATCTCGCCAGCGAGGCCCGCTACCGGCCGGACGCCAAAGTGCTCAAGCTCCTCGATTGGATCGCCGGGAACCAATGCCACGGCATCGCCCGAGGAAACCAGTCAGCCCAACCGGGTGCCACCTGGACCGATACGCGCGTCATTATCTTCACCGAGTGGGACGCTAGCCTCACTTACCTGCGTCACATGCTCCACGCCGCCCTCGCCGGCACTGACCGATCGGACGAGCGCATACTCATCTTCCGCGGCTCCACCTCCAGCGACTCGCGGGAGGAAATCAAAAAAGCCTTCAACTCGGCACCCGGTGCACATCCCGTCCGAATCCTGCTCGCCACCGATGCCGCTCGCGAGGGCATCAACCTCCAGTCCCACTGCCAACACCTCTTTCACTACGACATTCCGTGGAATCCCGGCCGACTAGAGCAGCGCAATGGCCGTATCGACCGCAAGCTCCAGCCCGAGCCACAGGTCTTCTGTCACTACTTCGTTTACCAGCAGCGCCAGGAAGATCGCGTGCTTGATGCCCTCGTGAAGAAGACTTCCCGCATCCAGCAGGAACTCGGCAGCCTCTCCCAGGTCCTCGACCGTCGCCTTTCCCGCAAGCTCGAGTTCGGCATTAGCATGGCCCAAGTCTCTGACCTCATCACCAGCATTGATCAGGAGGATGCCCAAGAGGAAAAAGCCGTGGCCGAAGCAGAGCTTGAAGAAGCCCGCGAACGCCAGGACGCATTGCAAGCTCAGGTGAAAACGCTCGAAAACCGCATCGACCAAGCCCGGCGCGCGATCAACTACTCCCATGAAGCTTTCGAGCAGGCGCTTTCCACCTCCCTCCGGCTCAATCACTACTCGCCCTTGTCTCCATCCGGAACCACCGCCGATGGTGAAACGTGCTACTCATTCCCGAAGATCGCCACCGAGCAGGCGCTCGATCCGAGTTGGACTACCACCCTCGACACTCTTCGCGCAGCTCCGGAAAAAGGTCGCCGCGATCACCAATGGCGGAAGGATAGTCCCATCCGTCCCATCCGCTTCACCGCGCCCCCCACCATCGACGACACCACCGTTCAGATCCACCTCGGCCACCGCGTCGCCAAACGCCTGCTTTCCCGCTTTCTCTGCCAGGGCTTCGTCAATCACGACATCTCCCGCGCTTGTCTGGCTCAGTCGGACGATGCCGTCCCGCGCGTCATCCTGCTTGGGCGGCTCGGCCTCTTCGGCAAGCATGCCACTCGCCTCCACGAGGAAATAATTACCATCACCGCGCCCTGGAAGCCGCCTGCCCAACGCGGCTCCGCCCCGCTCAAAGCCTACGCCCGCGAGACCGAAGCCCGCACTCTGGAAATCCTCGAGCGCTCCATGTTGTCGTCGGGCACTTCCGTTCCTGCTGACGAACGCCAAGCTCTCCTCGACTCCATCCCGGCCGATGTCGCAGAATTGTTGCCCTTACTCGAAGACCGCGCCAAGGACTCCGAAGCTGATGCCCGCAAGAAACTCCACGCCCGCTCCGAAGCCGAGGCCAAGGCCATGATCCAGCTCCTCGAAGGCCAGAAGAAGCGCGTTGAAGCCAAACTCAAGGATGCCCTCCCGCCAGACCAGCTCGAGCTCTTCAACTTCGAGGAACAAGCCCAGGTCGAGCGTGAGACCAAGGCGCAGCGCAAATGGTTGGAAGACTTCACCACGCAAATCGAGTCCGAACCCGCCCGCATCCGCGAGTTCTACGAAATCAAGACCACCCGCATCGAGCCCGTTGGCCTCGTCTATCTCTGGCCCCAGAAATAAAGCCCATGTCTGCCCCAGAGATCGTCCGCTCCCTCGAAGCCCACAAACGCTGGCTTGGTTACCTCCAGCCGGATGGCCTCGTCGTGTCCGCCGCCGCCTTGGTGGATCGGGGACATTACTACAATGAGGCCCAGCGCCAACGTCAGATCGAGTTCATCGATCACCTTTCCGCCTGCCAGCACCACGACGAGGGAAACGGCATTGTCGAAGTTACCGACTTCAAGGCCCTAGCCATTCAATTCCTCCAGTGGCCCGCCCAAGAGTGGGTTGATGCCAGCGAACTCCCGGATCGCTTTCACCTTTACTTGAAGGAAAGTGCCGAGGTCCTCTCGCCCCTCGCCGCGATCCATCTTCCGCGCAGTCAGCGGCAGAACCTCTCCGACGATCAGTCGCCCTACCAGCTCCTGCTCTTCGCCTCGGGCCATCCCGAGGGAGACTTCGACAAACCTTACGAAGTCATCCCGAATACCTGGCTCACCTCTGCCACCCGCCGCTTGGAGCGCCTCCTGCGTGAGACCGGCGTGCCCGCCGGCCTGCTTCTTTCCAAGGCTGCCATCCGCCTCGTCTATGCTCCACAAGGCGAGAATCCCGGCCATCTAACTCTTCGCTATGCGGACATGCTCAGCACCATGGGCCGCCCCATCCTTGGTGCCTTCGAGCTGCTGCTGGGCCGCGCCATGCTCTTTCTTGGCGACGCGAAGAACCAGCTTCCCGCTCTGCTTCGCCACAGCCGTAACATGCAGGCCAGCGTCTCCACCGCGCTCGCCGAGCAGGTGTTGGAGGCCCTCTATGAACTCGTGCGTGGTTTCCAAGCAGCCGATGCCCGCGTCAACGGCGATCTCCTCCGCGTTGTCATGGCGCGGAATCCGGATGAAGTTTACCACGGCCAGCTCACCGTCCTCCTCCGCCTCGTCTTCCTCCTCTTTGCCGAGGACCGTGGCTTGCTGCCCTCCAGTCCTCTCTTCACTCAGCACTACTCACTTCATTCGCTCTTCGAGCGACTGAACCGCGATGCTGCTCTTCATCACGACACCATGGACCAGCGCTTCGGTGCCTGGCCGCAGCTCCTGACTCTCTTCCGCCTCATCCACGGTGGCCACCGTCATCGCGATCTGGAAATGCCTCCACGCGAGGGTCACCTTTTCGATCCCGATCGCTTCCCCTTCCTCGAAGGCCGCGCCGAGGCCCGCAGCGATATTCGCTCCCCGGAAGGCCAGCTGCCCACGATCTCGGATGGCACCATTCACAGCATTTTGGAAAAGCTTCTCATCCTTCGGGGAGAGCGCCTTTCTTACCGCACCCTCGATGTCGAGCAGATCGGTTCTGTCTATCAGACTATGATCGGCTTTACCCTGGAGATCGCCCAAGGCTCCTCCATCGCCCTCAAACCCGCCAAGAGTAAAGGCGCACCCACCTTCCTCGATCTCGATGCCCTCCTCGCCACCCCCTCCGCCAAGCGCGTCGAACGCCTCCAAAAGCTCACCGACCACAAGCTCACCGGCAAGGTCGCCACCACGCTCAAGGATGCCGCTACCCACGACGATCTCCTCGCCGCGGTGGAGCGCAAGATCGCTCGCCAAGCCTCGCCGGAAAAACTCCGGCCCGGCTCATATCTTCTTCAGCCCACCGACGAACGCCGCCGTTCCGGCTCTCATTACACCCCACGAGCCCTCACTGCGCCCATCGTCAAAAAGACCTTGGAACCCATCCTCGCCCGGCTCGGGGAAAAACCTACTCCACAGCAGATTCTCGATCTCAAGGTTTGCGACCCGGCCGTAGGCTCCGGTGCATTCCTCGTCGAGGCTTGCCGTCAACTTGGCGATGCCCTCGTCGCCGCGTGGACTGCGCATGGCGGCAAGCCCGTCATCCCACCGGATGAGGACGAGTTGCTCCACGCCCGCCGTCTTGTCGCCCAACGCTGCCTCTACGGCGTGGATCGCAATCCCATGGCGACCGATCTCGCGAAGCTCTCTCTTTGGCTCGCCACTCTCGCCAAGGACCACCCATTCACCTTCCTCGACCACTCGCTGCGCACCGGCGACGCCCTCGTCGGCCTAGACAAAAAGCAGATCATCGCCTTCCACTGGGATCTAAATGCGAAGGAAGCCAAGGAACGAATCTTCGGCCAGACCGATCTGGAAAAGGCTCTCGAACGTGCCATGAGTTACCGGCGCGAGATTCTCGAAGGGGGGGACTATATGCTCCCCGGCCTCAAAGCCCAACGTCTCGCCCTTGCGGACCATGCCCTCGACCCCGTGCGCCGCGCCGGTGATCTTTGTCTCGCCGCCTTCTTCGCAGGCGACAAACCCAAGGTTCGTGCCGCCCTGCGCGAACAATACCTCGACGCCCTGTTAGAGAGCGATCCGAAGCATGGTTTTCGGCCAGATAAAAGCGACGCCGTTGGCAAACTCGTGACCAATTTTCGCCATCGCACGCCCCATTCTGTCATTCCGTTTCATTGGGAAATTGAGTTTCCCGAAGTCTTTTTGCGAGAGACCAGCGGCTTTGATGCCGTCGTCGGCAATCCTCCGTATGCAGGCAGGAGCACTCTTTCAGAAGGAAATCACATTTCCTACATCGACTGGCTGCTCACCCTTCACAAAGAAAGCCACGGAAATAGTGACTTGGCGGCTCACATGTTTAGGCGCGCATTTCACCACCTGCGCACAGATGGGACTGTCGGATTTGTAACGACAAATACAATTGCGCAGGGTGATACGAGGAGATCTGGTCTCCGTTGGATCTGCAATCACGGCGGTTCAATCTATAACGCTATTCGCCGCATGAAATGGCCTGGTGAGGCCGCCGTCATAGTGAGTGTAGTCCATGTCGGGAAAGGCGCTTCCCCCACGCCAAGAATCCTTGACGGGAGGAAGGTCGACCTAATCACAGCATTCTTGTTTCATGATGGCGGAAACGACGACCCCTCGATTTTGCGAGCCCGAAATGCGCAAAGTTTCCAAGGGAGCGTTGTCGTGGGAATGGGATTCACCTTTGACGATACAGACGACTCGGGAGTGGCCTCGCCGCTGTCTGAAATGCACAAACTGAACGCGATTCCCTCAACAAAGGCGCGAATTCTACCTTACATCGGCGGCGAGGAAATCAATTCGTCGCCAACGCATCTGCATCATCGTTTCATCTTCAACCTTAGCGACCTTGAAGAAGCAGAGGCGCGCGAACTGTTTCCCGAGCTAGTTGCAATTGCGGAAGCCAAAGTGAAGCCAGAGCGCGAGGCGGCCTACAAGGCTAAGCCCAGTAAGGATAAGGAAAAGCGCATGAAGCTCTGGTGGAAATTTTCGCGAAACTCTCCCGAGCTCTACTTTGCAGTGAAGAACCTCCCGCATGTTCTCGCTTGTTCACGGCATCAGCCGAACTGGACGGTAACTGTAATGCAACGCTTGGGCGTGTTCTCAGACGCGACGGTAGTTTTTGCGCTTTCGCAGCTCGCAGCTTTTGGCATTCTTCAATCCTACTCTCACGAACTTTGGGCGCGCTTCTTTTCGGGTTCGATGAAGGACGACCTTCGCTACACGCCGAGCGACTGCTTCGAAACCTTTCCATTCCCCGCTAATTGGGAGACGGACGAAGCGCTGGAGGCGGCGGGGCGCGATTATTACGAGGCTCGGGCTGCGCTGATGGTTGAGCACGACGAGGGGCTGACCAAGATCTACAACCGCTTCCACGACCCCGAGGAAACAAGTCCCAGCATCTTCCGTCTACGCGAACTCCATGCCGCCTTAGATAAGGCTGTGCTCATTTCCTACGACTGGAGCGATCTCATCGAAGAAGGGCGAACCGTCAGCAAATTCATTCCCGACTACTATGACGAATCCGAGGAAGAAGGTGGCGAGCCCATCCCCAGAAGCATCCGCTGGCGCTGGCCCGACGCCACCCGCGACGAAGTCCTCGCCCGACTCCTCAAACTCAACGCCAAACTCCACGCCGAAGAAGTTCGCCAAGGACTTCACGCTCCAGCTGCCAAGAAAGCCGCGAAAAAGACTGCCCGGAAAGCGGCAAAGAAAGCCGGTCGCTACCTTCCTGCACCTAACTCGGATGCAAGCCCCCGCCTCGGACAACAGTCGCTACAGTTCGGGTCAGAAGGATTGGATCTTTTCCAATCCTCGGCATCTAAATCCACGGTACGCCATCCCCCCCAGACAACGCGAATTCGTGAGGATGACCCGAACATCTACGCCACCGCGCTTGTTGCCGCTCTTTTTCACGAAGCCCAAGGCCCGTTGCCATGGCGTCGTCTCCGTGACGCCTATATTCTCGCCACGTCCCCGCGCTTAATGCTCAGCCACGCCTTGCCCGACGAAAAAGAGAGGGCGAAGGCTTGGCAACAGGCTTGGGATCAGTCCGCTGGTCCAGAACACCTCCTTCAAGCGATTCGCAATCTGGGAGGCCGAAATCTGTTCACGGACAAAAGCCCTAACGGTGAGCCGGTCTTCGAGCTTCAGGACGGTATCGTACGCAACGTAGAGCCGCACGTCGGTTACGACGCGTGGCTGGCATTGAGGATCTCCACGCCCTTTGCCGAAGATCTCGCGCTGGATGTTGGTGATTTCGATATGCAGCATCTTGAATCCAAGGTTTACGAACTCGCTACCTGATCACGATGAATCCTCCCCCCTCTCATACAGAACTGCAACTGACACAGGAGGAAAGACCGCTCTCATTCACGCCGTTACCGGGGCGTGACGAACCTTCCATCTGGGTCTCAAAAATCGGCGTCTTCAATGACTGGAAACCCGTGGAGGACAACAAGCTACGCGTCTTCACTCTCCACCGCGGCCTCAATATTCTCTGGGCCAATCCGGAAGGGGCCAATCCCGAGGAAAACCGTCTGAGCGGCCACGGTGCGGGCAAGTCCACCTTTTGCCGTCTCGTCCGTCACCTCCTCAACGAAGACTCCGCCGGGACCACGACTTTTCTCGAAGGCCTACGCCGTCACTTCGACAATCCTTGGCTTGCAGGTGAAGTATTCATCTGCGGGGAACGCTGGCTGGTCGGTCGCCCGCTCAGTGATCACGGCCACCATTCTTTCGCCTTCAAAGGCGAGTCGTTGGACTTCGATTTTCCGGAAAAACCGCCCCGGCAAGGTTTCAAGGATTATCAGGGAGCACTTGAATCCGCCGCCTTCGGTAATTTGAGCGAAAAGCGGCTGCCTGACTCCCAAAAGGAACTTGATTGGCAGCGCCTTCTCCCCTGGCTCTCACGAGACCAGGAAGCCCACTACAGTGGCTTGCTGGAATGGCGCCATAAGGACAGCGAGCACAAGAGCCCCGTTCTTTCTCATGACGACCGGGGACATATTCTCCGCCTGGTTCTTGGCCTCCTTAATAGCCAGGAAAGGGAACTGTTGGAAAAGTACGCCCGCGAGTCGGAGCATCACGAACGCAAGGTTCGCGAACGCCCCCGCAAAGAGAGTATCGTTCAGAACGACCGTGAGCGTCTTTCCGTCATTCTCGGAGGGGTCGAGATTCCCAACCCCGATGAAGCAGAAGCCGACTTGTTGAAACAGAGTTTAGACCAGCAGGTCAAAGCTCTCCGGGAAAGCGTGGACCTCGCACCTGCGAAGAAGCGGCATGAGGAGGAGATGTCGCCGCTTATCAAGGAACTAGACAATGTCAGAGCCTCTTGGGCATTCGCTGACGATTGGGCGACGGACTTGGAAGAACTGATCGAGAAGAAGGAAGCGGAATTGAAGGGAGAGACACTACCCAAGCCTCTCGCGATCGAGCCGAGAAGGCGTGACGGAATGAACCGAATGATGAAGGGGCTGGGACCTTTTCCGGGTTACTGCTCCCACTACATGACCGACGCATGGAGAGCCAATTGCCGGATTGCCCATGAACGCCCAGCTGACGCCGATGAGGTTGTAGAAGCCGTAAAGCAAATCGCCGTCTCTCCCAAGGGTCCGAAAGAAGACGAAATCGCCCGGGACAAAGTGGAGCTTGCCCGTCGGACGAAGATCGTGGCCGACCGCAAAAGCGTTCTCGATACCATACAATCCAAGGTGAATAGCCTGCGAGCGTTGCACGCAACCGAGCTCGCCAGGATCAACTACCCGAATCAGCAAGCCGGACAGATCGAAACGCACCTCCATTCCTTCAAGCAATCCTATGCAGATCTGAATAAGTGGAACGTGGAAATAGACGCCCATCACGAAGAGAAACAGAAGTTGACCGCCGGCCTGCAAAAACTCTCTGAACAACACGATTCCGCAGTCCGCGGATTCCAACGGCTCTACGATCACTTCGCCAAACAGCTACTCGGCAGGAAGGTTGCCGGCGAAGTGGAGATCAAAGCTGGAAAAACAATTCACCCGGAAATCGTCTTTGGGGGCAAACGGGAAAGCGCGGCGCTAAAGGTAACCAAGTGGCTTGCCTTCGACCTGGCAGCGATGGTGTTCGGCTTCACAAACCGGGATTGCCAGCACCCTCGATTTCTCATCCACGACAGCCCGCGGGAGTCCGACCTCGCCCGAAGCATTTATTCTGCGATTTTCACTACGGTGCATGAACTCGCGCTGTTGTCAGGTCCCGAACCATCGTTCCAGTACATTATTACCACCACGGAGGCACCACCGGGCCATTTGAATCAGCTGCCGTGGCGTCTCGAACCAGTTCTGGATTCGTCGACTGATACGGGTCGTCTCTTAGGGATCAATTTGGAAAACATCGACCTCATCTCATGACCTCCCGCGAAACCCGAACTGACCTCGCTGCAACGCTGGAACTCGATTTGATAGGTCCCGGCAACGGCCATGCCTGTGCCAAGGAGCTTCTGAGCGATTCGCCAACGCAGTGGTATCTCACCGGATTTCTTGTGCCGGTGAAGGCCGATCTCGAAACGAGGCTGGATGACACCGTGCAGGACGAAATTGATGAGGCCCCTGTGCTGGGCGGATTCGACGACAACGCCCCGGTGGACCGCTCGGCTTCGGGCGGGAATTACCTGCCGTCTTCCATGGGGCTGACGGTGATTGTTCCAGCAGAGGCGGTGGAAATCGAAGTGCAGGTGGAATGGGGAGATTACATCGAGGAACGATACCTGACGAAGGGCGAGAAGGACGAGCCGAAGGAGCTCTACGGCTACCGGCGACTACCGAAAGCCGCAGTACTGCCTGTTCCCTTGAATTCCTTAAGTCCGGAACCCACCCCATTGGAGATTCCGGGTAGCCGGGTAAAGTCAGGAGATGCCAGTGGCATGATGCTGTCCTGCATCTCCCGTCCGGCGCACGGAAACGGCGGCCTGCCACCTGCTTGCCGGGCGGTGACGGTGTTTCTCGTCAATCACCGGGTCGCAGACAAGGATCACTCCTACCGCAGTTGCGCCTTTCAAGCCAAGCTGCGGGTAAGCTGCCCTCAGGGCTTGGTGGGACGTCCGGATTTGCGTGGGCTGGCGACAGCCCAATATGCGGACGCTGATCATGATCTGGCGGATCTTCATTTCCGCGACGTGCTGGATTACGGAATCGGCCACGGTGTCAGCGTTGCTTACGACAGCCGCCCTGGTGCGGCAGTCACAAGTGTGGAAACAAGCTGGGTACCGCACTACGAAGTGGAACGCGTGATTGCCAGTGACATTCCGCAGGTCGAGTTCGGAATGGCAGTGCTGGCCGCCTTCACGGATGCCTCCGCACTTGGAAGAGCCTTGCGCCCTCTAGTTGAGCAATACCGGAACTGGTTGGACGGCCAGAAGCAGGAAGCTGCGACTTTGCCATCAGAGAAGCGGAAGAATGTAGCGCTGCACCTCGTCAATGAAGCGCGCTCGGCAGCGGATCGCATCGAGCAAGGCATAGCCCTGCTCGAAACCAATGCGGAGGCCTTCCGCGCTTTCACGCTGGCAAACCACTGCATGTTGGAGGCGGCAGCGCGCCGTCTCAAGGAGCTGCCACGGGATCAAATCCAGTGGAGGCCTTTCCAGCTCGCTTTCATTCTGTTGAATTTGCCGGGCCTTGCGGATCCACAGAACGATCAACGGCGGTTTGTGGAGCTGCTGTTCTTCCCCACCGGCGGAGGAAAGACCGAAGCGTATCTGGGCCTGGCGGCCTTTCAGCTCCTGCATAGGCGGCTTACGTATCCCGGCATCCGCTCCGCAGGGGTCAGCGTATTAATGCGCTACACGCTGCGCCTGCTCACGCTCGACCAGCTCGGCCGCGCCGCCGGGCTGATTTGCGCACTTGAACTCGAACGGCGGAAGGATCCCGCCGCACTCGGCGAGTGGCCATTTGAGATCGGTCTTTGGGTGGGATCCGGAGCCACACCTAACAGGCTGGGACATCGCGGTTACACGGGGCCAGGCCAGGATCAAACTGCCTACATCAAAACCAAGCGCTTCCGGGAGAATAGCAGCGCCAATCCGGCGCCCATTCCTTTGGAAAGCTGTCCATGGTGCGGTGAGCGTTTCAATGATCGGAGCTTCAAGATGGTGCCTAGTGAGGCGTCCCCCACGAATCTCCAAGTCACTTGTCACAACTACGAGTGTGATTTCTCCCAGGCAACAGGGTTGCCGATTCTCACCGTGGACGAACCCATCTATCGCCGTCTGCCCTGTTTCCTAATCGCCACCGTGGACAAGTTCGCCGCTTTGCCTTGGGAAGGCCGTGCGGGAGCTTTGCTCGGTCGCGTAAACCGCTATGATGCCCTCGGTTTCTACGGTCCGATGGATGCCGGCAAAGGCACAAAAATGGAAGACGTGCTGCCAGGGCCGGACCTGATCATCCAAGACGAGCTTCACCTGATCTCCGGCCCGCTCGGCACCATCGCTGGCGTGTATGAGACGGCGATAGAGAAGCTCTGCGAGCGATATTCCATCGATGGCCAGAAAGTCCGCGTGCCGAAGATCATTGCCTCCACCGCCACGGTGCGGCGGGCGAACCGACAAATCCAGGCCCTCTTTGGTAGGCCGACGACGCGCATTTTTCCATCTCCCGGGATCCATCGGCAAGACTCGTTCTTTGCCCGGACGGTGGGGATCGACCCAGCAAAGGAGAAAACCAATGGCCGGCTCTATCTAGGAATCGCCGCGCAAGGTCGCAGCCTTAAGAAGGTCTTTCTTCGGGTCTCACTCGCAATCATGAGTCGGGCGCAGGCCTTGTATTTTAGCAGCGATCCGGAGGCAAAAGTCAGCGCGGACCCCTACATGACGTTGCTTGGCTACTTTAATAGCCTGCGAGAACTCGGGGGGAGCCGCCGCATTGTGGAGGATGAAGTTCTGATGCAACTGGATCGCTTCGCGAACCGACGTCGACTGGAGCCAGCCGAGGACCTTTTCACGGATCGGAGCATCGATATGAGCCAGATTCGCGAACTCACTTCGCGGGTTTCCACCAAGGAGGTCGCGGAGACGAAGGAGAAAATGGGCAAACCCCATGCCGCCGGAGAAGGCTGCGACGTGGTGCTCGCGACGAACATGATTTCCGTCGGTCTGGATGTCACACGTCTCGGTCTGATGCTCGTCCTTGGACAACCGAAGGGCAGCTCGGAATACATCCAGGCCACCAGCCGAGTCGGACGTGAGGTCACACGGCCGGGGCTGGTTATCACCTTGTTGAATCCCCACAAGCCCCGGGACCGTTCTCATTTCGAACAGTTCCAACTGTATCATCAGTCGTTCTATCGATCCGTCGAGGCGACCAGCGTCACGCCATTTTCACCCCGAGCGCTCGATAGAGCGCTGGGCGCAACGATGGTTGGGATGATCCGCCACGCTGTCGAAAGCATGACCCCCGCGCTAGGAGCACAGCGAATCCTTACGCCGGACCTCAACGCCCGCCTCGAACACTTTTGCCAGCTCTTGGCGGAACGTGCCCGCGACCACCGGCCGGACGAGTTGCCCTCAATGCCCACCTCGGAAGTGTATCACTACGTCCTAAATCGTTGCCGAGCGATGGTGGATGATTGGAAAGCCATCGCTCTGGAGTGGCAGAACAAGCAAAATTCCAGCATCCAATATCAGCGGGAGGACCGACAGAGTGGTGCCGTTGCTTTACTGCATGATTTCTTGGATACCTCGCTCGAAACCTTGCCGGATCAATTTCGTAAATTCCGGGCGAACCGTTCGATGCGCGACGTGGAGACCAGCACGGAGCTCTCAATCAAGGAGCTCAACGAACAGATCACAGGGGGACTCCACCTCCCAGCCTCCCAACCCAGCGCCTGATTAGAATGTCCATTCAGCAACTCCGATCCAGCCAACTGATCACGACGTTCGGCACTGGTGCCATGGTGGACTTGCCGGATGCGGCAATCATCGTCAGCGGGCCGGACCATTGGACCTACCGCGAAGATCAGATCGCCGACCACTTGATCCGGGAACCGCGTTTGAGCCGGCGAGTGGCCGAGTATCTCAACGAGGTTTTCAGCTACACGCTGCCTGATGTGGAGTTGCGCCGGCCGCCACGCATGAGGGAATCGCTTCAATACCAAGGGCTGACACCGGCGGTCACGGGATGGAAATTTCCCGAGTGGTATGTAGTTCAGAAAATCGAAGATCACGGCGGAGCGAAGGCTCGGCGTCTGGTGGGCAAGCATCTACTGGAAAGGGACGGAAAGTATCGCGACATCCAGGGCAAGACGCACAAGGTGGTGCCGATCCGATTCGTAAGGGCTTGCGAAAGCGGTCATGTGGATGACATCGACTGGCTCGCCTTCGTGCACCACAGAACGGCGAGGAATTGTCCCAAAGCGATGCAGGGCTTGTACCTCCTGGAGCGAGGCAACTCTGGAGCGCTCTCCGACATCGTGGTCAGTTGCGAATGCGGTGAAGCTCGGACGCTCGCCGCCGCACAGAAGGATCAGCATTCGCTCTTGAACTGCAGCGGAAGACGACCGTGGCTCGGCCCCCTTAGCCGCGAACAGTGCGGTCGGACCTCTCGTCTCCTCGTCCGTAGCGCGAGCAACGCGTATTTCCCCCAGCTCTATTCCGTCATCTCGATTCCCGAGAGATCGTCTGCGTTGGCCGCGGTCCTCCGGAAGTTCGAAAGCGACCTACAGATCGTCACTAGTATCGAGATTCTTGCCATGGCAAGGCAGTTGAATGGAGCCCTTCACGCGAGCTTGGGAGGTCGCTCCAATGAAGAAGTTTTCGACGCTCTCCAAACACTGCGAACCGACACCTCCCAACAGGACGTCAGTGCGAAGACGCTGGAATTCGGAGCGTTTACCGGCCCCGTTGATCCCATAGAGAATGACCAGCATGACGGGGACTTCCTTATCCGCCATCTGCCTCCCGAACTGTGGAAAGATGACGCTTTGCTCGCGGATTGTCTCCAGCAGGTCGTCTTGGTGGATCGCTTGAGGGAAGTCGTCGCGCAGGTCGGCTTTACCCGTTTCGAAGCACCCGGCAAACGCTTGGACGGCGAGCTGGATATGGATCTCAACATCACTCCAGCCCCGTTGGCGAAGGATAAGATCAACATCATACCGGCGTTCGAGAACCGAGGAGAAGGATTCTTCCTGCACTTTCGTCCCGAGAAGATCGACGAGTGGATGGCGAAGCCCGCCGTTCAGGACCGCGCAGAGATCCTCCGATCCGGAAGCGCGCTTTACGCCGAAGCAAAACAACGGGACCCAAACCAGTTCCATGGAGCGGCGTATTACCTTCTCCACACGTTCGCCCACCTCCTGATTCAGCGGATTTCCCTAGAGTGTGGCTATCCTACCAGTTCCATCAAGGAACGTATCTACTGCAACCCAGCAGTCGGCCACTACGGCATCCTGCTCTATACCGGCACATCGGATGCTGAGGGCACTTTGGGCGGCTTGGTCGAGGCGGCAAAGAGCCTCCGTGGGATCTTTCACGCCACTCTGGAAAGCTCTTCGATCTGTTCCGCCGATCCTGTCTGCTCGCACTCAAGACCGGACGGAAACAACCCGAGTCATTGGCTACTCGGCAGCGCCTGTCACTGCTGCACCCACTTACCGGAAACCTGCTGTGAGCAGATGAATCAGTACCTCGACCGTGCTCTCGTCATTCCCACGTTGGAAGGCCTGGGCAGCGAGTTCTTCCCCACGGCAGGAACATGAATCCGTTCATCGATCTCAGCCCTACACAGCTTCAGAACCTCCATGCCGCCTTCCAACATGGATCACTCAAGTATGGCGTAACCACAGAGGGCCTTATTCAGCAAGGGCTCTCAACGGCTCAGTCCACGCGCATTGATCAATTCCTGAAAGAGCGCGATTTCCCCGCTGCTGCGGTGGCTGCAATCATTGAAGCTGTGTCGCAGACTCGCGCCAATTCGACGATCCTTGCGCTTGCTCAGACCTTGGTAATCACCGGTCCGGCCATTCCCGGAGAACAGATCCTCAGTACAGGATCGCGTTTCATCGAAATTGTCCAACACGCGAAGCGCGAGCTCATGCTCGCAACCTTCGCCCTCTATCAAGGCGACCAGATCCTTGCGCCAATTCATGAGGCAATGGAGCGGAATCACGGTTTAGAGGTCACCCTGATTCTCAATATCCCCAGGAGATACGGCGACACGACCCTCTCAGAAGAAATCATCGCTTCATTCAGAAACGAGTTCTTCGGGAAGCACTGGCCATGGCCTGAAAGACCCAAAGTCTACTTCAGCCCGGCTTCGCTGCACCTGACGGTGGCGGAGCGTTCCTCCATGCACGGAAAATTCCTCATTGCGGACGAGGAGCGATGTTTCATCACGTCCGCGAATTTCACCGAAGCCGCGCAAAGGAGAAATATAGAAGTGGGCGTAGAACTCTCGGGCTCACTTGAGCCGACAAAGCTGAGCGGTTATTTCAAGTCGTTAATCCGAGAGGGGAAACTGACCAGATTGGCATGAAAGCAGTCTTCCATGTGTGCGAGGGCTTTTCCTTTTTCGAGAAGAATGGCGACAAGGACCTTATGGAGTGCCTTACCCCATGGCATTACATCTTCGGCAATAGTTCGTCACCAAAGGTGGCCACGGAAGCGTCCGCATCCGCATCTATTTCTCAGACCTTGCGGAGTTCGCATTTCCCTGCCCGCCCATCGAAGAACGACACCAGATCGCCCGAATTCTCGATACTGCCGCTGACGAGCTCGCGCTCCTCCGCCGCCAACGCAATGCTCTCGGCCTGCAAAAGCGCAGCTTGATGCAGCGCCTTCTAACCGGAAAGCTGCGAGGCAGCCTGTGAATCCAGCACCATGAAACCAATTGCCCCACCAAAGAGCCCAAGGACGAGAATCTACTTCACGGACTTCTTCGACCTTTTGCCGAAGACGCTCGCGGACTATGGGGCTTTCAATGTTTCACCAATCGTCGATCTGCCGCTGTTCATCGACCCGTTCCTCCTCTTCACCAGCGACAAGGAGGAATACCAAAAGCTTCACGACGAGATTGTCAGATACCTCAGGTTCCTGCGCGACAAGTCGGTTCAAGGCCAGGTGAACAAGGGACTTCTTAAGGCGTGGTATTGCTTCAAAGAAGTTCATCAGAACCGGCTTGGATTTTGCCTTAGCGGAAACCGCGGAGCCGGGCTTGGCATGAAATTTGCCGGGGCGCTCGATCAAAACTTGAGCAAGCTCTTCAAGGACTTTGGCACCGAAGAGGTCACCCAAGGATCTCATTTGGAAAAGCTCGTCCTCATCCGGGATCGCGTTGGCCGCGACAACATCAGCGACTTCACCACGAACCTCATCAAAGGCTTCCTGCTCCGCTACACGGAAACGTTTGCGAAGGAGCACGTCGTGGAGGAGAAGCGTAAAGTCGTCAGAATTCCTCGGGTCGAGTTCAACTATCAGGCTGGGGTCTGGATCGACGGCGAATTCGATCTCCCTTGGTTTGTCGATGATTACGTCCTCCTCACCCCTGAGGACATCCTGACTAAAGACGAAATCTGGATTAACAAGGAGGACCTCCGGAAGGACTTTCCCCGCATCCGGGATGCGGTCGAGAACGAAGCCCTTCGATCGCAGATTGAGGCATACTTCATGAAAGTTCTACCTGAGGACTACACCGCCAAGGAAGAACGAGAAGCAATCGAGAGAACGCTCAAGAGGTTTCCGGAGATCATCGATCATTACATCAAGGACAAGGAAGACCGAGGGGAAGAAGCGATCGAACGAAGCAAAGGTAAGGTCTCCGAGGCGGAGCATCGATTCATCGAGAACCTTGGAAAGCTGGCGTCCTTGATCGCCGAACGATCGCAATTCTACAGTTCTCCATCAACGACGCTGGAAGAAACACGCCGCAAGATCGAATTCTTGAAGCACGTGATCGAGAACCAGGACGGCTACCGACTCTTCTACGTGAATGGCCAAGCCGTCGAACGGGAGAAGGATCTCCAAATCCTTTTCAAGCTGGTCTGGGAAGGTTCCCCAAGTTCTGCCGACGCCGAGGTCAACAATGGGCGCGGACCTGTCGATTTCAAGATTTCACGAGGAGCCAAGGATTCGACCCTCGTGGAGTTCAAGCTTGCGAGCAATTCGCAGCTTGAACGAAATCTGGAAAAGCAAGTCGAGATCTACAAGACGGCGAACCAGACAACCCAGTCGTTCAAGGTGATCATGTTTTTTAAAGCCTACGAAGAAAGTAGCGTGAAGCGAATCATCCAAAGGCTAAAGATCCCTGATGAAGCCGGAGTGATTCTGATTGATGCACGGCAGGACAACAAACCGTCGGCCTCGAAAGCATAAGAAATCAACCTCAAATCCGATGCTCTTCCTCGTTGGCTTCACGGACCCTCCTCCTTATGATCTCAAACCACTCAAGGCGGAGTGGAACCGACTGCAATCCAGCTCCGCGGCGCGAAGGACAGGAACCTTCCCGGTTAAAGGCGGCACGCCGTAGTTTCAATGAGCTATCGCGCGGTCAGCAAATCGTCTCGCTCGCAGCGATTTCGGAGAGCTCTTGGTGCAGGCCCGCATGCCTGTTCTTGAGGAATCGCTCAACTTTAGGATTGGCGAGAAGCTTTTTCAGGAACCCACGAAACAATGTCAGCTGGAGCATGTTCCCCGCGAACGTCTGCTCGCATACTTTGTATTCCTTTTGAAGTGATTCCATCTCGACCTCCATCCTGTGGAGTTCCTGCGGTTTGATCTTCCGTGGCTTTGGAGCTGATTTATCGACAAGCTTTTCCTTCGGAGTGCCCAGAACCAGAGCCTCAGCGTAGGGCTTAGTGTAGTTGTTGGCGGCAGTGAGTAGCTCGGCGATCTCGATTTGGCGGCTGGCAACGACGCGCTTCAACAGCTTCAATGTTCCGGGGGCGAGCTGCTTATCCTTCAGCAAGTTCACAACCTCCTGGCAGAGACCGTCGGTTATCTTCAGGCTCGCCCGGATATCTCCCTCGTTCCTGTTAAGTGCGGCTGCGATGCGCTCAACCGGCACCCCGCTCTTAATCGCTTTCAGAATCATGCGCTGTTCCTGGATTGGAGCCAGCCGGTTGACCTTGGCATTGTAGGTGTAGCTCTCATCGTCGGATGCTACGATACACTCCACTTCGGCGATTCCCAGCTCGCGGCAGGCTGCCAGCCGGTAATGTCCGTCCAGGAGGATGTAGGAGCCTTTTGCTGCCTTCTGGGGGTACACGACCAAAGGCTCGATGATTCCCGTCTCCGGAATCGATCGCACGATCGACCTGTATCGAGCGAACTTCTTTCCCGTCGTATCAACCTGCCGGATCGGAAGGATCCGGTCGAGCGGCAGCATCAAGCGGGACATCCCGAACGCTACCTTGGCTTCTATCTTCTTCGTATCGCTCATAGCTTCAGGGTTTGGAGGTGATTTGCTCATTCAGCTCTTTGGGCATGGAATCCAGGCCCTCGGCACGCAACAGGGTGGTGAAGTCTTCATCCGCCAGAAGGTTCCGGAACGCTTCCACCACGAAGACCCGCCGTGCTTCGCAGATCTGCGTCTTTCGTATCAGCGATTTCTGCCTCTGGGTCTCCTTCTTCAGAGTGTCGACGATGCCGTCTGCCGTCCGGTAGCGCGTCGCTCCGGCGTAACCGCTGAGCTTCTTGCTAAATGCGTTTCGTTGCGCGAGCACCCTTCGGACCGTCCGGATGTTTGCCTGATTCAGGTGACCGTTCTCATAGGCCTCTAGAAACGCTCGCTGTTGTTCAGGAGTCTCCGCCCTCGCGATCTCGATTGCGGTGCCCACCGGTATCTTGCCGCTCATTGCCTCGTAGATCAGGCGCTCCTCGCCCGAGCTGTTCAAGGTCATCAGACCGCTTACAGCTCCATCCGAGATGTCGAGCTTGCGGCCTACTTCGGCATTGCTGTAGCCCAATGCCTTCAGTCGCAGGATCTCGTCGACAAGATCCTGGGGTGTCGCTGTGCGTCTCGCCATGTTCTCAACCAGACTCATGAGCATGCTGGTCTCCTTGTCGGCCTTGATGATAATCGCGGGAATTTCCGTAAAGCCTAGGCTCTCGAACGCCTCCTTTCGTCCCTGGCCGCAGACAAGTTCGTAGGATGGATCTTCTCCTGGCTTTCCGACCCGTTCCGTAACCTGAATCGGCTTTTTCAGACCCGATTTCCGGATGCTATCCACCACAACCGCGAATTTCCGCTTGTCGCGGTAGCGAGGGTTGGCAACGCGGATTCGCTCGATCGGGATGCATACAACTTCCGTGTTCATAATAGGTCTTTGATTCTGACTCTCTCCGCCATTCGAAAAAAGGACCAGAGGTCGTCCACCCGGTAAGCATCCAATTCGATCCTGTTATCGTCCGCGAGCCGTCGGCCGATATCGGCAAGCGTCATGTCGAGAGTGGGAAGCAGGTAGTAATCCTGAATGGACTGATTTCCAGGGCTGAGCCTGACCGCAATCGTAAGATCTGGACGGAGGCCAGCATCGAGCCGGATCAGCCAGCGGGACGAACCGCGGGCCGTGGTGAAGTGCCGGCATAGCACGATGGAAACACGAAGCTCACCGTTGACGAAGATAAGATCTGTCTTCTCGTCGAGAACCACGCCAGCTCCGACCTCCTTCAATTGTGAAATTACCGTCCCAAAAAGTTCGGGGCGCATCGCACGAATCGCCCGGTTGTCCTCGATAAAGGTATAGTCGATGTGGGGCGAGTAGCCGATCAAAGAATACGCCTTTACCAAGCTTCCGAATCGATGGCGGAAGGCTGAGCTGGAAGGCATTTCCTCCTCTTCATCGATTAGGATGCCCGAAATTCGCCCATGACGACCGACCAAGGCCTTCAGTTTCTCCAGCATCTCATCGTCTGACAGCTTCTCACTGCGTTGCAGAATGATCGCCTGGGCGGAACGAAAGACATCCATCTCGACGATGGCGGGCCAGGCGTCGTCCGCGCGGATCCACTGGTCTGGAAGGTTTCTGACGTGTTTGGCCTTCAACTTGAAAGACGTGCGGTGATAAATGTTGTTCCCGACATATTTCTCATTGGTGAGCACCTGGTGAACGGTCGCCCGATTCCACCTGCGCCCGAAGTCCGTCAGAATTCCCCGGGTGTTAAGCGCTGCGGCAATTTCGGATTCGGTGAGCCGGTCCTGCACGAAGGCCATGTAGATCCACTTCACCTCGTTGACCTCGTCGTCAGGCCCAGGGACCAAAATCACCCTGTCGGTTTGGATGCTCTTGTGCTCGCCCATTTTCAGGAGGCCTTTTGGCTGACCACTCTGATCGACCAGCATTCGGCGCAAGCCAAAGCCGGCCGTCCCGCCCTGCTTGTAGCCCATCTGGATTAGGCGGCACGCTCCTTGGAAAACCTTCGCGGAAAGCTCCAGACTGTAGGTGCCGGCCATCACCCGCTTCATCATCTTGTTCATGTTGGCCATCATGCTGCCGTCGTTCTCGAACTGCTCGGCGCAGTAATGCACGGCGATCCCCCGCCGGCGGCAGATGAATTCGTAGTGGGCGCTTTCGTCCGCATCCTGGAAGCGGCCCCATCGGCTAACGTCATAGACAAGAATCGAACTGAACTCCTTCCTCCCGGATTCAACATCGGCGATCATCCTTGCCAGGGCATCACGCCCTTTGATCCGGAGACCGCTCTTCCCTTCGTCCGAGTAGATCTGGACGATCCCCATTCCCCGCCGGAAGGCATATTCCCGGATCACGTCCATCTGGTTGCTGGTCGAATACTTCTGGTGCTCGGTGGACATCCGCACGTATGCCGCCACTTTAAAGAGCGGGTCAGCTATTGTCGGAATGTCAGTACCAGCATTCATTGCTACGATCGGGGCAATTCAGCGGTCTTCATCAGTTGCCGCAGGCGGCCCGTCCACGAGTCAGGGGCGCATGCTTCCGCGCGACCTCTGAATCCGCATGAAATCGCGATGATGGAATCGGCCCAAGAGGAAGGACGGCGAAGGTGGACGTGCGGGCCAAGGGAGGAAATGGCGGTTTTCATCCGAGTGAACCTAATCTGGCGGATCTTTTCCGACGCGTAACAATACAGTTGTGTGGATGCCGATGATCTCGTTTTTGCTACGACCTGGTTGATGGCAAAGGTAGGCTCCAAACAGCGTGATTCTGGACCTGATCGTCAGTTCTCGGGTGACGATTCCAATTTCACCGAGGCCACTTTCTAGGCAGGCCCAAGCACGGTCAGGAACATCATCAGGGATTCTCAGCCTAAAATCCTTCCGAACCTTCGGTGCGAGTAGCGGGAGCCAATCCGAAAAGCGGTTCCAATAGCGGTTTAGCAGAAAGCTCCATTGCTGGGAGCCCGATGTCGATCTGCCACGGAAGTAGCTGCCGATGATGTGATTCGCGATCAGACGATAAGGCTGGGAGAAATCAGGGAGGACGCTGGTGGTGCGCCGGCAACTCATGCACCGAAATCGCCGAACCTGAAAGCGAAGGTAATGTGGCGTGCCTGACGAAGTAATCCCTCGCTCGTAGTAGCCGAGCGCTTGCAGTCGTCGGGAACATTGGCAGTTGGGGCAGCATGCAGGAGGCATTGCCGCCGCATGAAGCTTCTCGCGAACGTAGGTTTCAGGAGAGTCTCCCAATCTGGCCAGAATCTGCATTCGTCCGATACGTGGTTTAGAGCCGCGCATTTTAAGCTTCAGAAACCATTCATCGAGCGCGTTCTTCCACCCCTTCCCGTGAACCATGTGCCCCGAGTGAAGACCTTCGGCGAAGATCGCACCCTTGGACATCTGGGACAGGGATTCCCAGTCGTGGCCAAAAATGTAAGTTTCATTGATCGGATCGATGCTATCTTCCCGGCCCCACAACGATCAGATGAGGGCCGAATCGGCGAATGGGATAGGATTCGAGTCTACACGGCACTAGGGTGTAGCGGGACCACGGGATCGACAACACCAAGTGGCCCCACAGCCCTTGCACGCTTCCGGACGACCTTTTAGGTGAGGGCTACGATAGGAATATTAATAGCCCGCTTATGCTCGATCTCATTTTTCACTCCTGCGTCTATACCATTCGCCATTCCGAGACACTTCGTGTCAGTGTCAAGGCTGGCGGCAGCGGCACCTTTGAGGAAGCTCGCCGCTGGGTTGCGGCCGTGACTTTACTTTCAGAGGCGAAGGCAGCTGGCCAACTTCTCCCCGTGCTCTTCGCCCATGCGGAGGACACTTCGTCAGGTGTCACTTGCTGGGCGGTCATCGATTCTCTCGAACTTCACGATTCAGGAACTCGGGTCCACTTACTTCGAGACGAGTGCTTGAACACGCATCTGTTCTGGGATATCCCCGACGCGCAGTCGAAACTCGACCGCTGGCAGAAGGATTACAACGAGGATCGGCCGCACGGCAGCCTCGGATCACTGTCACCGGCCGAGTTCGCCAAGCAGCAAAAACAACGAGCATACGCCGGGAAAACTTGAGTCCCGCTGTCCCATTTCGGGGGAACCGTCACGGTGAGAAGAAAACCACGTAGCGGTTGAATCTGCCTTGGGTAATCACCTCCAGCTCCGGGTCGAAACTGTGGATGTTTTGAAGGTTCAGAGGCGAGGTCAGTGGTTAGTCCCAGCTTGTCACTAGCCCGGAGAAGTTGTAGGGCTCGTGCGAAAAGCCGCCTCCCATGCGAGTCTCCCAACTCACGATCAAACGCTTTCGAGGAATTCGAGAGGCCACTCTCCTATTACCCAACCATTGCGTTTTGATTGGAGATAACAACATTGGCAAGACGACGATCCTCGAAGCGCTGGATCTGGTTCTCGGCCCCGATCGTCTGAGCCGGCAGCCGCCCATTGACGAACATGACTTCTTCCGCGGTCACTATCGCCACACGCCACCGGCGGAACCCGCCGCTCCGCAGGGGGAAGGCGCGGCCGCGCCCGTTCCCGAAACACCACTTGCCGCCGACGCACCGGCCGTCACCGGCGTCCCCGCTACAGAAGGAGAGGAGACGACCGAAGTCGCGACAGCGCAGGAAGATCCAATCAAAATTGAGATCGAAGCGACCATCTGCGACCTCAACGACGACCAGAAAGGGCGCTTCGGCGATTACATCGAGTTCTGGGACTCGAACCTTTGTAAGCTTTATACAGAGGCCAATCCTGAAGGCGTCGATCCCGGCCATATTTCCGAAGCGCTGCGGGTGACCTTCCATGGCCGGTATGACGAAGGTGAGGATGACTTCGAAGGCGCCACCTATTTCACTCGCAGCCTGACCGAGGATGATAGGCCCGCGGTCTTCAGCAAGCGGCATAAACAGATCTGCGGGTTCCTCTACCTGCGCACGGTTCGAACCGGCTCCCGCGCGCTCAGCCTCGAACGTGGCAGTCTCCTAGACATTATTCTTCGGCTAAAAGAGGTCCGGCCCAAAATGTGGGAAGCGACCTTGAACGAACTTGCCGCCTTGCAGGTGGCCGCCGATGCGGCTTTGGGCATTTCGCCGGTGCTGCACAGCATCAACGCCGCGCTGAAGAAGTACGTTCCGAAGGAGTGGGGCATTGAACCCCACCTCAAAGTTTCGAACCTCACGCGCGAACACCTGCGCAAGGTCATCACCGCCTTCATCGCCACCGGTGAAGGTAGCCATGCCGCTCCATTCTACCGGCAGGGCACCGGTACCCTCAACATGCTGGTGCTGGCCATGCTGTCGTTGATCGCCGCCGACAAGCAGAACGTCATCTTCGCGATGGAGGAGCCGGAGACCGCGATTCCGCCCTACGCCCAAAAGCGCATCGTCCACGAAGTCCGCAAGCTCGCTTCGCAGACCATCTTCACCTCCCATTCGCCCTACGTATTGGAAGAGTTCGCCATCGACGAGACTGTGATTCTCACGCGCGATGCCGATGGCCATCTCACGAAGAAAGATCTTTTGCTGCCGGAAAATGTGAAGCTCAAGCGCTACCGCCAGCAGTTCCGGACGCGCTTTTGCGAAGGGTTGTTGGCCCGCCGCGTTCTGGTGGCGGAAGGGACAACCGAAACGGCCGCCTTCCCGGCCGCTTGCCGTCATCTCGAAGAACTCCATCCCACGCGCTACACATCATTGGAGGCGTTGGGGATTTGCGTCGTGGACGCGGACAGCGAAAGCAACATCGCAGGCATCGCCAAGCTTTACCGGGGATTGGGGAAGCAGACTTTCGCGATTTGTGACCGGCAGGAGGAAGCGAACCAAGCATTGATCGAGGCCCAAGTTGACCTCCTGCTGATGCACGATCAGCACGGTTTCGAAGATCTAATCCTCGCCGGCACCACCGAGGCGGCCCTCAAGCGGTTTGCGCGTCTGATTGAGTGGCCTACACACCTGGCGACCCAATATCCGCTTCGGCTCGACCAACCCTTGGAGGCGATGCGCGCCTACTTTATCGCGACGAAAGGAAACGGGGGCATCGCCGATTTCCTCGCCCAATGCACCGAGGCGGAGACTCCCGCTTGGATCAAGGAGGCGGCGGTCAGGTTAAAAGACTTCTGCCAGCCGCCGGCGGCCGCCGAAGCGCCGGAAGCGCCGGAAGCGCCGGAAGCGCCGGAAGCGCCACCCGAAATCGAACCGGACGTCGGCTGATGATTCTGACGGATGGGCAACGCGAGATCATGAGGTCTACCTCGCACCTTCTCGTCAAAGGAGGTCCAGGTTCGGGAAAAACCACGATCTCGATCCTGAAGGCCGCCGAGATCGCCAGGCACCAATTGCGGGCTGCCCAAAAGATTCTCTTCCTGAGCTTCGCCCGAGCCACGGTGTCGCGCGTCGAAGAGGCGATCGACCGAGAACATAAAATTCCCGTCGAGCAAAAGGAACGGATCGAAGTCGAGACCTATCATTCATTTTTCTGGAGACTTCTCAAAACCCACGGCTATCTGGTGGGGCTTCCCCGTTACATTTCGCTCCTCAGCCCCGTCGATGAGGCGATCGCGCTGTCCGAAATTAGGGTACGCTTTCCGGCCAGAAATCTCAGTGACGAGCGCAAGGCCACGAAGAAGGCCCAGGAGCAGGCCGAGCGGCTGCGGCTAGCGAGCCAGCAGGGGCGTGTGGCTTTCGATCTCTTCGCCATGTATGCCGAGCAGATCGTGAACCGAAGCGCTCGGATTAGGGATCTCATCGCGATTCGGTATCCCGTGATCATTCTAGACGAGTTTCAAGACACAAACCTCGACCAATGGCGGTTTCTGAAGGCCGTTGGGACCCGTTGCCGCTTGATCGCCCTCGCCGATCCGGAACAGCGGATCTACGACTTTGTCGGCGCGGATCCGGCCCGGCTAGACCAATTCACTGCCGAGTTCACTCCCACTCCCGTGGACCTGAGTACGGACAATCATCGGAGCGGGAGCACCGAAATCGCCTTGTTTGGCAACGATCTACTCACCGGGAGGTTCCGCCAACAGGCATACGCGGGCATCTCCATTCAGGAATTTCCGGCCGTTAAGGACCCCGCAATGACCAAGTTAGTAACGACGGTGTATGAGGCTCGGAGGCGGTTAGTCGAAGCCGGTAGAGAGGGTTGGTCGTTGGCGGTTCTGGTACCGACCAAAAAAATGACCCGCATGGTTTCCGACGCCTTTCGCCAGCCACCGGCCGGCATGCAGGCTATCGGTCATCATGCGGTGGTCGAAATCGAAGCCGCGATTCTTGCCGCAGAGGTGATCGCTTATTTGATGCAACCGACGACGGCCGCGCACCAAGTGCATTTCATCGAATTGCTGTGCAATTATTTCAGAGGCAAGGGGGGCAACGAGGCCACGCAGTCCGCTCTGGACGAAGCCACGAGAATCCGTGCCGCGCATGAGACCTACATCACCCGGCAAGCGGCGGGAAAGCCGCGGCCCAAGCGCAGCATCATGTTGGCACTGGGAGCCGGATACGACCAGATTCAAGAGTGCAGGCTGAGCGGTGACCCAGGCAAGGACTGGGGAATGGTGCGCGAAATAATGAGGCGTTCTGACTGCCCAAGGTTGCAGGAAATCTCTGAGGAGGTTCGAAACATCCGGCTCTTGGAGAGAGGCACCGAACTGCGGCTGGCATTGGCGGAGGACTGGCGCGACCACGGCGCCTACGCCAACGCGCTTTCCATCATCCGCCAGGCTTTCGTTAAAGACCACTTCTCCACCCGAGCGATGCCCGAGACCGGAGTGGTGGTGATGAACATGCACAAGGCCAAAGGTAAGCAGTTCGACGAAGTAATAATCTTTGAAGGCTGGCCGTTCCGAAGGGGACGTCAGATTATGAGTAATCTCGGTCGCATCGTCCGCTTCAATGACAGAGCGAAAATTGATTCCCAGACGCGACAAAATCTTCGAGTGAGCGTGACCCGAGCCAGGACGCGGACCACGATTCTAACGCCGACCGGCGATCATTGCGTACTTCTTTTGTAAGCTGTTCATATCCCATCAGGTGGTGGTGAAATGAGCTCGTCCAATCAAAGTCCAGCTCTGGGTCTTATTGGCAAGGTGGGGCCCGCGTTCCATTAGGTCGAGAACGACCTCTCGGTGCGGATGCTTATGGCGCTTATGATTCTCGTCGGCACAGAAGATCGAAAATGTGTTGGAGAATTCGCCTGAGCAACCAGATTCCCAATTCTCGCGTGAACCATGATGCGGAACTTGGAGGACCGCGATCTGGTACCAACGATTCAACGTGAGGAATTCACGCAGTTCTTCCCGGTTAGCTAGTGGCTTCAGGTTTGCATCGCCCGTGTAGAGAGCGGAGCAATTCCAAGGAGTGTGTTCATGCCAGTATTCAGAGCCGCGACCTACTGTCATCAAGAGATCGGGCCATGGGCGAGTAATCCAACAGTCAGCCAAATGAACTAGTTGAGGCCCGGTGTAACTGCAAAGGGAGGTAGAATTTAAATCCTCTTTACCGACTTTACCGACAATCGATCTAAAGTATGCCTTTTTGATGAGCTTTCTTTTGACCTCATTTTGAAGCAGCGTCAGAAGGTCTTTGGTGGAGCCTACGCTGAGCGATGTCGGCAACAGCTTTCGAAGATTCTTCAATAGATCTTCGCGTAGCTTTTGAGCTATTGGCTTGTGGAAGAAGAGGAACTCCCATCCTACCGGTACTTGGGGATTGAAAGCTGCGGCTTCAAGTGATCCTGGGCACACCCTGATGGAGGTTCCCAAACTGTGCGCCAGCGCGACAGTTCCTTCATCGGCCACGAGACCGATATCCAAATTGGGCCATTCGCTCGGCTTGAATCTCCACGCCGATTCTCGGCGGGGCCCATCGAGGAAGTCTCGCAGGTCGCCAGCTGGCTCGGTGGGGATGCGACCTAAGTTTTGAAGGTCGTCGGCGTCACCTTCTGCGCCACCTACCACGATGATCTGCCCTACCGAGCCGGCATTCTCCAGAATAAAGGCAATGGGATCACTCAGAAAGGCTAGGTATTCCGGGGTGGGATCGAGTTCTCGCGCGGCAACCGTCAAGCGCTCTGCCTTGCTGTAGTAAGGAATGACTACGGTCTCGACACGCAAGCCATCCAGCAAGTCCGTGAGGCCGTTTACGTGGTCGCAATCAAAGTGTGAGATGCAGAGAAGATTTAGGAAGTCATCCACTACCAGACTGCGATATCGACTTAGCACCGGCCGCAACACCTCCGCTAGGGAAATTGATCCGCAGTCAAAGACCCAGTGAAAGCGGTCTGCGTGAGGATCGGCTTGGAGGGTTCCACTCGCAAAAATTCCCTGGCCGGCAGAATGGAACCGATACTGAACGCCTATCGTGTAGTGACTCATTTGGATGGATTGAACATTCCCCAAGTCGCCCATGGTCCGTCAAGATGTTGGCTCGCGAGGGACCAACGCGATTGCCAATTCCCGGAGTTACCTATCCACGTGCCAAAGCTGTCGGGCTGGCTCTTGCGTGGTTGGTTCCGGGCATCAGGGAAAGAAGGCACGGTGTATCGTGAGGCTCTCGCCGGGGCTCCAAGATGGAACGCTTGCGATGGAAAAGCTGTCCTTCTCACAGGGTACCGTTCGGCGAAGCGGCGTAAGCGTGGTCTGAAGCGCCGTTGGTAGCTACTTGGAACGGCGGGTCGTAGGTGTCGGATATCCGGCACCTATGGATCTGGAGGCGGGATTGATCAGGACGGACCAGCTCGGGCGGCTACGGTTTTCGCCGGCCCAGCACGGTCTGTTGTTGGATGCGTTTGATGGAAGCGGGCAGAGCGCCAGCCGCTTCGCCGCCCAGCACGGCATCAAATACACGACCTTCGCCAACTGGGTGCAGCAACGCCGTGCCGGCAAAGGTATCCGTCCGGGTCCGGACGCGGCTGCTGCCCAGGCGATGCCGCTTCTGCTCGCCGAAGTCGAGCACGATGATGCCGGCTTGCCGCAGGCGGCGGGTCCGTGCCTTGAAGTGCTGTTGCCCGGCGGAGTCAGGCTTCTGATAGGCAACCCCGGTCAGCTCCCGCTCGCCGCCGCGCTGACACTGTAGACTCACCCGAGCTCATCAACGAACAGTATCGCAAAGGTTAGCGTGATGCCTGCACTTGGAGCAAATATTGGCCTGAAGCGATCACCCGTCAACGGGTGGTGCGTGGACCGCTTACAGCGTGCCTTAGGAACCGCATGCTGCGGGCCGAGCTGACATCGTCCGCCATGGCACAGTCAATAGTCTCAAAACGGAAGAAAATCTGGAAAAACGATCTACTCAGGTTCCGGGTCGGCGTTAGAAAACGATCCAAATTCCATGCAGAGTGTGCCGAAGTCACGCAGCTGCTGGAGAAGTGCTTGAAACCGTTGGGGGAAATCATCAGAATCGACATCGGTTTTCAGTTCGCCGATTGCCTCCAGATCATCGGTGAGATGATCCGGCATGGCGAAACGGCTGTATTCAGCGGTTTCTTCGTCGGTTCCCTTGATCGTCATCACAAGAAGGAGCGTCTTGAGCAGGCCTCTCGCTGTCCTGTCCACTCCCATAGCCATTTCGAAAAGTCTTTCCATATCGTTTCCGTCGTGCACGTCCCCCCGGGGGTGATTGATAAAATAGAACGGCCTTTTCTCCTCCGGATCAAGACGGCTCAGGGTTTTCAGGATCGCCTCGCCTCTCTTGATTGCATCAAAGCCCGACGGAGACTGGTAGCGGTGGTTCCAGAGTTTTAGGATCGCATCGAAAGCTCTGACGCCAACCTCTTCTTTCTCCGTCCCGGAGGCGTTGTCGTATCGTCCGATCAATTCCGCGATGTAGTGCGCCATCCATCCGCCCAGAAAGTCAGAGCGAGAAGTCGTGCCCAAATCCTCGGCGATCTTCCGCCCCAGTTCAATCGTTGCCCTGCGCTTCTCGGATTTTTCCATCTGATGAAAGTATGAAAATTTTGAAGTGTAAGCCTTGTCCGTGTTCGTCTTTTTCCTCGTTGTAATATCCTGAACTTTCGCGTTCGTAGTGGCGATGGATCTCCACGCAGAAGACAAGATCCATGTTCGTCTTTTCGCAGAGCTCGGTGAGCAACGACTGCTCAGCTCCTATCCTCTGCCCTGACGGATAAATTTTTCCGGTCTCGTCGCCTTCCTGATTCCAGATTTCGCTCTTCATCACAACCGTTCCGGAATCGAGCTTCCTCCATTCCCTTGCTTGAGAATCGGATTCGATGTTCAGGCTCTCCGCAATCCTGCCACCGATCTCCAGTGGCGGAAATGGAAGATCGCCAGCGTATGGGTCTAAGGAGGAGAGCCCAACACTTTCTTCGGGACTTCTTTGAACAATGCCCCGAAGCACGAATGGAAGTTCGTCGAAGGTCGATTCGTCGTCGGAAAACCCGGGGAGATGGATATCGTAAGGAGAATCCTGACACGAAAGAAAACGTCCCAAGGCGGCCGAAGTTTCCGGATGGGCGAGAGCGGATTTCACACGAAGTGTTTCGACCGCCCCGGAGTTGCAATCAGTCCAGTTTCCGTGAAGGACGACCCAGTCTCTCGTTCCCATCGATTTATGGAGAATCTCGTAAAACTCCTCTTCCGCCACATTGGTCTTCCAGTCCTTGCTCGACGCTTCGGATGTCCATTTCCGCCGCGTCCGGGGAGCTGGATCCCTCCGGTCGCAAAGCCATGTGCCATCATTCAGCGTCAACTTGTGCCTCCGGAGCCATGAGTTCAAAGGATCTCTTTCGTAGTCCGAGTATAACTCATCCCGAATCACCGGAGTGGTTTCCAATAGGCGCGCTGCCGAGTGCAGAAAGGAATGATAGGTGCAGTAGAAGTCGAGGGTGTCCGCAGAAGGGTAGCTGCCATGGCTGTGCTGGAAATTTTCGCTGCGGGACCGGTGGTTGCTGCGTGATCCAGAACGCTTATCCCTTCGCCAGCCGGAATGCGATTCTTCGGGTTTTTCGAGCGAGGTTTCAATGAAGCGCTTTGCTAAATACTCGATGTGCTGCTGGCCGATTCCAAAAAGCGTCCGCAACTGGGGAAACCAATACCAGCCAAAGTCATTGCTGAAATGGTGACGGAATTCACCTCCGGGTGTTTTGGGTGATTCCCACGGAGCATCCTTCAAATCCGATCGGCTTGTTGTCTTCTCCAGCGGATAAGGACTATGCCCAATCAGGGAAAGTTCCTTGAACTCATCCAAAGTCAGCAGGGATGAATCGCGTTGAGCGATCTTCAGGCAAATTTCGGATGCGGTTCTTTGAATCAGGAGATGCGTGGGACCGGATCTGGCTAGATTTTGAAGCGTGCCCAAATGCTTTTCCAAAAGTTCGCAGTCATCCATGGCAGCGCGGTTCAAGGCGGTCAGCAGGTAGAGACGCGCATGTAGGAGATAGAAATCATATTGCGCACAGCCGTAGATTCCCACTTCTCCCGTATTCATTCTTCCAAACAGATGGTCGATCTCAAACTGGTTCTTCGTCTGGAAAAGTCGCCGCACCGCGTGCATCGCCTGCCACCGCTGGGTCGCGTATGGCGAACCCAGGCATGACCAAAGCAGACCCGAGACTGGGTATAGCTTGTCCTCCGGAATCTTCAGCCGACCCTCGCCAAAGTCATCAGCGATGTGCAGTTCCATTCGACCCAGCGAGAAATCGAGGAGTTCCCGCGCTTCTTCGCCCGTCAGTCTAGCGACGCATTGGGTGACAAACCCAAGAAACACCGTTCCCTTGTGAAGCTTGGTGGTTTCCGCAAAGGCCGTGAACACTCCCCTCTGAAGGCATTCGAATTCGGTGGCAAGGATGTTTCCGCTATCGAGATGATATTCCATGCTCCCAAGAGAAAAGACGCTCTCGGGAAACCTGGCTCCCATCTCTTCGAGAAAGCCCGGCCAACAGTCTTGAATCGAGGCACTCTTCTTCCAGTGCCGAATCTCGGAAAGGAGGTTGGTCAGATCGTAGAAATCGAATTCATTGATCGCCATGAGATTATCGAGAAAGAGTTTCCTCTGACTCCGGGGAACCGCCTTCACGACAATCGACCAAAATCGTTCCGAATATCGCGCGCCAGGTATTTGCCGCCATCCTTTAATGGCTCTTCTCAACCCTTCCCTAGATGGGATGTCGCACCTTTCAAGGAGCAACGCGACATGGTCGTCGAACTCCTGTTCTCTGGTGTCTCGGTTATGAGAGTTTTCGGGAAGAAGATCGGATGCTCTCTTTCCTAGACGCGTGGGAACTTCCGACAACTCGGGAAGATCACCGACGACTCGCGACAAGGTTTCGAAATCGGAGCGGGGCGCGCCTGCCAGACGCAGATCCCGCGATGCAACGGCTTTCATAGCTTCCCGAACGGATGATTCCGTTTCCGCCGCTATGCACTCTGTGTGAAGCTCAGCCGAAGCATTGCACTCAAGGAATGCTGTAAGCGGCCAGACCGTCGCGGGTGGCAGGATTTCTCTTTGGATGGCTCTTCTCGCCATGCTCAGGAGTGTCGGTCTGTAGGAAATCAACCTCCTGTCCCTCCACCGGCTCCATGCAGCCAGGGCGACTGTCAGGTTCATCTCCACGCCGATCGCGAAAGTCTCGCAGCGATCCCAATACTTTTCCCTGGCGATTCCCTCAGCAACAACTTCCGCGCTGAGGAAAAATCGCTGGCAAAGCTCCTGAGGAACTACTTCGTCAGACGCGGTTCTGGTTGCGACTGCAAGGATTGCACTCCAGCGCTCGTTCAGTTCGTATCCGAATTTCGACGTAGCCTCGATCGCCCTGCCAAAATGGGCTTCGGCATCCGGCTTGCTGACGGGGAAAATCGCTTTTGCAAAACATACTTGGTCATCGGAACTTTCCCCATCCGGCTCCCCGTCAACCACACGCACGAATCGGTGAAAGAACTCTTCGATCTCGTCACCAACGGGCGATAGATGCTCATGACGGTAGATGATCCGTGCCAAATGTATCGTATCGACCATCCGTAATCTTTCCCCAGGCTTCTTCAGAAGCCTGCTCCGAAACTGCGAGAATTCGCTCTCGGTGACATCTTTACTGAACCCAAGAACCTCAACCCACACGCAGGCTGCCTCGTATCCGATCAGATGGGCGTCATGATTCTTGTAGGCCAATTCCCTTCCAGTGGGAGTTTCGTGGATCTCTTCCGATCGCGGCAGCCCCACCAAAGTCTGTGCCCGACGCAGGAACCACGGAAACAAATATTCCCCGAAGAGCTTGGGCAACTCGTCGCGCCTGGAATTCGCGCGATCCTCGGGTTCTCTACAAATGGATTTCCAAATCTCAGTTGCTTTGAAGTCAGCCTGCCCGCTGAGAGCCATCATGAGCGAATGGGCGCGGAAAAATGCAGTTCGTGGTTCCGGCCGAAAGTACGAGACGTTTCGTATTTCAGCCTGCTCGCATATTTTTCGGAGAGCCTCCAAGATTCGGTCGCGATCAAGGTTATTTGCGGCTGCCGCTTCGCAAAACGCCACGAGGGGTAGATGGTGGCGCTGTTCATGCAGATCACGTGATGTTGGCATTTCAATCAGATCCGCGGAATCGGATATGAACTGGAGCGTGAAGCCGAGGTCCTCCCCATCAGGCACCATGCAGGCCCCGATAAGCTGCTCACAGCAACCGACGACAATGTGAGGCTCTTCACAGGCCTCCTGCATCAGTGCCCGGACATCATCGATGCGTCCCGCATCGACAAGTGACTTTGCCAGCTTTGCGGTGATTTCGTAAATGCATTGCTTGGGTTGCCATGCGACGAGGAAATCCACCGTGCTCTCGATGCCTTCGAGGTTGAGAATAGCTCCGGCCATGGCTGCAAGTTCGTCCAGACCCAGTGAAGGGCCGTGTTCGAAAGGGTCGTCGGCCCCTTTCCGTCGTTTCCGCACATCTTCCATAAAAGTATGTAGCCAGTTGCGGGATGAACGGAGAAAGCTAAGGGCCTGGCCACGGAAATCCCCATGGCCGGAGAGGAGCAGCGCTGTGTAGATATTCGAGGACCCTGTCCATCCGACTGAAAGTCTCCGTGAAAGTGCGAGTTCCTGGGTCGCCGCCGGTGATAGGCACGACCCGATGAAATCAGCATGCCGTTGGAGAAGTTCATCGACGCGTTCTGTGCCGGCCATTTCCTCGGCGGCTTTGAACGCGAGCTTGCAGCCATCGAGCAGGCGGTTTCCTCGGAGAGCCGCTTTGAAGGCGAACTGGGTTCTTTGGATAATGATCTCCTTGACCTCCGCGGCTCCTGCATTGCGAGGGAGTCCGCGATCCGACAAAGCGAAGGCAAGAAGTTCGGCGGACCTTTTCGCCCGGTGAAGAAGTGATGGTAGGGCTCTCGCCACATAGGTCGATGTCTCGGAAAGGGGCATCAGATCCTCGACCATCTCGGAGATCTGCCCGGTTTCCGCTGCGAAGGCATCCCTGAACCAGCTTTCCGTCGGCTCATCACGGAAATAGACTAGATTGTCGGAAATCCAGAGCGGTCGGCCAAGGTCCGCGACGAAGCTATCGATGTCGGACGATTCCAATTTTGCGGCAGATGCCAGCACTTCTTTCGGGATGCACGGAGGCAACGTCGCGAGGCATCGGCACACACTCGTGATCTGGGATTGCATGACATCCGGACACTTCTTCTTCAGGTTGGCGACAGCCGTTTCCAACTGCCCGCTAATAATATCCTCAACAGTAAGATTCCCCGGTCCCAGCCAAGCTAGCAACCGGTTCAGATCCCTGGTCTCCTCGGTTAGAGCGAATGCCTGCACGCGCGGATTCCCTTGGGACAGCTTGTGGAATTCCTCGCCTTCGGAGGGAGTGGCGGACGGAAAAACACTTCTCAGATGCACGAGCGATTCTGCAGGCGTGAAAGATGGCAGATCATAGTAGTGGCAAGTGGGTGGTGGTTGCAGAAGCTCGGCACGGCCTTTGCCAGGTCGGCTGAAAGCCACGAGTTTGCAACCTGCCGGGAGATCTTCCCTGAAAAGCAATTTAGCAAAGCCCTTCTCCTCCGTTTCTTCCGCCGCCATTTCGGAATTGTCCGCCGCGTCGATGATAAGGAATAGTCGGGCCTCCGGATCCCTCTCGCGGAGAATTGTGATGGCCTGAATCAACCTGTCCTTGAAGGCCGCAAAAAGCGTGTGATCTCCATCGTGGGGACGTGGGATAAGAGGGCTGCACAGACCATCGCGAGCAAGCTCGTTGGCGATCTGGACCAATGCCACCTTGGTCGGATGACGAGGTTCGCTAGGGTTCCGATAGCTGCCGTTTCCAAAGCAGTCGTAAACAATCGCTCTGTGCGGACGGGACAAGGCGCCGGCCAGTTGCTGTGCGACGACAGTTTTGCCTACTCCACCCGATGCCCGAATGACAAGCGGACTGTCATCACGGAGAATCCACTCCAGCAGTTCGTCTTGGAACTCACGTTTCTGCGGATTCGTAACCGGATCAAATTTTGGATCCGCCGGGTAAAGGACTTTTTCCGATCCAATCTGGAACTGCGAAAGAACCTCCTCCTTCGTGATCGCAGAGGGGTCCTTGCCGGCCGGGACTGGCAATGCCCGCTCAGCGACAAGCGCAATGAGCGAGTCCATCTCGATACTCTCGGCAGCTGATGTGAAATACGGAGCAGACTCTTTCCTGAGGTGATTTTTCTGTTGTCGGAAATCCCCCTCGGTGTCGCAGATGTTGAGCCGATTGGAGAATTCTTCGATTCCTTCGGAGTCGAGCGCCGTCAGCTTTTGGAGCTTCTTGAAGTAAGCAGAACTTCTGCCCTTCCCCTCCGAAATCTTCGAAAGGGCGTTCTTGAGCTGCCCCGAGACGGGTCGGTTTGTGACAAAGTGGAAGCTGACCGGCGCGGTTTGATCTGCGGCAAACCTCTCCAAAAAGCGTTTCAGCGTGATCTCGAGATCGGAAAACCGGAACGGTGTGCCCATCTGAGTGGTGGTGTGCTTGAGCTGGAAATAGCTAATCCGCCCGTCTTCCAAATACTCCGCCACATCAATCGAGCACTCTCCCCCGAGTCTGGACTCTTCCGAACCTTCGATGAAAACCCTCTCAACACCGCTACCTGGATTCAGCAGCTTGAGACAACGGCGTGCCGCCCAACGGTAGTGAAATGCATCACCTGCACGAGAAGGTCTGACGAGGTCTTGATCCATGCCTTTCCGTGAACAGTTTGTTTAGATGAGCAAATTCCAACCAGAAAAACGGCGCTTCTGAGGGTTTGGTGGGCCGCTGGCGCCCCTTGAGGATCTCGATGCCCCATACGGGGCCATCGCTGTTGGGACGCAGCTGGATCATCGAGAACTCCAACCTAGGTCAGTGCAGTTTGCAATTTGCCTTGAAATTTTCGCGTGGACGGTTAGAGGACATCCTATCCAAGGCGTATGCGGAAACCTATAGATATCAGCGAGACGTGCCCCTACCTTTCCTTGCTGTTGCTAAAGTTGACGGCGAAGGGTTCACAGGCGAAGAGTGAAGAAAGGCTGATGGAAGGCGCGATGGAGCTGCTCGATATCCATCTTTCAGGCGCTCACCCCAAGATTGTCCAAGCCCAGAAATCCGGAATCAAAGCGGCGGTTAATTTCACCTTTACACATTACCTGGAGTCTGTTGACCCCGGCTGGCTGCTCACCAACACCGCGAACATCAAGGACGTAGTCAATCAGCTGCTCGTCGTTTGTCGTTATAAGAATTTTTTCGGCGTCTTTTGTTCCGACTCGGCAGCCCGGAACAGTTTGTTCAAGGAGATCCGCGATCGAAAGGTAGGTATCAAGTCGCTCGTCGATTTTGAAGCGGTTCCAAGGGAGGTATTGGACACCGCCTTCATGGGCGGGCGCACACGAACTCTATGGCTCAGTGGCGTGCACCGACAGACGGCGCTGAAGCCAGACTCCAAAATGCTCGTCGGAATGGATTTAGAAAACTCTCTGAGTCCATTGGAGGATCAGAGCTATCATTACACGGCCGCCCGCTCCATGGCGGCGATGGCCGGCGGCCAGCGGCCTATCGGTCTAGCTCATTCCAAGTCCAGCCTATGGCTTTCGGCCACAGCCAACTGGACCGAGTTCTGTAGCCTCTCCAAGGAAATCCTCGATGCGCTCTGGCAGACTTCCACCTCAACCAAAAAGAAGGCGGTGGCCTATCCCATGCGATTTCTGGCGGAGCCTGTGGACGGAGTGGCAGCACTCAACGGGGCCTTTGATGTAAGCTTTGTCCCGCCCGAGCTTCTTGTGATGGGTGCGGCGAACGGCTCGGTGAAGGATCAAAGGCTGGCGGAAAAATGGGCCTACGAGTCCGAGTTCACCAAGGTTAACCAAACCGGTAACAAGATCACGAGCGCTGCATTCCTTCGTGGTCAGGAACTCGGCGACGTTGAACTTGAGATCTCCTCATCCACCTCGAAGGTCACCGTCAAGGTTTCGGGAAAGATGAAGGCGGGTGCCAGTAAGCCAGAGTGGGACGAGCTTCTCCGTGCCTGCCGGAATACCCGGTGGCTCAAAATTCGTTTTGATAGCGGCATGACGCTGAGTGACGGCCGTGTTTTCAAGATGCGATTCCGCGACTACTTGTTCGAAGGATGGCGCTTTGAAGATCTCGGCGAGAAGCTGGCTGCGGGGAATGCCAAACGATTCGATGTGGGGAAAGAGAAGCCAACGACCGCGGCGGCGTCTGGACTTTCCGTCAACGACATTGGGAAGCAAAAGTCGTTGTTCTGCTGGGTGGCCTCCTATTGGCGCACGCATCCGCTTTTCGGCTGCGGGAATGGTTTCCTTTTTTGTGATGACGGAGGTGACGAAATCGCCGACTTCATTCAGCTGGAGACCAAGCCAGCCGACGGCGGAGATCCACGACTGACGTTGATTCATGTGAAGGCCGCGGGTTCGGATACGCTAGGCCGGCAGATCTCGGTTGCAGAATATGAGGTGGTTTGTGGCCAAGCAGTGAAGAACCTTCACGCGCTCGACTCCGAGAGCTTGCAAAAGATGGTGAGGAGAAATGAAACCAATTCGGTAGCCGCGGCGACCTGGGAAAATGGTCTACTGCTCGGAAATAGGAAAAAGCTGATCCAAACAATTGACGGCCTCGGGCACAACTACAGGAGACGAGTCGTGGTTCTACAGCCGCGAGTCACAAAATCTCGATACGACAAGGTTGCAAAGACCTTCAGGAATACAACGACCACGCGTGAAGAGGACCGGTTTCGGCAACTGAACACGCTGCTTCTGGAAGCTGAGCTTGCCTGCAAGGGTCTTGGAGCGGAGTTCTATGTCATTGGATCGGCGTGCTAGATCTGGGAGGCATGCCGAAGGCGCGAGATGGTAGGTGCCGAGTGATCGGTGAGACTGCATGACCCGCAGCCGAAAAAATTCGGGGGAGGTTTCTCTGTAAATTCCGGCAACAGGGAACCCGGGAAATCCGTCATTCCCATGGCGGAAAATCAGCGACTTACGGAGACACTCAGAGCTCAAAGTGCTCGGAATTCCGACTTTTCACCTGTAAGTCCCTGTAAAACTGTGAAATTAGGGAATCCTGAGAGCTTCGTTCGTTCCAGATTTACTCCACCGCCACTTTGATCAAAACGGCCCGCAGCTCGCTGCGGGCCGCTTTGTTTTGGTGCGATTCGCATCGCCTCCTAACCCACAGGATCCCGCATGAGCTTCGACATCACGCCCCAACTCAAGGCAGCCATTGAAAAGACCGGCTGCAAAGGTGCTCTCGCCGCAATCTCGCGAAACGGAATCGTGGAGACCTTCTCCGCCGGCTCGATCACGGCGGCGGATCACGGCAGGGCGTTTTACATCTACAGCATTTCCAAGACGTTCACCGCAGTGGCCCTGTTAAAGCTTTGCGAGGATGGCAGGGACTTTCTCGATGAGACCTTTCGCAGCCTGATGCCGGAGGCACCGATCCCGGATGGAATCACCGTCCGGCAATTGCTGAACCACTCGGGCGGGCTGTCGGACTACTTCTCCTCTCGCGAGTATCAGGAAGCGGTCACCTCGCATCCCACGAAACCATGGAGTCATGAGAAGCTGATGGAGGTCGGACTTCGTGGCACTCCTCTGTTCCCGCCCGGTGAGGGCTGGGCCTACTCGAATCCCGCGTATGGCTTGCTCAAGAAGTTGATCGAGTCTCTGTCCGGCATGGGCTACTACGACTTCCTGTTAGAGAACGTGCTGGCAGGACTGGGTCTCCGCGACACCCGGGCATTTGTCGCCCCTGACGTGAATCTGGAGCTCCTGGAGGGAGAAGCCCCGGGCTTCGAGGGTGACTTCCGGCGGCTCTACCGGCCGGAATGGATCGTCACCGGTTGCCTGATTTCGACAGTCACCGATGTGGCGCGCTTTTACGATGCCCTGTTCGGCGGAAAGATCGTTTCGGAAACGTCGCTCCGCAAAATGATGGAAACGGTGGATGTGCTGAAGACTTCACCCGCCGTATCCATTCCCGCCAACGGACTCGGGCTGATGCATTTCCGGAAAGATCCGCTTGGCGATGCCTACGGCCATGGCGGTGGCGGCCCCGGCTATACGACCTATGCCAGACACTACCCGGATTTGAAAGGAGCGCCCTTCACCCTGAGCCTGGTCCTCAACATGACCCTGCCACAGACACCGTTTGCTCTCGCCGACGAAATCGTCCGCGCCTTTCTCGATCGGGCAGGCTGAAGCGGTGATAGCGTCGGCGAACCCGCGAGCGATGACACGGTGTTCGGCACGCCAAGTGAATTTCCTCAGTTCGGCTCCGGCTTCTTCTGCTCGGCCACCGGGGGCGACCAGCCGTCGTCCGCCGGGTGCTCATTGAGGTCGGCGCGCATCACAGCGTCGAAAATCACCCGCGCTTCACGGGCGACACCCACGTAGCTCTCGTGCTCATGGCGATGGGCGGCGACTTCGCGGACGAAGGCCTCGTCCGCCTTGCGGTAGCGCTTCGCGGCGCGGTGTGCAGTGTGGGCGGACCTGCCGAGCGCGCACAGCACATCCGTGCCCATGCGCAGCGAGGAGTCCAGCGTATCGCGATAGATCCCCTGCTCGCCGAGATCGAGATACTTGTAGGCGGAGCTGCGGCTGTAGGCCCGCAGGAAAATTTTCAGGTGCGGGTAATGCTGCCGCGCCGCCTCCACGATCTTCACCGTGGCCTCGTCACTCTTCAGGGCGATCACCAGCACCTTCGCGTGCGCCGCGCCGGCGGTGGCGAGCAGGTCGGGCCGCGCCGCATCGCCATAGAAGACCGGCATGTCGAGCGCCCGCAGCGTTTCGACCTGGTCCGGATCGTTATCGAGCACCGTGCTTTCGATGCCTTGCGTCTGCAGGAGCCGACCAATCGCGTGGCCGAAACGGCCGAAGCCGCAGATGATGACCGGTGCACCCTGGTCATGCACGTCGCTTTCCCGCTCCACCTCGTCGGAGGCAACGCTGCGAGCAGTGAAGCGGTGCGCCGCCAGGATCAGCAACGGCGTCGCCGCCATGGTCAGCGCGACGACGGCCACCAGCGTGCGCGAGATTTCCACCGGGAAGACCCCGGCATTCGCCGCGAGGGCGATCAGCACGAAAGCAAACTCCCCACCCGCCGCGAGTGCGGAGGAGAAGACCAGCGCGCTGGCACAGTTCGATCCCTTCAAGCGGGCCAAGCCGAAGATGACGCCGCCCTTCACCAGCAGCAGCGCCACGGCCCCGCCGAATACGGTCCCCCAATGCGAGCCGATGTGGCCGAAGTTGATGCCAGTCCCGACGCCGAGGAAGAACAGGCCTAACAGCAGCCCCTTGAACGGCTCCAGATCGCTTTCCAGCTCGTGCCGATACTCGCTGTTCGCCAGCACCACGCCAGCGACGAAGGCCCCGAGCGCGGCGGAGAGACCGACCTTCGTCATCAGCAGCGCGATGCCGATGACCAGCAAGAGGGCCGCGGCGGTGAAGGCCTCACGTTGTCCGCTCGCGGCGATGGCGCGGAAGATCGGCCGCACCGCGAGGCGTGCCACGGCCACGACGATCGCCACCGCGGCAATCGTCGCGATGGCTTGTCCCCATGCCGGCCAATGGGCCATCCACGCGGCACTGCCACCATGACCATGATCATCGTGCGCCTTCACCACCTGACCCGCGGCCAGTAGCGGCAGCACCGCCATGATGGGGATCACCGCGAGATCCTGGAACAGCAGGACCGCGAATGAATTCTGGCCCGCCTCGGTGCGCAGCAGGTTTTTCTCCGAGAGGCATTGCAGCACGATCGCCGTGCTCGACATCGCAAGGATGAGGCCGATCCCCAGCGCGGTCTTCCAACTGAGCCCGAACATCAGCACCACGGCCGCAATCGCCAGCGCGGAAAAGACCACCTGCGATGAGCCGAGCCCGAAGATCTCGCGCCGCATCTTCCACAGGTGCGACGGCTGCAATTCAAGGCCGACGAGGAACAGCATCATCACCACCCCGAACTCGGCGAAGTGCGTGATCTGCTCGCTCTCCCGGCCAATCCAGCCGAAGCCCCACGGGCCGATCAAGGCACCGGCGATCAGGTAGCCGAGCACCGCGCCGAGCCCGAGGCGCTTGCCCACGAGGATGGCGACCAGCGCCGCGGCGAGGTAGAGGAAGGCTTGGGCAAAGGCGCTTTCAAAGGCCATCGGTCAGTCAGTCAGGGAGTGGGGAGCCAGAGCGGAGCCGCGCCATCGCGAAGGGTGGTCAGCCACGCCTGGTAGCGCTTCGACTCGGCGGCGAGCGCGGCGGCATCCAGGTGATGCGCGCCGTGGACCGTGAATGCCTCTGCATATCCCATGCCGCACAGCCGGGCGGTTTGCTCGAAGGGCGCGAGCAGTTCGCGGACGGAGAAGTGATTCGGACCTTCACGGCGATAAGCCATCTCCGGGCCGCCCGCGCTGATCGCCTGGGCGAGGATCTTCCCGCGCAGCGCCGTCCCGCCCTCGCCATAGGCCCAGCGGTAGGCGAGCACCAGATCCAGCCACTCCTTCACCAGCGCCGGGCTGCTGTACCAGAAGAAGGGATGCTGGAGAACCACCGTGTCATGGTTTTCTAACAGGCGCTGCTCGTCGTGCGGCTCGATCAGGAAGTCGGGATAAACCTCATACAAGTCATGCACCGTCACCCCCTCCGTCGCGCGGGCGGCAGCGACCAGGGCGCGGTTCACCCGCGACCGTTCGAAGGCCGGGTGGGCAAAGATCACAAGCACGCGGGCCATCGTTCGCCGGTTGTCTGGCAAAGCCCGGGCCGCTTGGCGAGAAAGGAAGCTCTTCCATCGTAGCGGAACGACTTCGTCGTTCCGCCACCGCATGCTTTTCGTAGTAGCGGGACGACTTCGTCGTTCCGGCTGTGTGCGGCCCGCCAATCAAATCAAAGTCACGATCACCAAAGAAGCCTCGCCCCGCCGGAAGTGCGCAGCCCATCCCCTACGAAGCCGGGGACGGCATACACTCACGCCCCTTCGCATCCATTCGCGGCCTCCAAAGTTCAAGCACGGCGTCTGACGTTACTGGAACCCTGCCCGCGTTGACTCTCCCAGCGGTTTTCGTTAGGAGGGCCCCATGAAATCCATCGTTTGGCTCCTCCTCGCCGGCGCTGCGCTCGCTGCCGAGCCGCTGAAACTCCCGCTCAATGTCGGCACGCTGAAGACCCGCGACGGCAAGGTTTTCGAGAATGCCACGATCACCGGGCACGATGCCGTGGGCGTGAAAATCGTCCACTCCGCCGGGGTCGCCCGGGTGGAGTTCTCGCGGCTGCCGAAGGAACTGGCCGACCGCTTCCCCCGCGACCACGGCGCAGCGAAGGAGCAATTGGACCGTGAAGCCAAGCGCGAAGCTGCCCACGACCGCGCGGTCGACAAGGCTCCTGAGAAAGCAACTCCCGGCAAGGATGCCGAAGACGACACCGCCGACACGACTCCCGACACCACCGTCGAAAAGAAGCCCGAATTGAAGGGCGATCCCGAGGTGAAGATCGCATCGCTGGAGGCCTACATCCGCCGCTTGGAAATGGGCATCGACAAGGCTAAAGAGACCGTCCGCGACGCCAACGAAAAGGCTGACAAATACACCAACTCCGCCACCACCACCGTGACCCGCCGCGATAAAAACGGCGGCACCACGACCCGCTCGGTCACCAACGAGAGCCGGTTGACCCGCGCCGAATCCCAGCGGAAGCGGGCAGCGCGTGAACAGGCGAAGGTCGGCGAGGCCCAGAAGCTCATCGAGGAAGCCAAGTCGCAGGTCGCGGAGCTGAAGAGCCAGATCAAATAGCGACTTCTTCAGGCAGTCACGGCGGAGGCGAATGGACTCCCGTGGCCTCGTCGCGGAATCCAAAGTCCACCGTTCACTTGTGCTGCGGAGCCGTCTCGATGGCATGGAGGAGTTTGTCCCGCAGCATCTCCACGAGGCGTGCGTCCATGACGGACAGGCCACTGCCGCCGGGATCGGGATGGGCGAGAGCATCGCGCTGCACCCATTTCGACTCCTCCCGCTTCAGCAACGGCGCGGAGGCGAGCAGCAGGAGAGCGGCTCCGATGAAACATGGCATGAGCATCCGGCAGACGAGGACGCCGGGAAGCGCGGCCCGCGTGGGGCAGAGGACCATGGCGAACGAGCGCCATAGCAGCCAGAGCAAGGGCAGGCCGGCGACGGCGCTGCCGAAGTTCACGAAATCATCCTGCTGCCACCTGGGATGATACGTGGGAAGATATCGCACCGCGCTGATCGCTGGCACGAACAAGGCTGCGATGATGGCCATCGCCCAGCCGGGCCACAAGACCGGCCGGAAGCCGAGCACGCCACCGCGCTTCGCCAGCCGCCATCGTGCGGACTGGATCAGCATGCAGCAGGCGAAGAGGAAGCTGCCAGCCACCCGCAGCGCAACCGGTTTCATGTAGCCGCAGGTGATGGAGAAATCCCGGGCACCCAGCGGGGAAATCCCCGCGATGGCAACATGCCACAGTGCCGGCACGGCGATGCCCAATCCAAAGATCCACGCGAAGTCGGAGGGGCGTAGCAATGCCCCCACCCGATCAGCCAATCCTCGCACCGGTCTCGCGCGACGCCACCCCTCAAGGCAGGCCAGACACGCCAGCACACCGAACAAGATCGCCACGGTGACCGCGAGCATCCGGTCCGCCGCCGCGTGCTCCGCCCGGCGGCCTGGCTCGAGATCGCGATCCTGAATGGAACCAGGGATCGCGTGGATCCAGTCGCCGTAATCGGCGACCGCCATTCGCGGGCGAATGTCCATCCCCGAGCCACTCGTCACACCCGTGAGCGGCCTGCTGGATTCCCTTATCCAGTGGTCGAGACGCGCCGCTTCGTCGTGCAACTCCTGACGGCGGAGGATTTCCAGAAAGTTCCGCGAGTGGCGCGAGCCGAAGAAGCCACCCGGATCGTAGAGCCGCTTGTTCCCGGAATCCGCCAGGCAGCGAGGGAGCAAGCGCTCGATGGTTCCGAACCACCGCCTTAGACCCTCCCGGTCCTGGTCCCTTTCCAATTCGGCGGCACGGGCTTCCCATAGTTCGGCCCAGCGATGGAACGTTGAGCCTGATCTCCATTGGACTCCCGCAAACATCCACCGGTCCGCAAGCTCTGCCAGATCGGTGGCGGGCCCGAGCATTGCCAGGCGTTTTATCGTCCGGGGTGGAATCCATGATTCGAAGCGTGGTGCCACGGACGCCCTTTCCATGTGATCCACCGCCTCCCTGTAGGGCTGGTCCGTTTTCAGGACGGGCAGTGCCGGGCCGATCGCCCCGCGCGGCCTCGAGCTGGAATGTTTGAACTTGGAACGAACCAGTGAACCAGTCGCCTCCCTCGCATCCCACATGCCGTTTCCTGGGTCGATCCGTCGCGCATGCAAGAAAACCTGCCCCCCCTCCAAGACGCTAAGGCCGGCACTAAACGCGTATTCCTCCAACCACGCCGGGTCATCCGGCAGGCTGACTTTACAGCTCTCGTGCCACGCCCTCTGAATCTCGGTCCCCATCGACGAATGGCCCGAGAAAAGGAAAATCCGCTGGTCTTCCGGGACCTTTCGTTCCAGCTCCCTCTCTGCCGCAGCTACGTGGTCGATCCTGCCGGGGATCACATTGTAGAGGCGATCCATCCGGACCAAGTCCCTCCACGTCGCCAGGGAAACCAGTCCGATCACGATGGCGAATGCGAGGAGGAGGCAGAACGCCGGCACTCCCGTTTTCCGCGAGAGGGCGGATGTCGCTTCAAGTTGCGCGATCGCCACTTCGAGCGACTCGTCTTGTGGACCGGACCGCGCGTGGTTCAGCCGCTCCATCAGCTCGCCCCGCGCCAAGTCTTCCGCCGGGGACTTTCCCGCGAGCGGACGGATGGCGAGCTCAATGAAACGTTCGCGGAGATCGGACACTCGTCCCGATCTAGCAGCTTGCCGCTCCCGCGTGAATCGGTTTCGCGCGGGAGCGGTCAGATCATTCAGTTCTCCACGCCTTCCACCCGGAAGAATTCGTTTCCGGCTCCGATGGTGATGGTCGCCTTGCGGGGTTGGTAGTCGCCGGCCACAGGCCCGTCATTGGAAAGGGTCGCCCCAGCGGCAGGAACCCAGTCATTGCCCAAGGTGCTGCTCGACTTGAAGGCGTAGGTCGATCCCGAGATGCGCTCTTTCCAGCGGACGATGAAATCCCCGCCGGATCTATCGGACGCCACCAATGCCCCTTCCGCAGAGACCGGGGAGGTGCCGAAGAGAAACTCCTGCAGGTTCGTGAACCCATCGTGATCAGGGTCGCCGGTACGGGTGGTGTCCGCACCTTCCGGGAAGGTGAAGGCAGCGAGCCACGCGTCATAGCCACCGGGCGTCAGGGTCAGCGTGCCGGTGGTTTCCACGAAGGTATACAGCGTGCCGGCGACCGCGCCGGGCTTGGTCCACTTGTTATCACCCGCATCGGTCCACGGGGAGCCGTCCGGATTGACCACGCTGAAGGTGGCACCGTAGGCACCGGTGAGCGATGGCACATTTTCCAGCACCCACGTGCCGGTGCTCAGGGCAGCGGCAGCGGTAGTGTCGATCGCAAATGACCCGTCCAACACAACAGTTCCCGCACCGCTGAGGACATTGGTGGGGCCGCTGGTCGCCCCCAGCTTGAAGGCAAGCCGGGAAGTATTGGCCAGTTCAAGCGTGCCCGCGGTGACCACGGTATTGCCCGTGTAGGTATTGATGCCTCCCAGGCGCAGCGTGCCCGCGCCGACTTTCTCCAGACCGTTCGCGCTGTTCTCCGTGATCGCTCCATCGATTCCAGCGGCCAGCCCCGTTGCGACACCGATGCGCTGGCTCTGGAAATTGATCTTCACGCTGTTAGGAATCGTGAAGCTACCCGAGAGCTGGAGAGCCCCGTTCGCATTGTTGTTGCTATCGAGAAGGATCTGCGTGCTGCCCGCGGCATTGGCGCTCCCGAGGATAAGCGAACCGCGCTGCACGTTCATGATGCCTTGCAGGCCCGTATTGTCGCCGTCCACGACGAAGCTGCCGCTGGAAGACCCGGCAATCCCGCCCTGGAGGAACAAGGTGGTATCAGCGCCTCCCCCGCTGATGGTGCCATGCAGGACCGTCGAGCTATTGTCGGGAGTCAGCAAGGTGACCGTGCCGGTGCCGCTGCCAGGCAAGACGATCTCATTGTTCACCACCGTGGAGGTTCCGGTGAAGGTCAAGCGGGTGCCGAGATTATCGAACGTGATGTCGCCCGTCCCGAGATTGCTGTCGTTCACCACCGACACCGTTCCCGCACTGATCGTGAGCCCGCCGTCGAAGTTGTTAGACCCGGTAAGCGTGAGCGTGCTGCCCGCGGAGTCCTTGATGACCGCCCCGATTCCACTGATCGAGCCGGACAAGGTCTGGTTGGTACTTGAGCTATACTGGAGTGCCGTTCCGTCATTCAGGATCGGGGCCGCGTAATTGCCCGAGCCGAGCGAGCCCGCTCCGCCGATCTGGAGGGTGCCACCCGTCAGTTTCAGCGGCCCGGTGAAGGTATTGACGTTGGCCAAGGTAACCGTGCCGCTGCCCGCCTTGCTGATACCGGTGTTGCCGGCGATCGCGCCCTCGCCGGAGATGTAGTAAGCGACCGGATCGTTGAAATTGAAGGTAACGCTGTTAGGCGCGACAGGACCGGCAAGGGTCACATCAGTCCCGATGGCCGTGCCGTCGAAGAGCACGTTGTCCGTGTTCTGGAAAACGTCGGGGTCGGTGGCTCCGAGCTTCCAGTTCTGGGTGGTGGCGATGTCCCACTCCGTGCCGGCATCCCCTTTCCAAGTCGTCTTGACGATTCCCGCGACATTGAGAGAGAGGGTATTGCCTGTGTCGATCAAGTTGGCAGTCACGCCGCGGGGCGCAGAGAGCGCGAAGGTGCTTGAGCCACTTCGTCCTGTCGCGGTGATCAGGGGGAAAACGTCGGCGGTGAGATCTCCCCCGACGCTGATGGTGGTGACACCGTTGGCTTGAAGGTTCAGCACTTCCAGCAAAGCGGGCCCTCCCGCCGAGAGATTGGGAAATCTCAAGGTGGAGCCAGTCGTCGTCCCAAGTGTCAGATCTCCCACTTGCCCGCCGATTTCGATTCCGGGAGCCGCGAGAGTCGCGCCGTCCAGGACGGTGACAGGACTGTCGGCAATGCTGCCGGTGACCGCCAGCGTGCCTCCTTCCACGGTCGTGGTGCCGGTGAATCCACTGGAGCCCGAGAGAGTCACCGTACCAGTGCCGGTCTTGCTAAGAGCGGCGGTGCCGCCGATGGATCCGGCGAGTGTGAAATTGCCGGAGCCACCGATGCTGGAGGCGGAAGCCACCGTGACCGCACCGCCGAGTCTGGCCGCCGTCGCGCTGCTGTTGATCAGCGCACCACCCGAGGAAATCCCGGATCCATTCAAGGTCACGGGCTCACCACCGACCACCTGTCCATTAAGATCCAACACGGCACCGGAGGTCACGGAGGTGATGGAGGCAATGCCGTTCGCTCCAAGCGCGCTCGCGCTGCCGAGTTTCAGAGTTCCCACGCTGACGGTGGCGACGCCTCCGAAAACATTGTTACCACTGAGAACTAGCGTCCCCGCCCCCGACTTGGTAAACCCCGCCGTTCCGGCGGCCGTCGCGGTCCCGCCATTGTGGTTGGTGACTGCTCCGGAAATCGTGAGCGTCTTCGTCGCCGCCACGTTCACCGTGGAGCTGGTGCTGTTGATCCGGTAGCCCGAGCTGATGGTGGCATCCACATTCGCCACGATGAAGTCCCCGGAGGTCTGCCAGCTCTGGATGGCACCCGTGCCGTTGACCGTGCTGGTCTGGTTGATCGTGAGCCGGTTGATGTAGGTCGACGCATTCGGAGTGAACGTGCCTCCCGCCATCGTGATGTTGGCATACTGGTTCTGGTTCCAATACCCGATGGAGTTGATGGTGGTGGCCAGTAGCGTGCCGCCCGTATTGACGGTGATCGCCTTGGCATTCGCACCAATGGTGTTTGCACCCGTGGATTGGTTCGTCGTCGAGCCGCCGCGGAAATCGAGCGAGCCGCCGTTGTTGATCACGATGGATGAAGCTCCCGCGAGGTTTCCCGGGGCGTTATTCGCGTTATTCTGGGTTCCGCCGGCATTCACGGTCATACGGCCGGCGTTGATCACCAGTTGTCCGGTGAAGGCGTTGCCCCCGCCCAGCGTAAGGTTTCCAGTCCCCTGCTTGGTGACCGTCGTGGCACCTCCTGCGGTCCCGGAATTGATCGTCGCGTCCGCATTCGCGGTCAGGACCGACGTTGCCCCCAACGTGATCGTGCTACCGGTCAGGACGTAGCCCGTGCTGCTGATGGTGATGTCACGCGCGCTGACCGTGGTGACCGCGACCGATTCGCCCGTACCGCCGAAGATCGCGTCGTTCGCCGTGGTATTGGTCCATGTCACGCCGGCGTCCCAGTTGGCATCGGCTGCATTCCAGGTATTCAGAGGGTTCGAGTTCTGATAGGTCTGGGCAGATTGAGCCGAGGTGACGGCAGCAAGAGAAAGCGCGGATACGAGGTTGCGGGAGTTCACAATGGAGGAATTCGAGGTTGTCCGAAAGCGCGAACGGCCGACCCAGGCGGTGATAATCCGATCCCGATTTCAGCATGAAAATTCTTGGAGTGCGCATGAAGTCGCAACGGGCATTTCCAACAATCCACAGGGCATTTTCGTCGGCCCATGCTTTCCGGCGGCGAAGCAATCCCTCTCGCATTGCAATGCGGGACCTGTCGATACTTCCCTCGCCCATGCCCCTGCTCCGCGAAAAGCGATCCGTGACCTATGCCATCGTCTTCGGCATCTGGGCGGAGGTCTTCCTCTACTGCGTGCTGCACGACCAGTATCTGATCCGGATCTCGCCGGAGCATTTCACCGTCTATCACCCGCCGCTGTGGGGCATTACCGACCTGACCTTGCTCGCCGTGGCCTGGGCGTTCCGCGCCTCGGTCGGTCCCGGACTCGGGCTGGGGCTCATCGCCCTGTTTCTCGCCCGGGCAGGCGACTGGCCCAAGATCGCCCCGCCGCGGCTATTGAAGATCGTCCCGTGGCTGATCCTCGTGACCGAAGCCGCGGGCCTTGCCGTCGGCGCGTGGGTGTGGAAAACGGAGCAGCCGTTGTTTCCCGAAATCGTCTATCCGGAGCTAACGCTTCCGCTGCTGATCAGCCAGAGCATCCAGCTCACCTGCTACGGCGTGGGCGCGCTGGTGTCGCTGGCTTTCCTTGGCTGGATTGTCAGGGAAAGACGGCGCGTGAGCCGGATTCAGGTCAGCAGTTAGGGACCATTCAAGCCGGTCTGAAGACCGGCGCTCCCGCGACTAACAACTCAGTTACTCAGCCTTCACCTTCTCGATCTGCTCGCGGACCAGCTTGGCCTGTTCCTTCTCCCCGGCTTTCTCCATCGCCTTCTGCAGGCGCGAGAGAATCTCGACGTCGTGAGTGTACTTCCCCTGCGCCTCCACCAGGATGTCGATCGCGGGCTTGGTCTCGCCCCGGGCCATGAAATACTCGCCCAACCGTGCTTCCATCGGCAGCAGGGTGATCGGCGGCATCAGCATCGTCGGCGGCGTTTGGCGATCGAGCGCCGCACGATACCAGTTGAAGGCGGAAGCGATGCCATCCTTCGGTCCGGCCATCGCCATCGCGCCGCGCATCTCGCTGGCGATGATTTCCAGCGCGGTGTAGCCGCGGGCCCATGACGATCGCTCACCGGCGGCGCTTGCAGGCGCTCGGGTCTTGAGCATACTCTGGCCATGCAACGTGAGTGCATCGGTGATCTTGCGGGCTTCCTCGGCATTGCCGGCTTCAAGCGCCTTGCGGGCTTCGAGTCCGCAGGCCAGCCCTTGATAGAACCAAACCGCGTGGCTGCGCGTCCCATAAGCCTTCTGCTTCTCGGGATCGGGCAGGGTTCCCAGCGCCTGCGCCGCATCGCCCGGCAGACCCCGCCGCATCAACAGGCGGGCGGCTAACGTGCGCCCTTCCCACATCAGGAGCTGGCCACCTTCGCTGTTCGCACGCTCCGGCACCACCTCGATCGCCGCCACTCCCTTGGCCGTGGCGAGTGCGTTGGCGTAGTCGCCTTTCGAGGCGAGCGCGGCGGCGCGATAGCACTCCGCCTTCACCCACCCGGGGCAATCCGCGTGGTTCACCTTGGTGGTCTGCATCCACCCGCGGTAAAGCTCGGCGGAACGGGCAAACGCCTCGGCGGCTTGGGCGGCATTGCCATTGCGCAGCTCGAAATGGCCGAGCAAGTGGAGGAATGGCGCATAGCCCGGTGCCAGCTGGCATAGCCGCCGCGCCCGCGCCAGATCACCGCGCAAGTCCGGTGCCTCGGCCCGGATCGTCAGATAGGCATAGAGATAGAGCGGATGATCCGGATCGCGGGTCAGCATCTCATCGATCATCTCCTCGGCCTTCTCCTGGTCGGGATTCGGCTTGCCATCGTCATAGCCGGAGCGACCGAAGGCCGCGGTCAGCAGCTTGAGCTGCGGGTCGTTGGGGAATTTCGCCGAGACCTTGCGGAAGGCATCCGATGCCGCCACCGAGCCCTTTTCGAAGAAGACGGCGATGGCGTAGGCATACGAGCGCTCCAGCTCGGTGCCGGCCTCCGCTTTCACCAGCGCCACCATCCGCTCCAGCGAGGCCGTGCGCTCGTCGACCAAGTCCGGCTCCGGATTGATCAGCGCCACCACCACGCCCCAGTGGGCCATCAGGCAATCCGGATCGAGCTTCAGGGCCGCGCAGAAATGCCGGTAGGCCTCGAAGTCCCAGCCGCCGTGGAGATTCGCGAAGCCATCCAGCACGTGCTTCTGCGCCATCGGCTCGGTGGTGGTCACCGCCATCATCAGCATCTTCGGGATCGGCGTCGGTGCCGGCTCGGGCAGGTCCTTCAGCCGTTCGGAGATCACCTTCTTCACGGCCGGCACTTCCTCCGTTTCCGCGGCAGGCGCGGCATCCACGGCAGGCGCCGCCTCGGCCTCTGCTTCTTTCTCCGCCGCAGCGGAGAGCCCGATCGTCGAAATCGCGAGAGCCATCAGAAAACGCATGCCCGGACGATGTTCCGCGACGGGACGGCCTCAAGGAAAATCACGGCCCGCCGGTCCGGGCCGGAACCCGGAACTCCCCGAACAAATGGTCACTTCTCCGGCGACCCAGGCTTGGGTGCGGGCTCCTTCTTTGGCTCCACCGGCGTCAGGCTCTTGAAAATCCGCTGGGCCTTGGCCAGTTCCTTCGCGTCATCGAAGTAGATCGAAATCTGCACGTGCCCGGCCGGCCCCACGGCGAATCCGTAGAATGCGGGCTGCCTCTTGTCATCGGACGCTTCGTTCAGGCGATAAGAAAGCTTCAGGACCTTTCCCTCTTTTTCCTCCGTAACGTCGGTCGCCTTGTCGGAAATGCCCTCCTTCAGATGCTTCAAGCGCTGTTCCGGAGTCTCGCCCTCCTTGGCATTCCAAACAATGGTCCAGATGGTAAATCCGGGTCGCCAGATGACCAGGTTGCCATCCTCGATGCGCCGGTTGTATTTCTGGTCCAAGGTCACCGACCAATCCTCCGTCATCCGGTAATTTCCTTCGATCACCGGATACTTGGGATGCAGGGGCTTGGAGGGTTCCGCGGCAGCGTCCATCTGGATGGCGATTGATAGGGCAATAGCAAAGGCGACCAATTTCATGGGGAGGGAATTACCCATCTACCCCTCCGCGAGCGCAAAATCCATTCCCGAAATGGCGCTCGCCCGCCCCGAGTCCCCCGCCCTAGTCTGCCGCGGCATGAAACTTGGCGTCATCGGCTGCGGGAAAATGGGCTCTGCCCTGGTGGAAGGAGCGATCCGCTCGGGGGCGATTCCGGCGGAAAACGTGAGCGGCTGCGACGCCTATCCGGACGCCGCCAAGGCCTTTGCCGCCGCGACCGGAGCGACCATCGTCGAGTCGATCCCGGAGCTGGCGGCCGAGACCTACCTGCTCTGCACCAAGCCGAATCAGGCCGGGTCCGCGCTGGCCGCCCTGCCGGAGGGCGAGGCGCTGCTGATTTCCGTGGCTGCCGGGCTGGACACCGCCTGGCTGGAGGCCCACGTGCCGGCTGGCGTGCGCGTGATCCGCTGCATGCCGAATACCCCGGCACTGGTCGGGAAAGGCGCGGCCGCCTTTTGCAGCGGAAAAGCCGCCACCGCCGAGGATGCGGAGGTCGCGAGGCTGCTGCTCGGCTCGGTAGGAATCGCCGTGGAACTGCCCGAATCCCTGATGGACGCGGTCACTGGCCTGTCCGGCAGCGGTCCGGCGTTCGTTTACATGATGATCGAGGCCATGGCGGATGGCGGCGTGCGCGCCGGCCTGCCGCGGGCCGAGGCATTGAAGCTGGCCGCCCAGACCGTGCTCGGAGCGGCCACCATGGTGCTGGAAACCGGCCTGCACCCCGGTGTCCTCAAGGATCAGGTCACTTCACCCGGTGGCACCACCATCGCCGGGGTGGCGGAATTGGAGAAACGCGGCATGCGCGCCGCCTTCATCGAGGCGGTGACCACCGCCGCCCGCCGCTCGGCCGAGATGGGCGGCTCCTGAACGCCGCGCGAATTTCGCTTTCCGCCCCGTCCCCGCACTTTCTAGTTTCCCTGCCATGCGAATCCCGCGTCTCGCTTTGCCCGCCCTCGCCGTTCTGCTCGCCTCCTGTGGCGACGACGCCGATCTCCCGCCGTTGGTCGGCAACACCTCCGCCAACAACGACCGCGCCGAGGGTCTCTACAGCCAGGCCCAAGCCGCGGAGAGCTCCGGCAAGCGGGACAAGGCGATCAAGATCTACGACGAACTCGCCGACACCATGCCGATCGCCCAAAAGGCGCCGGACGCGCGTTTCCGCCAGGGCGAGCTCCTGGAGCAAGACGGCAAGATCCGCGAGGCCTTCGATGCCTATCAGGATTTCATCAGCCGCTACAACTCCAGCAACCTCTACGAAAAGGCGCTCAACCGCCAGGCCAGCATGGCGCAGTCCGCGGCCGACGGCCAGGTGAAGACCAGCTTCCTCGGCCTCAAGTCCGGCATCTCCAATGACAAGATCACCGAGATGCTGACCAAGGTGCGCCAGAATGCACCGCGCTCCCCGCAGGCGTCGAAGGCGCAGTTCACCATCGGCCAAGTCTGGGAAAGCCAAGGCAACTCATCCGGCGCGGGTAAGGCGATCAATGCCTACCGCGAGGTCGTGGTCGAATTCCCCGAAAGCAAGGAAGCGCCGGAAGCGCAGTTCCGCATCGGCAAGGTGCTCATGGACGAAGCCCGCCGCGGCAATCAGGACCAGGCGAATCACGAGCGCGCCCGCGAGGCATTCCAAGACTACCTCCGCCAGTATCCCGGCCACTCGAAGAACGGCGAGGCCCGCCAGCTCATGTCGAACCTCGGCGGACAGGACATCCAGCAATCCTTCAATGTCGCCGAGTTCTACGAACGCAAGGGCGACAATGGCTCGGCTCGCTTCTACTACGAGGAAGTCGTCAGCAAGGCCAAGTCCGGCGAGCTCCACGACAAGGCGAAGGCCCGCCTCGCTGCGCTCGGCAGCAATTGAGCGATGGGGAATTAAGACATCGGGTCATCGGGTTATGAGGAAATCAGGGATTCCAGAGACCCGTCGCCCAATTGACCCAATCACCCAATTAACCCAATCCACCTGATCTCCCAATGCGCCCGCTCCTTCTCCTCCTCACCGCCCTCGCCTTCAGCTCCTGCGCCGGCTACCAGCTCGGCGGAGCCAAGCCGGCCGTCCTGCGCGACGTGAAGAACATCACCATCCCGATGTTCCAAAACGACACCCTGCATCCCCGCGCCGAGGCCCTGGCCACCAGCGCGGCGGCGGATGCCGTGGTGCTCGATGGCACCTACCGCATCACCACCGACGAGAAGGCGGACGCAGTGCTGGAAGGCACCGTCCACCGCATCGAATACACGCCGCTGCGCAGCACCCGCCTCGACACGCTGCGTCCCGAGGAACTCCAAAACACGGTGATCCTGAACTGGAAACTCACCGATGCCCGCGACCGCTCGAAGGTGCTCGCATCCGGCAGCTCCACCGGCACCAGCCGCTTCTTCGTGGACACCAACCTGCAGACCTCCCGCACCAACGCCCTGCCCGACGCGCTCGAACGCGCCAGCGAGTCGATGGTCTCGCGACTGGCGAACGGGTTCTGAGCCGTAGCTTCGGCATCCCGCCGCAAGCTTACGATGAATATTACCTACAACGGATCGCAATTACAAATCGACGGCAAGGCAGTTAAAATGCCTTCGCCGATTCGAGAAGCCTTCACCGTCAGATGGGGAGTAATCGTTCTTATGGATCAGTTCTCAGGTTTGAAAGGGCCGATTCTCGACATTCAAGAGGTTCGAAACGCTCCCAAGGGCACTAATCTCTTCTGTTACTCGCCCGCTGGCATTGTGCTGTGGAAAGCAGAACTCCCGACAGGGGACAATTCGGAAGATTATTACTACCGCGTGTCATCACGCTCCCCCTTGGTTGTGAATTCGTTCTCGTCATATCGTTGTGAGATTGATCCAGCGACTGGGAAAATCATCAGACAGGACTTCTTCAAGTGAGCGGATTTTGGCATCCTCTCTAATGCGACTCGGTTAAAATGCCGATTCGGTTTGAATCGGTTAAAATGCCAGCCTTTTATAAACTGCCTTCTTCGTCCCAACGGGACGGCTCATAATAGCCCGGCACGAAGTGCCGGGAGGGCAGGTTAAACCGACCGCGTCCCAACGGGACGCCTCATGCGGGGAGGAGTCCGGGTATTGGCAAGGCAAGTAGTGGCCCTTCGAGCCACGGCGCAAAGCCCTCAAGCCTGGCCTCCGGAGCCCCCCTAACAAGACAGCCTCAAGACGCATGAAGTGTCCCGTTGGGACACGACGCGCTCGACCGACGAGACCCGGCACTTTCGTGCCGGGCTATTATGAGCCGTCCCGTTGGGACGAAGAAGAAGAGACCATCCCATTCATCTGCGGTTGAATTCCACCGGCAAACCTGACGGAGATCCTCTCGCTTCACCTTCGGCATCCCGTCATCTTCCCATCACGCATGAGCACTCCCGGCCGCTTCGTCCTCGTCCCCACGCCCATCGGCAACATGGGCGACATCACGCTGCGGGCCATCGAGGTGTTGAAGGAGGCCAACCGCATCGCCTGCGAAGACACGCGCCATTCCGCGCCGCTGCTCTCGAAGCTCGGCATCACCGGCAAGCCGCTGGTCTCGCTGCACGATCACAACGAAGTACGACGTTTGCCGGAGTTGCTTGACGCCGTGCGCGGCGGCGAGACGGTGGCGATGGTCACGGACGCCGGCATGCCCGCCGTTTCCGATCCGGGCTACCGCGTGGTGCAGGCCTGCATCGAGCAAGGCATCCCCTTCGAAGTGCTGCCCGGTCCCTCGGCCGTGCTGACGGCACTGGTCGGCTCGGGCTTTCCAGTCCACGCCTTCCGCTTCCTCGGCTTCCTGCCGATCAAGAAGGGCAAGCGGCTCTCGGTGCTGGAGGAGTCGCTGTCCATCGAGGGCACGAGTATCTTCTTCGAGTCCCCTCACCGCCTGCTCTCGACGCTGGAACTGCTCGCGGAAAAACTTCCGGATGCCCCGTGCTGCGTGGCCCGCGAACTCACCAAGAAATTCGAGACCTACCACCGCGGCACCGCGGCCGAGCTCCTCGCGCATTTCCAAGTGCATCCGCCGAAAGGCGAGATCGTGTTCCTGGTGAAAGGCGAGTAGCGGCCGCACTCTCGTGTCGGTCCAGGTTCCGCAGCGATTGGGATTGTCGTCGGTAGGGCGGTCAGCCAGCGTCGCGACTTCATGAAGCTCCTGTTAGCCGCCCTGATCGCCCTCGTCACTCCGGCATTTTCCGCGACGGCCATTGTCGATCAAGTCACCGGCTCCACGGAGGAAGGCGGTCTTCCTTCCGTGGTGGGTCCAGTGGATACCGGCGAGAGTGTCGAAGACATCTACATGGCGCAGACGATCACAGCCGGGGTGGAGGGCTATTTGTCGCGGGTCGATCTGTGGCTGAGCCGTCAGTCAGGGGCCACGGGAGACCTCGTCCTCAGCATCCTGAATGCCGACGGCGCGCCTGAGGGTGCGCCCCTGATGACCATCACCATCGCGGCCAGTTCCATCGCGAGCAGCGGTCTCTTCGATCTGGTGATGGTCTCGGTGGATGTGCGGAGTTGGGACCTTCACTTCGGCGTAGGTGACACGTTTGCGATCGCGCTTGGTGCGCCGGATGCGCCGCCAGTCGGCACGGGCATGCCCGCCTTCGCCTGGGCAGGTGACGGCCTCGGCGGCTATGCTGCCGGCGAGCGCTACTTTCTCTCCTCGCCGGAATTTCCGGATTGGACGAGCAGCGAAGGCACGACCGACCAGATTGTGAGAACCTGGGTGGAGCCCGCTTCCATTCCGGAGCCGTCGTGCCTGGTGCTGGCGGGTGCGGGCGTGCTTCTTGTCCGGAGGAAGCGGCGGTAACAGGCCTTACCAGGCCACCGGCCGGCAGAGCACGAAGGGCGAGACGACCAGCGACTCGAACTCCGGGGACTCCTTCTCCCACTGCACGGAGTGGACCTCGCCCAACTTCACCAGATCGCCGGACTTCAGCCACGCTTCCACTTTAGTGGACTCGTTGCGCGCGATTGCCGCGCCGACGTCGGTGAGCGCCAGCGCCGGATCCAAGAAATACAGCACGCCATTCTGGCAGTGCGGACGCAGGTAGCTCCACGGGACCACGCCCGTGTAGCCGGAGAGCTTTTCCTCCGCGCTGGCTCCGTCTTCCCCGAGGAGAACGTACTTCATGATCTCCGATCCAAAATGCTCCGGCGCGATCATCGTGGGCCGAGCGTAGGCAAGCCCCCTCGCGCCTGTCACGCGCGCCGCGAGCGCTTTCCGGTTTGCCAAGCGCCATGCTCCCGCGCCATGTTCACTCTCCCGCGAAAGGAGGAACACCATGCCAACCTATATGAGCAGCCATAAGGTCCCGCCCGGTGCGATCAGCCGGGATCAAGTCAATCAACTCGCCACCGCCGCGCTCAGCGATCCCGTCGTGCAGCCCTACCGGAGCTTCCTCAATCTCTCCGAAGGCACGCTCTTCTGCGTGATGGAAGCCCCCGACCGCCAGGCGCTCGCCGAGTGGTTCCAAAAGATGCAGGTCCCCTGCGAGTCGATCAGTCCGGTCGAACTCGAGGGCGAGCGCGGCATCATCCACGCCGGCTGATCCCGATCACTGCGGCACGGAAAAATCGAAGTTCCGGACCGCCGTGCCAGTGACGCACAGGTGGTCCGCCTTCCACTCGATGGCGACGACGGTCACCTGGTAGAACCGCTCGTCGCCGGACGAGAGCTGCCCGGTCACGCCGGTCGTGAGCGGTCCGTTCGACGCGCAGAAGCGGATCGACGCCGATTCCGTGGTGTAGCTGACCGAACCGGACTTCACGCTGCCATCCGGCAAGTGGACGAACGAGGGCCGACTCTGCCGCCGCCGCTCCCAATCGCCGAAGCGAAGATCCCAGGCGGAAAAGAGGTTGCCGTCCGGCAGGGCGAAGGCTTCACGGTCCATGAGCAAAACATGTTGGAGAGACCGCGGAGGATTTCAAGGCGGCAGCATGACTTTTCCGGGAACCCCGACGGAAGAGCCCGTGTGGGGATTGAAAGCGGTCTGCGCCGCTCGCCCATTCGTGTTTCTCGTGGCGGGACGACTTCGTCGTTCCGGCGGGGGACGGTGCGCCAAACGAATCGGAGTGACGATCACCGGAGAAGCCCCGCCCCGCCGCAAGGGCGCAGCCCATCCGCTACAAAACGGCGGGGCACCGCCTTCATGCCCATCCATCCATCCGCATCCCGGATTTTTCCCATGGACGAACCGCCCCCGCGGTTAGAATGAGCCCGCATGCCGGAGCTGCCCGAAGTCGAAACCACCCGCCGCGGGGTCGAACCCCACCTCGTCGGACACCAGGTCACCGAGGTGATCGTCCGTCACCGAGGGCTGCGGCAACCGGTTTCGGAATCGCTCGACTCCATCGCCGGTGAGCGGTTCAAGTCCGTGCAAAGACGGGCGAAGTACCTGCTCTTCGATCTTGAGCAGGGTGGCGGCCTGCTGGTGCATCTCGGTATGTCTGGCAGCCTGCGGCTTGCCGATCCCGCGTCGGCTTTCAAGAAGCACGACCACGTGGCGCTGACCTTGGACACGGGAAAGCAGCTTCGTTTTCACGATCCGCGGCGCTTTGGAATCTTCCTGCACTTGCCGGAGGGAAACCCGATGGACCATCCGCTGCTGCAAGGCCTAGGACCGGAGCCGCTCGACAAGGATTTCACCACCGCGCTTCTGGCGAAGGCCTGCGCCGGGCGAATCGTCGCCATCAAGCTGGCGATCATGGACCCGAAGGTCGTCGTCGGCGTGGGCAACATCTACGCCAGCGAGGCACTCTTCCGCGCCGGTATCCGGCCGGCCACACCCGCATCGAAGGTGACCAAGCCACGGCTGGCAAAACTGGTCGCGGCGGTCCGCAAGGTGCTCGCCGAGTCGATCGAACAAGGCGGCACAACCCTGCGCGACTTCCTGAACTCGGATGGCGAGCCAGGTTACTTCAGCCAGTCGCTGTTCGTCTATGAGCGGAAGGGCGAGCCGTGCCGCGTGTGCAGCACGGTGATTCGCCATGCGGTGATGGGCCAACGCTCGACCTACTGGTGCCCCAAGTGCCAGCGCTGAGCCGTCATTTCTCCACCACCACCCAGCGCATCATGCGGGACGGCGACCCGCCAAGCGGCACACTGGCGATGATCTTGCCACCCTCGACGCGCACCCCGACGCCTGCGCGGGACCACACGTGCAGGTCATCGGACCACTCGGCCTTGTAGTCCACGTCACCGTGTTCCGTCGGCAGGTCGCGCGAGATCTCGAAAAGAGCGGCCGTGAGCGAGACCGTATCGGACGCGGCCGTTGGCGTCGTGGGATCGGTGGAGAATGCATACTCGACACCGTCGGCAAGTCCGTCGCCATCGGCATCCGCTTCGAAGGCGAGGTCCACTGCCGGATACAGGTAGGCCTTGAAGGCGGCGAAGCCGGTGAGGACCCCCGCCGCCCCCGAGGGCGTGACCATCAAGGCCGGCCCCCAAGCTCCCGGCGTGGCGCCATTCATGGCTCGCATGCGGAGTTGAAGGGGCTGCCCTGCGACCAGGGGCCGACCGGCGGTGATCGGATTCAGGCAGACCATCGGGGTACCGGCGGCCACCGCGGTTTCACTCGACCACAGGACCAAGGAGGGCGCGGTGACCGTGATGTCGTCGATCCAGACACCGGATTTCGTGGCATTCCACGTGAGATTGGAACCGCTGGTATTGCGGAGGGCAAATCGGAGTTTCACCGAAGTTCCCGCCCACGCCGCCAGCGACACGCTCTGGAGGGTGACCGCCGCGTCGGCCGTGGTCTTGCCCGGCAGATTCCAGATCGAAGTCCAGGTGCTGCCGCCATCGGAGGAGAGCTCGGCGTGCAAGCGATTCGTCGTCGCCATCGTCCCCCGGCGGGTCCAGAACGTCAGGGCGCTGGTGACGCTTGGAGTCGTGTCGCGCGTGATCGTGAAGAGGTCCTCCTGATCGCTGGTCGTGGCGAGTCCGAGCCGGAACGCACGGGACCCGCTCTTCCGGTAGCCGGTGGTCGTGCTGTAGATGGAATAGGAAGCAGAGATCTGCGTGGAAATTTGCGGGGCCGGTGAGGTTTCAGCACCCTCGGTCCATGCGCTTCCTCCCGGTGCTGCGACCTCGAAGCGATACGAGGTGGCCGCGGGATCGGGGATGAAGCAGTAATTCGCCCCGGTCACCGGCACCGTGGTGCTGCCGCTGAGTTCAAGCGGCCCGCGCGGCGTGACGACCTTTGCCGCCCCCCACGGGAACGCCTTGCCGCCGAGATGGGCGCGCGCGCGCAGCCACCACGTCTGGCCGGTGGCGATGGCGACCCCGGCGGTCGCGGAACTGAAGGTGAAGGACGTGAGACCCGCCGACTTCACGAAGCCTGCGGGCTCCAGCCAATCGCCGCCGGACACCGTGATATCGTCGATGAAGACACCGGTCGCGAGGGTCAGGTAGTCCTCGTGGGCATAGAGCGCCGCGCTGGGATCGGAGAGGTAGAAGCGGAACCGCACGCGCAGCGGTGTGGCGGACGCAGTCAGCGGGAGCGTCGAAGACTGGAAAGCCGAGTCACCGGTGCCACCGAGACCGGATAGCGTGGTGAGCGTGGACCAAGTCACCCCGCCATCGGCGGAGCTTTCCACGGCGAGCTTGGAAGCGGCGGTCATCAGCCCGCGCCGATACTGGAATTTCAGCGAGGTGGCAGCGCCCGACACGATCTCGCGGTCGAGCTCGAAAGACTGCTGGGGCACGCCATTGATCAGCGGATCGTAGCGCGTGGGAAAGGTCAGGCGGAATGCCTTCGTCCCGCTTTTCACGTAGCCCGCGACCGCGGCACGGAAGGGATAGCTGCTACTGGTCTGGGTGATGACTTTCGGAGCCGGACTATCCTCCCCGCCCTCGGTCCACGTGGCGGCCTTGCGCTGGAACATGCCGGCCTCGACTTGCTCCACTCCCTGAAGTCCGCTGACCTGATAGGTCGCGCTCACGGTTGGAGAACTTTCGCCGGCGACCAGCCCGCTTTGGTTGAGCTTGTCCGGATCGATCAGCGTGACCTGATAGCTGTGCTGTGCGGGCACATCCGTGCCTTGGATATTCGCGACCGTGATATGGTAGGTGGTGTCCGACGCGACCGAAAAGACCGACACCGTGGTGGGCACTTGCCACACGATCGAATTGTCGCCGTAGCCGGTGCGCCGGGAGACCACCGTCACCGGCACCACATTCATCGCCGCATCGCGCATCGTCACCGACGCCGCGGAAAAGTCGGCGCCGGGAAACGACAGCGACCAATACGGCGAATTGTGCTCCGCGGGGAAGAACCCGGCGGCCGGATAAGTGTGGAAAAGCGGGTCGACGTCGAAGTCCACGTCGGTCTGCTTGGGCACCACGTACATCGCATTCGATGGCGGGCGCACCGTGGTTCCGTTGAAGGAACCGGGCGTGTCACCGGTGGCGAAATCCGTGGACCAGTGGCTCAGAAGCCAGCGACGGTGGCCGACATCCACGTTCCAATTCGAGATGCCGATCACGTTCTCTTGCACGTAGGCATCGACCGCGCCGGGGCCGTAGAAGCCGAGCGCCAGGTTGCCATTCTTGTTGGCATTCCATGCAGCCGCGGTCCACGCGGTGTTGGTCTGCGGCGGGGTGTGACTGAGACCGCCGTTGTTCGGATAGGTCCGCACGATCATCAGCGCCGAGCGCTGTGCCGCCGCGGCCTTCGTGGTGGAAGGATCCGGCTTGTATGGATCGGCCGCCAGGATGTTGACGGTCGAGCCGGTATTGACTCGCACGGTGGCCGGCACCCCGGCGAGCGCCCGGTGGTAGTTCAGGCGCCGCTCGACATCGCCCGCGAAGACCGCCGAGGTCGTGCCTTCGGCGCCAGCCGCGGTCGAAGTGTAGTTGCCGGTCCAGGCCACCCGGTTCTGGTAGCCTTCGGACGCCTGATAGATGGAATGATAGAACGCGACGACGTCATTTCGGCTTGAGGTATCGACCTCAAAGCCTCGCGTCGGGACCGGCGCATCCGCCGCGAAAGCCGCCATCAGGCAACTCGCGGACACGACATGCAACGGCCAGAAATATCTGGTCGAGTGGGACAGCACGCCGCGTCTTATATTTAGTAAAGCCTAACAATCAAATGATAATTTTTACAAATTATCCGAATTCATTGACGTTCAGGCTGCCGAAAATTCGTAACGGAGGGCCGAAATCCCAAAAAATGCCGCCGTTTCCGCCCGGAGAATAATCTCGCCGAGGCTGGCAGGTTGGAAGCCTGCCGCGAGGGCTGACTCGCCTTCCTCCGCCGTGAAATCCCCTTCCGGACCAACGAGAAGTGTCACATCTTCCGGCATCTCGCCGGATCGCAGGATGTCGCGGAGCGGCCGGGCACCGGGAAAAAGCGAGGCGATGACCTTCAGCCCGCCCCCGCAGTGCGGCAGCCAATCGGCAAAGCTGCGGGCAGGCTCGACCACCGGCAGCAGATCCTGGCCGCACTGCTTGCAGGCTTCGAGCGCGACCCGCTGCCACTTGGAAGATTTGCGGTCGGCATCGTCCGCCTCCACCTGCACCACGGTGCGGCGGGTGATGAGCGGCTGGATCGAGGCGACGCCGAGCTCGACGGCTTTCTGGACGATCAGGTCCATCGTCTTGCCCTTCGGCACCGCTTGCACGAGGTGAATCCGCGGCCGCAGCGGTGGACGCTGGACCACGTCGCCAATGGACAGGCGGACCTCGCTCTTCGAAACGTCGAGGATCTCCGCAGACGCCGAACGCCCCCCGCCGTCGAAGACCGTGATCCGGTCCCCGCGGCGCAGGCGCAGGACTTGGGCGGCGTGCTTTGCCTCGTCGCCGGTGAGGACGGCCGCGCCGCCCCAACACTCCGGTGCGAGGAAGAAGCGCGCCATGCCGTCAGAGATCGAAGAAGCGGCGGGCCTTCTTGAAAAAGCCCTCCTGCATCGGGGAATTGTGCTGGCCGATCGATTCGGAGAAGGCGCGGAGCTTGTCCTGCTGCTCGCCGTTGAGCTTGGTCGGCACTTCGACCTGCACGCGGACGTGGAGGTCGCCCTTCTTGCCGCCGGAAAGCGCGGGCACGCCGCGGTCGCGCAGGCGGAACACCGTGCCACCCTGGGTGCCAGCGGGAATCTTGATCGAGGCCTTGCCATCGAGCGTCGGCACCTCCAGCTCGCCGCCGAGGGCCGCGGTGCTGAAGGGCATCGGCACCTCGCAAAAGAGGTCATTGCCGTCGCGCTCGAAGACGTCGTGCGCCTTCACATGGAGGAAGACATAGAGATCACCGGCCGCGCCGCCGCGGACGCCCGCGTCGCCGTTGCCGGTCGAGCGCAGGCGGGTACCGTCTTCCACGCCGGCCGGGATGCGGATCTTGATCCGGCTGGTTTTGTGAGTGCGACCGTCGCCGCCACACGAGTTGCAGGGATCGGCCACCGATTCACCGGCGCCTCGGCATTCCGGGCAAGTCGTCTGTTGGATGAAGATGCCAGCCTGCCGGGCGACCACGCCGCGTCCACCGCAGGTGGTGCAGGGCTTGGTGCCGCCGCCGCTTTTCGAGCCGCTGGAGTGGCATGTGCCGCACGGGCCATAGTGCTCGATCTCGAGCTCCTTTTCCGAACCGCGGGCTGCTTCTTCCAGCGTGATCTCCAGATCGTAGCGCAGGTCGCTGCCGCGCTGCTTGCCCGTCCGCTGGCGGCGTCCACCGCCGAAGAATTCCTCGAAGCCGCCACCAAAGGCGCTGCCGAAGACCTGCGAGAACAGGTCCATGGGATCATGGAAGCCACCGCCGCCTCCCCCACCGCCGCCGCCACCACCAAAGGCAGCATGCCCGAACCGATCGTATGCAGCCCGCTTGTCGGCATCGCTGAGCGCCTCGTAGGCCTCGCCCAGCTCCTTGAATTTCTCCTCGGCCGCGTGGTCGCCCGGGTTCTTGTCCGGGTGGAACTTCACCGCGAGCTTGCGGTAGGCCTTCTTGATCTCCTCCGCGCTCGCGTCGCGGGCGACGCCGAGGATCTCGTAATAATCGCGCTTCGTCGTCATCGTCAGCCTTCCTCTCCGTCGGTTTCCGGGGATGCCACTTTGCCCACCACCACCACGGCGGGGCGCAGCAAGCGGTCGCGCAGCATGAAGCCGCGGCGGTGCACGCGCAGCACCTTGCCATCCTGGGCCGGCTCACAGGCTTCCTGCGAGACTGCCTCGTGGACGTTGGGGTCGAAGGTCTTCCCGTCGGCCGGGATCTCCGTCACGCCTTGGGCGGAAAGGAAGTCGTTCAACTGCCGGCGGACCATGTCCATGCCGATGTAGATCATCGAACTCTTGTCCTGCGAGGCGGCCAACATGCCCATCTCGAAGTTGTCGATGACCGGCAGCAGGTCTTCCAGCAGGCCTTGGTTGGCATAGCGCATCGCCTCCTCGCGCTCGCGGGCGGAGCGCTTGCGGAAATTGTCCAGATCGGCCGCGGTGCGGACCGCCAGCTCCTTCCACTTGAGCACGTCCGCCTCCAGCTCGGAGTAGGGATCGGCGTCGGCGGAAGCGGCGTCGGAAAATTCATCCTCCACGGCGGCGGCCGGTTCCTTGTCGTCCTCGGGAATCATAGGGGCTGCTTCCTGCCACTCCCCGGCCGGATCGTCAACGGTTGCGTGGAGGCGTCCTTGACCTGCGGCCACCTGTTTGCGACCTTCTCTCCGATGGGAGCCGCCCTCGACCAAGTCACCAAGGACGCCATGGATTTGCCGCCACGGCAAAAACTGGCGTTGGCGGAATTGCTGATGGAAAGCGTGGACTCGACCGCGGACTCGGGGGCCGCCGAAGCGTGGGACACCGAAATCGCCGACCGAATCCGCGCCATCGATGAAGGACGGGAGGCCGGCGTTTCCTATTCCGAGGTCATGCGGTCGGCAGAGCAACGGCTGGTTCCATGAACATCCGGTTTGTCGGGGAAGCACAGATGGAGTTCCTCGACGCGATCTCATACTACGAGGAGGCCCGTGCGGGACTTGGCCAACGCTTCAAGGACGAGGTCGACCGGTGCGTTCTATGGATTGCCGACCACCTCCGAACTCTACCGTCATCGGGCGGACGCTCACCGGCGCATCAATCTCAGGGTATTTCCTTATTACCTGCCCAACATGGTCCGTGGCGAAACGCTCTGGGTGCTTGCCGTGGCACACGCCAGCCGCAAACCCCGTTACTGGATCCCCCGTCGGGGTGAAGCGGGATGAAATAGAGCACACCTTCAGAGGCGACTCTCTCCTCATCCCCGCCACTTCAGCCAAAGGCGCAAGCTGGGCGAATTAGTCTTCTTCAAGCGGCCGGAGGAGCGCCATCGGCTCTCCATCCACCGGTAACGGCATCAGTTGCACCCGCATTTCATCCACCTCCACCGACATCCGGTTGTCACTGGCAATGCGCTCCAAGACCTGCCACGCAGAGATACTCTCAGCTTTCCACGTGTGCCCGCCGTAGCAGAATTGCCCCCGCAATATCGGCCGTCCCTCCTCATCAATCGGCATCGGTCGGCGAACCACGATCTTCACCGCCTTGGCGGGCGCGATCTCCTTGATCCGAAATGCCACGTAGTCCGCACACTCTTCCGCGGAGATATTCTCGAAATCGAGCCGTGGAATGACAACGCCCTCCAACAACTCCCGAACGCGGCGACGCTCCGCGCTTTCGGAAGGGGTGCTGAGCTCGGCGACGTCCGCCTCCGCGACCTGACCTTGCACGACCTCCTTGCGCCCGTCGCAGGCGGCGAGCACGAAGGCCAACAAGGCCGGAAGAAGAAATCGTCCGGGCGGCGGAAGCAGTTTCATGGTTGAAATCAGGCTACGCCGGGCGTCTCAGCCTTGTCGATCCTGTGCGCGGCGAGACTGCAGTGCATTCCTTTGTCCCAGCCACTGGAGAATCGACAGCCGAAGCTTTCCTCGCATCGTGGTGAGGATCGCCACAACGTAACGCGGTATTGGATCGCACCCAGCATGTGAGATCACAGAGGCTGTCCCGCAAATAACTCCTGAAGCCATGCGCCATCTTTTGTTTGCCTTGTTTCTCGCGACTTCGCTTCCCGCGGCATCAAACGAAGTGCTCTCCAAGGAAGAAGTCCTGTCGGGAACGAAGTCAGCCGATCCGAAGAAGGAAGGTCGTTTGTTTGATAGCTTCAGCCTGACTCACGAATGGAAGGGTGTTGGCGACATTCGCGTTCGGATTTGGGAGGCTCCCGGCCGTTGGCCCGGACGCTTTCCGGTTCTCGTTCAAATTTGGAGCGAGGCCGGCAAGCTCCTTGATGCTTCCGAGCTTGAGCTCCCGGGAGCCCGCCCGGTGAAATTCTGGGCTTTCTTCCAGATGGGGAGCCATTTGGTCGTCAATCTGGAGTGCGAGCACCGCTTCCACCACGGGGAGAATGCGATCTATGCCTTTCGCGTGCGAATGGATGACCGCTGGGTCGCAGGCGGTCCGGCGGTGCACTTGGAAACCATCAGGGCAACTCATAGGTTTTCACCCGACCTGCTTTCGCCCGATAAGGGCGCCGTCGAAAAAGCCGTTCCATCTGAAGGCGACCATTCGTCAAAGTGAATCTAGCCCGCCATCCTGCCACGGATGCGGTCAGACCTTCACCCCAGCCACTCCAGAATCGCTTCAGCCGACTTCTCGGAAATGCCGGGGATAGCGGCGATCTCCTTCGCACTCGCCTTCCGGATGCGATCAACGCTGCCGAACTTGTGCAGCAGCGCCTGCTTCTTCTTCGGCGAGACGGCGGGGCAATCGTCTAGCAAACTCTCCTTCATCCGGCGGCGGTAGAGCAGGGCGTTGTAGCCGTTGGCGAAGCGGTGGGCTTCGTCGCGGATGCGCTGGAGGAGCTTCAGCGCGCCGCGGTCATGCGGGATGAGCAGCGGGTCGCTCTCGCCGGGGAAGAAGACCTCCTCGCGCTGCTTGGCGAGGCCGATGACGGGCAGGTCGTGCAGGCCGAGCTGTTGGAGTTCCCTCATGGCGGAGGAAAGCTGGCCCTTGCCACCATCGACGATGACCAGGTCGGGCAGCACGATCTTGGCGCGGCCTTCCTTGGCGAGGCGGCGCTGGATTTCCACAGGATCCTCTTGCGACTCGGCGAGGTCGGGATTGGCGGAGAAATTCTCGCCGAGGATGCGCGAGTAGCGGCGGCGGATGACCTCGGCCATCGAGGCGAAGTCGTCCTGTCCCTCCACCGTGCGGATGCGGTAACGGCGGTAGTTCTGATTGTCCGGTGCGCCATTGGTGAAGCGCACCATCGAGGCGACGATGTGATTCGACGAGACGTTGGAAATGTCGAAGCACTCCATCACGCGCGGCGGGCCGGGCAGGCCGAGCGCTTCGCCGAGGTCGGCGAGATCCTCGGTGGGCTTCACGGTCGTCGGCACGCCACGACCCCGGGTAAACTGGCGGGTCGGGTTCAGGGTCTTGCGGAGATTGTCCAGGACATCGCGGAGCAGCGCGGCCTTCTCGAAATCGAGGCGCTCGGCGGCCTTGGCCATATCCGCCTCCAGATCGGAGAAGATTTCGCGGCGACCCCTGCCCTCCAGCACCAGGCAGGCCTCGTCGATCCGGGCAAGGTAAGCTTCGCGGGTGATCCGCAGGATGCAGGGGGCCGAGCAATTCCGGATGATGTCGGCGTTGCAGTGCTTGTAGTCGATCTCGCCCGGATTGAGCGGGCGGCAGGCGCGCAGGCCGAACTTGCGGTTGAGCCAGGAAATCGTCGCGCGCAGGGCTCCGGAGTGGGCGAAGGGGCCGAAGTAGCGGGCTCCATCGTCCTTTTTCATCCGGGTCAGCACGAAGCGCGGCCACGGCTCGGACGGCTGCATCTTCACCAGCAGGAACCGCTTGTCGTCGCGGAAGGCGACATTGTAGCGCGGGCGGTAGTCCTTGATCAGCTTGCCTTCCAGCAGCAGCGACTCGGCCTCATTCCGGACCGTGTGGAACTCGAAATCGGCGATCGTATCGATCAGCGCGCGGGTTTTCAGGTCCGCGCGGGTTTTCCGCGAGGCGAGGAAATACGAGGACATTCGCTTGCGCAGGTCACGCGCCTTGCCCACGTAGATGATCGAGCCGAGGCGGTCCTTCATCAGGTACACGCCCGGCTGATGGGGAACTTCCCTGAGCTTTTCCTTCAATCCCGCGGCGGCCACTCCCCGGAATGGACAGCCACCCCGCGATTTCCGCAACCGTCAATCCGTGTTCGAACTCTTCCAATGACCGGGAGGTGGCAGGGAAAAGGCGGAAAGGCATTTTCAACCACAGATGACGCAGATGGACACAGATAAAGGCAGGGAATCGGGGAGCAGGATGAATGGGGTGGATGAAGAGGAGCCGAGCCAGCTCGATCCCCAGCCCCCAGCTTCATGCCTTCATCTGTGTCCATCAGTGTCATCTGTGGTTAAATTCTTCCGCTGGCATGGAGGGTTCGCGGGCAGGGTGACGGATTTGCGACCCCGGCTGGGGACGGCGGGGCTACAACTCCGGCCCGCAGGGCTTGCGTCCCGGGGGCGGGCCGTTAAGCTCCGCGAAATTTCATGATCCGGCACACGAAGATTCTCGGAGCGGTCCTGTTCGCCATGGCTGGCCTGCCGGCGTGGTCCCAAGATGCGCCCGTCACACCGCCGAAGCAGGAGATGGACTTCATGGAAGTCTTCAAGGCGGGCGGCGCGATGATGCCGGCGCTGGCCGTGCTGTCGGTGCTGACCGTGGTGCTCATCCTCCTCTACATGATGATCCTGCGCCGCAATGCGGTGGTCAGCGACCGCTTCATGAACCAGGCGGAGGCGCTGATCCGCCGCAATGACTTCCTCGGCCTGATCGGCTACTGCAAGCGCCGCAACGAATGCATCTCCCAGATCACCGAGCGGGCGCTGGAATTCATGACCCGCAACAGCGGCGCGACCTTTTCCGAAGTCCGCGACGTGGCGGAAGCCGAGGGCTCGCGTCAAGCCAGCCTGCTCACCACGCGGGTTTCCTATCTCGCCGACATCGGGGCCATCGCACCCATGGTCGGGCTGCTCGGCACGGTCATCGGGATGATCAAGTCCTTCATCCAGGTCTCCGACGGAGGCTTCCAAGGCGCACGCCAGATCGCCTTCGCAGGCGGTGTGTCGGAGGCGCTGATCGCCACCGCGGCCGGCCTCGGCATCGCCCTGCCGGCACTGGTCTTCTACGCGTTTTTCCGTGGCAAGGTGCAAAAGCTCATTTCCGATCTCGAAGGCGCGGCCACCCACCTGATGGCCATCCTGCGCGCCCAAGTGGATCGCCACAACACCGTGCCTGCCCAAGGCGGCGGCACTCCCGCCCGCCGAATCTCCCGCGAGGATTTCGCCATGCCGACGCCGTCGCCACTGCACGACGACCGCCCCGACCTCCACGGCATCTGAGCTGAGCCCCGATGAAATTCCGCAACCACAAGATGCCCCCGGCGGAGCTTCAGCTCGCGCCGATGCTGGATGTCGTCTTCCAGTTGCTGATTTTCTTCCTGGTGAGCTTCGAGTTCCAGCGGTCGGAATACGACATGAAAGTGTCCGTTCCCAGCGCTCAGGAAGGCGCGGACCCGAAACGGGCGCTCGGCGAAATCATCGTCAACGTGCGTGCCACCGGCGAGGTCACCGTCGAAGGCCAGACGATGACCCAGGTGCAGCTCAAGGAGAAGCTCTCGGCCATCGCCGCTCTCCACAAGAACCAGCCGATCCGGCTGCGGGGTGATGCGGATGCGACCTACCAGACCATCGTCGAGGTCATCGACACCTGCCAGAAGTCGGGAATCTGGAACATTTCCTTCGCCACCCAGCGGAAGTCCGAGAATTGAGGCAGTCGACGGTTTCCGTCTGAAAACCCCGCCTTGGCAAAGGCCGTAAACGACGCGATGCTCCGCGCCGTGGTGACCATCCGAACCGTCCTCTGCCTGATCGCCGCAGGCACCGTGCTAGCCCAGGAGCCGCCCGCGCCGCGCGCCGAACCGGTCGATCCAGCGCTGCGCCCGGATGCAGGACAGGACTTCTACCAGCACGGACGGAATCTCTACGAGGCAGCAAAGCGCGCGAACGACCTCGACCAGCGGATCGCCGGCTTCGAGCGCGCGATCGACGTGCTCTCGCGCTACCTCAACCAATTCCCCAATCACGCGAACTCGGAAGCCGCGCTGTGGTACCTCGGCGAGAGCTACTACAAGAGCGGCCGGGTCGATGACGCGAAGCGTTGCTACAACAACCTGCTGCGCAACCATCCCAAGGGCAAATACGCCTCGGCAGCCGCCTTCATGCTGGCGGTCGATCATTTCAACAACCGCCAGTATGCGCTGGCCGCCCCGCTGTTCGAGCGGATGGCTGCCTCCGCCGAGGTCCCGGCAGAGCGCCAGCGGGCACTCTTCCACGCCGGCTTCTCCTACGAGCTCCACGGCCGCACCCGCGAGGCCATGGACTACTACCGCAAGGTCATCGCCGATCCCGGCCAGCCGAATGCCTTCCTGGAAAAGAGCCAGCTTTACCTCGGTCGCCTGCTCGCGCGCGCCGAGAAGCTCGATGAAGCATTGCCGCTGCTCGACAAGGTGGTGATGTCGCGCAGCACCGCCGATTTGCGGGGCCCCGCCGCCATCGAGGCCGGGGCGATCGCCGCCAAGCAGGGCAATGCCGAGCTGTCCGACAAATATCTGCGGCTGGCGCTCGATACCCCCGGCTTCGAGAAATACCGCCCGGATGCCCAGATCGCGCTGATGAAGACGCGCTTCGACCGCAAGGAGTATGCGGAGGTCATCAAGATCTACCGCCAGAGCGTGGAAAAGGCCCAGGGCGAGCAGGAAGCACTGCGCCTGATGTTGGCCGCCCGCGCCTACATGCAGATCGAGAAGAACGTCGAGGCACTTGAGCTCTTCCGCGAGGTCGAGAAGATGATGCTGCCGAACAACAGCTTCGCCTTTGAGGCCAACTACCTGCGGCTGCTCTGCTTCTACCGCATCGAGGGCCGCCACGTGCCGGAGCAGGTGGACGCTTTCCTCCAGCTCTATCGGAAGAATCGTCCGCGCGACCCGAAGATCCACACCGCGCTGCTCATGAAGGCCGAGACGCTCATGAGCACCAAGAAACCGGATGAGGCCGCCAAGGTTTACAACGAAATCGACGACACCCTGCTCTCCAAGGAAAACCGCAAGGGCTACCTCTACAACCGCGCCAGTTGCCAGCTTCTCTCCGAAGACCCGCAGGGCGCCATTCGCTCGCTCAGCGAGTTCCTGGAATCGTTCCCCGACGACAAGCGTGCCGCCTCCGCCCGGCTCCAGCGCGCCGGTGCCTATCGCGACTCCGGCGAGCCCGCCAAGGCTCTGGCGGACTTCGACAAGCTACGCGGCGAGGGAATCGACCCCGAATTCCGCGCCCTCGCGATGCTCGAATCCGCCGACATCTGCAAGCAGGAGGGCAAGCTGGACGAAATGATCGTCCGCTACCGGGCCTTCTTTGAAGCGTTCCCGAAAGCGACCGAGGCCCGCAAGGCCAAAGCCTGCTACTGGCTTGCCTGGGGCTTGGTCAAAACGAACAAGGTGAAGGATGCCATCCAATACGCCGAAGCGGCCCGCACGCTGGATGGCAAGACCTATGGCAAGAATGCCGGCACCCTGCTCGCGCTGGCCCACTGGGCGCTCCAGAATCCCGAGGCGGTCTGCACCGAGGTGGATCGCGCCATCGAGGACAACAACGTCGTCTCATTGCCCGACCAATTGATTTCGTGGGCCGCCATGCAGGCCTTCAGCGCAAACCGCTTCGACCAGGCCGCCCGCTTTTACGATCTGGTCGCAGACGAGGAGAACCCGCGCGCCACGCCGAAGGAGATCTGGCGGAATTTCGGCAAGTCGCTGCTCGCCGCCGGCAAGGCGGAGGCTGCGCTTCCTGCCATCAACAACGCCCTCGAGGTCGAGGAGAATGTCGGCTGGAAGACCGATGGGCTGTTGGACAAATCGAAGGCATTGGTCGCGCTCGACCGGCTCGATGAAGCCTATCAGGTCGCCGAGGAATGCCAGCTCCTCCGCCCCGAAGGCCGCGTCAACGCCGGAATCCGCATCACCAAGGGGGACATCCTCATGAAGCGGAACAACGCGGCCGGAGCGGTCAACGAATATGTGGCCGTGGTGGTTTTCCTCAGCGACGAGGACCGCCAGCTGAAGCCCGAGGTGCTCTGGAAGCTGGAGGAAGCGCTCAAGAAAAAGGGCGATCCCGTGGACGCGGAGAAATACCGCGCCGAGCGGCTGAAAAAGTACCCCGACTGGAAGCCGCCGGGCAACTGAGGATTGCGGATCGCGCGGAACGGACTCCGCTTACCTTCCCCGAGGCGCATCCATGCCTTGTTGGGCCGCTCATGCGTGCACCCACGTTGACCCATGCGATTCGGAACTAATTCCACACTCGTGGCCTTTGGATCCGTTTCAAGCTTGTCAGTTAGAGAGGATACTTCAACTTACGAGACGAACCCATACCCAGAAGTTTCCCGATGCAGCGTTTTCTAACCGACTACGGCATTGCCACCTCCCTCACCCTCGGTGCCGTCGGATTGGCAGGTGCGATTTACTTGATCCGGATGGTCAATTCCTGCTCTGCGGGAAACGACCGCATGGCTGAAATCGCAGGAGCCATTCAGGCCGGAGCCAAAGCCTACCTCCACCGACAGGTCATCACCGTCTCGGTGATCGCCCTCATGCTCTTCGTCGCGATCGGCTACCTCCGGGACTGGTATACTGCCATGGGCTTCGTGCTCGGCGCGGTCTGCTCGCTGGCCGCCGGCTACATCGGCATGATGATCGCCGTTCGCGCCAATGTCCGAACCGCCCAGGCCGCGTCGGTAAATCCGCATGCCGCCCTGCGTGTCGCCTTCAACGGCGGCGCGGTCACCGGGCTGCTGGTGGTGGCGCTCGGGCTGCTTTCGGTCGGCATCTTCTATCGCGTCGTGCTTGAATACAGCGGCAGCGGAAAGATCGCCATCAACTCTCTCGTCGGTCTCGCCCTCGGCAGCTCGCTCATCAGCGTCTTCGCCCGGCTCGGTGGCGGGATCTACACCAAGGCCGCCGACGTCGGCGCGGACCTCGTCGGCAAGATCGAACAAAACCTTCAGGAAGATGACCCGCGCAACCCCGCCACCATCGCCGATAACGTCGGCGACAATGTCGGCGACTGCGCGGGCATGGCCGCGGACGTTTTCGAAACCTATGCGGTGAGCCTGATCGGTGCCGTGCTCGTCGCCTTCCTCACCGCGGCCGACCAAGCGAAGGCCGCACTGGTCTATCCCTTCGTCATCTGCGGCGTGTCGATCATCGGCGCGCTGCTCGGCATCGCCTTCGTCAATATCGTCCGCGTCTCTCCCACCGTTGCGCTGATCGGCGGCGTGGCCGTCAGCGGGCTGACCTCCGCACTCCTGCTGCATCCGGTGACCCACGCGATGTTCCCGCAGGCCATTGAGTTCTCCGGCAAGCTGGTGGGATCTCCTGCACTCTACACCTGCGTGCTGGTCGGCATTGGCATGACCTTCGCCGCGGTCTTCATCACGAACTACTACACCTCCACTGCCCACCGGCCGGTCCGCCGCATCGCCGAGTCCTGCAATACCGGCCACGCGACCAATATCATCGCCGGCATCAGCACCGGTCACCACGCCACGGTGATGCCCGTCCTCTGCATCGCCGCCTCCATCTGGCTGTGCTACTCGCAGGCCGGCCTCTACGGCATCGCCATCGCCGTCACCAGCATGCTCAGCTTGTCCGGCATCATCATCTCGCTCGATGCCTTCGGCCCGATCACCGACAACGCCGGCGGCATCGCCGTGATGAGCGGGCTCGATCCCTCCGTCCGCAAGGTCACCGACGAACTCGACGCCGTGGGCAACACGATGAAAGCCGTCACCAAGGGCTACGCCATCGCCTCCGCTGGCCTCGCCGCCATGGTTCTCTTCGGCTCCTATGTCGAGGAGCTGAAAGCCCATCTCCACCAGAACTTCGTCTTCGATCTGATGGACCCGCGGGTAATGATCGGCCTCTTCATCGGCGGGCTGCTACCGTTCTCCTTCACCGCCTACGCGATGGACGCCGTGGGAAGTGCCGCCGGGGCCGTGGTGCGGGAAGTCCGCCGCCAGATCGAGGCCTTCCCCGGCATCCTCACTGGCAAGGACACTCCCGACTACCGGCAGTGCGTGGACATCGTGACCAAGGCCGCGCTGCGCCAGATGATCCTGCCCGCGCTGCTGCCGCTCATCTTCGTGGTGGGTGTCGCCATCATTCCAGAGCACGGGCCGTATTTCCTCGGCGGCCTGCTGGTCGGAACCATCGTCACCGGCTTGTTCCTCGGGATTGCCATGACTTCCTCCGGCGGAGCGTGGGACAACGCCAAGAAATTCATCGAAGACGGCAACCACGGTGGCAAAGGCTCGCCCGCCCACGCCGCCAGTGTGACCGGCGATACCGTGGGTGATCCCTACAAGGACACCGCCGGTCCGGCCGTGAACCCGATGATCAAGGTGGTCAACATCCTCGCCATCCTGCTGATCCCGATCCTCTTCCGCTGACACGGGAAATCCCGGGCGGGGCTCTGTATGTGCTCCCTCGTGGCTTGCCGAGGACCTTTCCGCCCGCTCTGCTCAGCATCCGCTTCTCGCATGCCCAGCCGTCCCGTCGCCGATCCTGTCTCCCGTGCCCGCTCGATTCATGACAAGCGGCCGTTCAGTCGCGCGATCTTCTTCACGCTGGTCCACTACCTGTGCGTCATCGCATTCATCACCTGTGCGGTGATTCTCTTCCTTCATCCCACGCCGATGACGTTGGTGAAGCCGCTGATCGCCTCGGTGATCGCTTCCGCCTTGAGCTGGCTGTTCGCGTTCCTGCGCCGCCGCTCCGCCCGCTGCCCCTTGTGCAAGGGTTCCCCGCTGCTCGACAGCGGTGCGGCGAAACACGTCAAAGCCTCCCGCCTGCGTCCCTTCAATCACGGCACCACCGCCGTGCTCGGCATTCTTTTCCTCAATCGCTTCCGCTGCATGTACTGCGGGACGCCGTACGACCTGCAGAAGCCCTCGGCCGTCGAGCGGCGCAGGAAGGGCTGAAGCCCGTTGCGGAAAAAATGCGTTCGTCGCGGCTTGGCTGACCACCTTCCGGAGAGGCGTGGTCGTCCCCACGTGTTGACACTTTCTTGACGCCTCCCGCCGGGACTTTGACTCCCCGGATCCGGAAACCGTGGGACCATGGCTGCGTATGAACGACGCCATCTACCTGAGCATCGCCGGGGGCTTTTTCGTCCTCGCCTTTCTCTACGCCAACTTCTGCGAACGCATCTGATCCCATGGAAACCATCGTTGTCGGGCTCATCGCCCTCGCCCTGCTCGCCTACCTGTTCACGGCCATGATCTGGCCGGAGCGATTCTAACATCACGCCCCTGTCATGCACGCCAACGACTGGCTCCAACTCGCCCTGTTCCTGGGCATCCTCGCCGCCATCACCAAACCGCTCGGCATCTACCTGACCAAGGTGCTCGATCCGAACGGGAGAACCTTGCTCGACCCGGTGCTGCGGCCGGTGGAAAAACTCACCTACCGACTGATGGGCGTGAAGTCCGATCAGGACCACGACTGGAAAGGCTACGCGCTCGCCATGCTGCTCTTCAGCCTGGTGGGTGTCGTGTTCACCTACGCGATCCTGCGGCTCCAGCACGTCTTGCCGCTGAATCCTCAAGGGCTGCCCGCGCTTTCGCCGGCGCTCGCCTTCAACACCGCGGTCAGTTTCACGACCAACACCAACTGGCAGAGCTACGGCGGCGAGGCGACCATGTCCTACCTGTCGCAGATGGTCGGCCTGACCTTCCACAACTTCGTTTCGGCGGCCACCGGCATCGGCATCGCCGCGGCGCTGGTGCGTGGAATTTCCCGCCATACCACCACTGCGCTGGGGAACTTCTGGGTCGATCTGGTCCGCTGCACTTACTACCTGCTGCTGCCGATCTGCGTGGCCTTCGCGGTCTTCCTCGTGTCGCAGGGCATGATCCAGAACTTCAAGGCATACGACACCGCGCAGGTGATCGAGCCGCAGACCGTGCAGGTCGAGACAACCAACGATGCCGGTGAAACGGTGACCGAATCGACCACTGTGGACCAACAAGTGATCGCGCAGGGCCCGATGGCCTCGCAGGTCGCTATCAAGATGCTCGGCACCAATGGCGGCGGTTTCGTCAACGCCAACGCCGCCCATCCCTTCGAGAATCCCACCCCACTCGCGAACTTCATCCAGATGCTTTCGATCTTCGCGATCGGCAGCGGCTTGACCTGGTATCTCGGCAAATCCACCGGGAACCAAGGCCACGGTTGGTCGGTGTGGGCGGCCATGATGATCCTCTTCGTCGCCGGCACGGTCACCTGCTGGTGGGCCGAGGCCGCGGGCAATCCGATCCATCACGCGCTCGGGGTCGCCGCCGCGGACGGCAATTTCGAGGGCAAGGAAGTCCGCTTCGGCATCTTCAATTCCTCACTCTTCGCCGTGATCACCACCTCCGCCTCCTGTGGCGCGGTGAATTCGATGCACGACTCCTTCACCGCGATCGGCGGGCTGGTGCCGCTGTTCATGATGGAGCTCGGCGAAGTCGTCATCGGTGGTGTCGGCGCGGGACTTTACGGCATGCTCGTCTTCGTGGTGCTCGCGGTGTTCATCGCCGGCCTGATGGTCGGCCGCACGCCGGAATACCTCGGCAAGAAGATCAATGCCTTCGAGGTCAAGATGGCGATGCTCTCCCTGCTGGTGCTGACGATGTCGATCCTCGGCTTCACCGCCTGGGCCGCCGTTTCCGACTGGGGTCTCGCGGGCCTGAACAATGCGGGGCCGCACGGCTTCAGTGAAATCCTCTACGCCTACAGCTCCGCCACCGCGAACAACGGCAGCGCTTTCGGAGGACTAACCGCCAATCCAGCCAACGGCGATCCGCACTACAATGTCACCCTCGGCCTCGCCATGTTGATCGGCCGCTTCCTCATGATCGTGCCAATCCTCGCGCTGGCCGGCTCGCTGGCGAAGAAGAAGTTCTCGCCGCCCAGCCCCGGCACCTTCCCGGTCTCCGGCGGCACCTTCACCGTGCTGCTCATCGGCACCGTGCTGCTCATCGGCGCGCTGAACTTCCTTCCCGCCCTCGCGCTCGGCCCGATCGTCGAGCACTTCCTGATGTACGGCGGCAACCTCTTCTAACACGTCACTATTTTTCCGACCATGTCCACGAAAGCTCCATCCCTCTTCGACAAGGCCATCCTGGCGCCCGCTGTCGGCGAGTCCTTCAAGAAGCTCGACCCGCGCCTGATGGTGAAGAACCCGGTGATGTTCGTCACCGAAGTCGGCGCCGTGCTGACCACCGTCGCGATCTTCACCGCGAAAGCCGACCACGGCTTCATCATCCAGCTCGCGGTCTGGCTGTGGTTCACCGTGCTCTTCGCGAACTTCGCCGAAGCCGTCGCCGAGGGCCGCGGCAAGGCCCAGGCCGACAGCCTCCGCAAGGCGCGCAAGGACACCATCGCCCGCCGCCTCGCCAAGAACGGCCAGGAAGAAGCGGTGGCCGCTCCCCTGCTTGAGAAAGGCGACTTGGTCGTCTGCGAAACCGGCGACGTGATCCCCGCCGATGGCGAGGTCGTCGAAGGCATCGCCAGTGTCGATGAGGCCGCCATCACCGGCGAATCGGCTCCGGTCATCCGCGAAAGCGGCGGCGACCGCAGCGCGGTGACCGGCGGCACCCGCGTCATCAGCGACCGCATCGTCATCAAGATCACTTCGGAGAAGGGCAACACCTTCCTCGACCGCATGATCGCGATGGTCGAGGGTGCGAAGCGCCAGAAGACACCGAACGAAATCGCGCTGACCATCCTGCTCTCCGCGATGACGCTGATCTTCCTGCTCGTCTGCATCACGCTGAAGCCCTTCGGCATCTATGCCGGCATGGAGTTCACCACGCCGGTGCTGGTCGCGCTGCTGGTCTGCTTGATCCCTACCACCATCGGCGGCCTGCTGAGCGCCATCGGCATCAGCGGCATCGACCGCATGATCCGCCGCAATGTGATCGCCACCAGCGGCCGGGCGGTCGAGGCGGCCGGTGACATCGACGTGCTCTTGTTAGACAAGACCGGCACCATCACGATCGGCAACCGCATGGCTTCCGCCTTCCTGCCCGCTCCCGGCGTGACGGAAAGCGAGCTGGCCGATGCCGCGCAGCTTTCCTCGCTGGCCGATGAAACCCCGGAAGGCCGCAGCATCGTGGTGCTCGCCAAGGAGAAGTTCAACATTCGCGGCCGGGATCTCCAGCAGCCGCACGCACACTTCGTGCCCTTCGCTGCGCAGACCCGCATGAGCGGCGTGGACCTCGACGGCCGCAGCATCCGCAAGGGTGCCGCGGAGTCGGTGCAGCGCTGGGTCGAGGAACAGGGCGGACATTTCCCGGCCGATGTCTCGGCGGCCGTGGAGGCCGCCGCCCGTGCCGGTCGCACGCCACTGGTGGTCGCCGAAGGGACCAAGGTCCTCGGCGTCGTCGAGCTCAAGGACGTGGTCAAAGGCGGCATCAAGGAGCGCTTCGCCCAGCTCCGCAAGATGGGCATCCGCACCGTGATGATCACCGGCGACAACCCGATGACCGCCGCCGCGATCGCCGCCGAAGCCGGCGTGGACGACTTCATGGCGCAGGCCACGCCGGAGGACAAACTCAAGCGCATCCGCGCCGAGCAAGCGGCCGGCCACTTGGTCGCGATGACCGGCGACGGCACCAACGACGCGCCCGCACTGGCCCAGGCCGATGTCGGCGTCGCAATGAACACCGGCACTCAGGCCGCCCGCGAAGCTGGCAACATGGTCGACCTCGATAGCAACCCCACCAAGCTCATCGAGATCGTCGAAATCGGCAAGCAGCTCCTGATGACCCGTGGTTCTCTAACAACCTTCTCGATCGCCAACGACGTCGCGAAGTACTTCGCCATCATCCCGGCGATGCTGATGGTGACCTTCCCGGCAATCGCGCCGCTCAACGTCATGAATCTCGCTTCGCCGCAGAGCGCCATTCTCAGCGCGGTGATCTTCAATGCACTCATCATCATCGCCCTGATCCCGCTCGCCTTGAAGGGCGTAGCCTACAAGCCGCTCGGCGCAATGGCCGTGCTGCGCCGCAACCTGCTCGTCTACGGCCTCGGCGGCCTGCTCTTGCCCTTCGCCGGGATCAAGGCGGTCGACCTCATCATCTCCACCCTTCACCTCGTTTGAATCATGAAATCCTTTGGAACTGAAATCCGGGCTGCGGTCGGCTCGACCATCGTCCTCGCCGTGGTCTGCTGCGGTGCCTATCCCCTGCTCGTCACCGGAGTGACCCGCACCCTCTTCCGCGACAAGGCGGACGGCAGCCTGATCAAGGATGCATCCGGCAAGATCGTCGGCTCCGCTTTGCTCGGCCAGACTTTCACCGGCGAAAAATACTTCCACCCTCGGCCGTCCGCCGCCGGCGCGAATGGCTACGATGCCGCCAGCTCCAGCGGCACCAACCTCGGGCCTACCTCGCAGAAGCTCAACGAGCAGATCAAGGACCGGGTGGCCGCGTATCGAACGACGAACGGCCTGGCGGCGGATCAAGCCGTGCCCGCCGATGCTGTCACCGCGTCCGGCAGCGGCCTTGACCCGCACATCAGCCCGGCAAATGCCGGACTGCAGGCCGCCCGCGTCGCCAAGGCCCGCAACCTGCCAGTGGAAAGGGTCCGCGACCTGATGCAGATCCATACCGATCAGCCCGACCTCGGCATCCTGGGAGATGCCGGCGTCCATGTGCTAAAACTCAACCTCGCGCTCGACGACCTACCCCGATGAAACGCCCAGTCCTCGTCTTGATGGCCGCACTGCTGCTCGGTGGCTCCGGCATCGTGTGGTGGACGGCCCTGCGCGAAGACACGGAGCCTCTGCCCGACGAAAAGCGCGTCGCCATGATCGAGTTGGAAGACAAGCAATCCGGTCCCGGATATTTCCATCCCGACGATCCCGCGGCTACTCCAGATGAACAGGGCGTCACGTGGATCGCCCCTGACAAGGTGGCTGTTCAAATCGACCGGGTAATCCGTGAACGGAAGCTTGATGAAAGCTCCCGCGAGAAACTTGCCAAGCTGATCGAGGAAGTCTCCGAGCCGCATCCTTCCCGGGTGATTGGCGGCAACCGGGTTAACCTCGCCCGCCTCAACGTGGCACTCGACGCCATGAAGTGACCGGCGCGCTTTCCCACGCCTCCCTTGACTCCCGGCGTCATGTGTTACATCATTGTGTCACAATGAAGACAACGAACATCCGCGAGCTGAAGCACGCGACCTCCACCGTGCTCGAGTGGGTCGAGCGCGGCGAGACCGTCCAGATTACCCGCCGCAACAAGGTGGTGGCCATTCTTTCCCCACCGCCGCCAGAACGGCGAAAGAGAATCATACGCCCGGATTTCGAGAAGGAACTCGACGAGATCTTCGGTGACCGCGTCCTGCCAACCACCGGGACCGAATTGATGGACTACGACCGGGGCAATACATGAAAGCTTACGCCGATACCGGCTTTCTCGTATCCGTTCACAGCCGCGACGCGAACACGAGCCGCGCGCTCGCCCGAATGACCACGCAAACGTTCCCTCTCGCCTGGAGCTGGATGCATGAGCTGGAGTTCCGCAATGCAATGCGCCTGCGGGTCTTCCGGGGAGAGGTTCTGGAAAGCGAAGTCGCCTTGGTCTTCGAAAAGGTCCAGCGCCGGCTTGAGGAGGGTGTCTATGGCAAGGCGAACCCGCCGGTTGAACGAATCGTGGATGAGTTCGAGCGTCTCAGCGCGAGCTTCAGCACCAAGCTCGGCACCCGTTCCCTCGATGTCCTCCACGTCTCGCTTGCGTTGGTCCTCGGCGTGAAGGAGTTCCTCACCTTCGACTCCCGCCAAATTGCCTTGGCCAAGGCGGCCGGGCTCAAGGTTCCCAAGCTCTGATGCAATGACCGACAACCGCCCCGACCCCGATCTGCTGCTCGCGCAAGTCCAGCGCGAGGAGGGTCGGCGTCGTGCTGGGAGGCTGTTCATCTTCCTCGGCATGTGCCCGGGCGTCGGCAAGACCTACGCCATGCTCCAGGCCGCGCGGCAGCGCCGCAACGAGGGCCTGCGCGTGCTCGCCGGCGTCGTGGAAACCCACGGCCGGGCAGAGACGATCGCGCTGCTGGAAGGAGTCGACATCCTCCCGCGCAAGAAGCTCGAACACAGTGGCCACCTGCTGGAGGAATTCGACCTCGACGCGGCACTCGCCCGCCGGCCCGACTTCCTGCTGGTAGATGAACTCGCCCACACCAACGCCCCAGGTAGCCGCCACGCAAAGCGCTATCAGGACGTCCTCGAGCTGTTAGACGCGGGCATCGATGTCTGCACCACGCTCAATGTCCAGCACATCGAGAGCCAGGTCGATGTCGTCCGGCAGGTCACCGGTGTCGCGGTCCAGGAAACCGTACCCGATTCCATTCTCGACCGCGCGCACGAGATCCAGCTCGTCGATCTCAGCGTGGAGAAACTCCTTCAGCGCATGTCCGAGGGGAAGGTCTATCTGGGCGAGCGCGCCGATGCCGCCGCGGAAGGCTTTTTCCGCGAAGGCAACCTCACCGCCCTGCGCGAACTTGCCCTGCGTTTCACCGCGGAGAAGGTGGACCGCGATCTCGAGGACTTCCGCCGCGCCCGCCGTGATGCCACGCCGTGGAAAACCAATGCCCGGCTACTCGTCGGCGTCGCGCCCTCGCCGTATTCGGAAAGTCTCGTCCGCTGGACACGCCGCGCCGCCGCGAGGGTCGGCTGCCCGTGGATCGGCGTCTGGGTCGAGAGTTCCCGGCCGCTGCGTCCCGACCAGGAAGAACTGCTTTCCCGCGGTCTCACGCTGGTCCGCAATCTCGGCGGTGAGGTCGTCCACGTCACCGGCGACGACGTGGCGAAGGCGCTGTTAGACGTGGCCCGCGAGCGCAACGTCAGCCAGATCGTCGTCGGGAAATCCGAACGCAAGCGGATCTTCAGATCCACCCTGACCGACCGCGTCATCTCCGGCAGCGGCGACATCGATGTCTGCGTGGTCCGCCCGCTCGCCGGCAAGCGGCCAAAGTCCGTCGAGGAAAAGGCACCCGCGTCGCGATGGCACGACTACGGCAGCGCGCTGCTCCTCACCGCAGGGGTGACGTTGCTGTCTCTCCTCGTGCTGCCCTACAGCGGTTACACCGTTCCTTCATTCCTCTACCTGCTGGCGATCGTGCTCGGGTCGATGCGCTGGGACCGCGGGCCCACACTGATGATGGCCGCGGTGTCCGCGGTGGGGTGGAACTACCTTTTTATCCCGCCGCGCTTCACGCTCCACGTCGAGCAACCGGAAGACATGGCGATGCTTGCGATGTTCTTCGTCGTGGCGCTTTCCATGGGCCAGCTCACCGCTCGCCTGAAGATGCGGGAGCGCGCCGAACGCGAGCGACAGCGCCACACCGATGCCCTGCTGCGGGTCACCCAGCAGGCCGCTCTGCATCCCGAGGCGGACAAGGGCCTGGAGGCTGCGCTTCGCATCATCGAGTCCATCCTCGGGGGCCAGGTCACGTTGTTGCTCCGGCAGGACGACCATTCGCTTGGCCGGAACCCGCATCCGGCCAGCGCCTTCGCGCCGGAAGAGAGTGAGTTCGCGGTGGCCGCCTGGGCCTTCGCCAATCATCAGGCCGCGGGCCGTTTCACGGACACGCTGCCGTCCGCGGTGGCAACCTGGTTTCCTCTCCAGACCGCGACCTCGACGATGGGCGCGCTGGGCCTGAAACGCGACTCGGGGCGGCTCACCTTCACCGAGCGTCAGGCGGCACAAGCTTTCGTCCTGCAGCTCGCCCTGGTGTTAGAGAAGGAACATTTCATCCAGGCCGTGCAACACGCCGAGCGACTGGAGGAAGGCGAGAAGCTCCGCCGCGCGCTGCTCGACAGCGTTTCCCACGAGCTCAAGACACCCATTGCCGTGATCCGCGCCGCGCTCGACGCGCACGGCACCGCCGGCAATCCCTACCTCTCCGAGATCGATACCGCCTCGCGCCGGCTCCAGCGAATCGTCGAAGGCCTGCTGCAAATGACCCGCCTCGAGTCCTCGGTGATCGAGCCGCGCATGGAATGGTGCGACGTCCATGAGATCGTAGGCAGCGCGCTGGAAACGACGGGCGAGATCTTCCGCGGGCGCACCTTCACCGAGCAGATCGGTGCGGATATGCCGCTGGTAAAGACCGACCACGCCTTGTTAGAGCAGGCACTCGCAAACGTCCTGCACAATGCCGCGGTCCACACGCCGGAGGGCACACCGGTGGAGCTGGCCGTCGCGCGCCGGGGCAAGCACATTGAGTTCACGGTTCGCGACCACGGGAAGGGCATCGCCGCGGGCGAGGAGGGGCGCATCTTTGGCAAGTTCTACCGCTCGCCCGGCGCGCCAGCCGGCGGCACGGGCCTCGGGCTCTCGATCACGAAAGGCTTCCTGCGCGCCTTGGGCGGTGAGATCGTCGCCCGCAACCACCCCGCCGGCGGCGCCGAATTCACCCTCCGCCTCCATGCGGAAACGATGGAACCTGCCGCCGTGACCGAAGCATGACCGCCCTTGTCATTGACGATGAAATCCAGATCCGCCGCCTGCTCCGGCTGGCGCTTGAGTCGCGCGGCTACGGCGTCCAGGAGGCCGAGAACGGCCAACTCGGCCTGCAAGCCTGCGCGGTCCACCGGCCGGATGCGGTGCTACTCGATCTCGGCTTGCCGGATCTCGACGGGCTCGAAGTCCTCAAGCGCCTTCGCGAGTGGAGCGACGTGCCGGTGCTGATTCTTTCCGTGAGGGACGAGGAGCAGGGCAAGATCGCCGCACTCGAAAACGGTGCCGACGACTACGTCACCAAGCCCTTTGCCACCGGCGAGCTGCTCGCACGTCTTTCCGCCATCCAGCGCCGCCGTCATGGCAACGATGCTCCGGAGATCGTCTTCGGCCCGCTGCTTGTCCGGCTGGACCGCCACGAGGCGATCTTGAAGGGCGAGGAGCTGAAACTCACGCCAACCGAGTTCGCCTTCCTCCGCGCCCTCGTGAAGCATCCGGGGAAAATCGTTACCCAGCGCCAACTCCTGCGCGAGGTGTGGGGCCCGCAAGCGGAGGAACAAACGCACTACCTCCGCGTCTATGCGAACCTGCTGCGCAAGAAGCTCGGCGACCTGCTGCTGATTCGCAACGAACCCGGCATCGGCTACCGGATCGTGGAGCCGCTTTGAGTTAAGCCGAAATCTGCAACCGCAGACCGAAGTGCTCCGTTCTCGAAAGGTGGAAGCCCGGATCATTCACGTCCGCATGCACCACGTGCCGTTGGGTCCTGTCCGCGACGCGGAGCACGCTTCCTGAGGAATCGACAAACGACGGCTCAAAACGTGCCGCGCCCCGGCTGCCCGGCGTCCGGACATCCACCTCCAGGTCGCGGCACTCGTGAAGGATCTGGCAGGCGTCGCGGACAACGGCGGCATCACAAGCCGGGTTCACCGGCCGCTCCCATTCATCCAGCCAGGCCCCCGCGCCGAGGCGGCGGCTCTCGAGACAATCGAGCGAAACCCCTTCGAAGTGATCGATCAAATTCCGAACCACCGGTGAATCCCATGCGTGACCGTCGAGCCGGATCGTCAGGTGCAGCGGCCGGCCCGGCTCCGCCATTCCGATCAGCGGCCGCCGGTCGGAGGCACCAGCGAGCAGGTAGAGATTCTGAAGCCGGCCCGTGTCGGTTTCCAAGCCGCTGAGATGATCGCCAATGACCTGCCAGCCGCTTTCGCGGGTGGCAACCGAGAGCCCGAAGGTGGTGGACTTGGCAAGGCTCAGCCCCTGCTGCCGCAGGACAAGCGTGGTCTTTCCAAGACAGCAAAGATGATTGAGCAGCTCGGGCAGCGGCCCGCGCAGTTGGAACGCACACGAGCACGGGGCCGAGGGGCTTCTTCTCCATGAGCAGAACATGCCCGGAGGATACCCCCCCTCCCCCCACCGCGCTCGCGGCCGCTTGCGGAACTTGCGCCCGTCGTTGCCAATCAACAGGCCGCAGGAAAGACGAAGGGCATCGCGCGGTACAAGAAAAAGCCCCGTCCCGCGAAGGACAGGGCTTTGCACATGACCGAAGTCATTCGGCCATTTCAATCAGCCTTTTGAAAGTCGCCGCACCAGTCGTCACCGGCGGTCACGGGGAACATCGACTCGAACTTCACCTCTTCATCGACCTCGAAGGCGACGGTTTGGGGTGCATGGCGGCGGCACTCGCCAGCATCGTCTTCAAGCTTGTTCCAGAAAGCGCAGGCCTGGCAGGCGCGGGTTGCCGTTTTCGTATTCATAAGATCGGTAGGTTGGTTGAAAGATTCGCCCTAACATGCTGCCGGGATTTCTCCCGCGCAACCTAAGAATGACTTGAGAAACAGTCTCAAGTCCTAGGATTTCAACGAATTGCGACCCATTCTCATTTACCATGTCGCACACTATGGCAATTCACCGCTAATCCATGACTTCCTCGACAGCAGGACCAGAGGCAACAGAATCGTCGTAAATGAGGACCGTGCCCTTCTCCCCTGACTACCGCTGGCTGCTCACGGTCTTCTATTCGCTGCACCTCATCTGGACCGGTCTGCAGCGCTGCATCGAAGAACGCGCCTACAAGCCCAACGCATTGTGGTTTTGCCTGGTCACCGGATTGATCGTCATGGCCGGGGCTTTCCTCCTCCGCTGCGGAAAGCTCTCCGCCGCCCGCGCGATGGCCGGGCCGGTCGTCGCGCTGGTGTTCGGCTTCTACCTCTACTGCTTTGTGAAAGTCCCCGCGGAGGACGCCACGATGCGGGTGGGCCTGATCATCCTGACTTCCATCGCCCAGTTCGTGGTGCTGTTCCTGCCTGCCGCCCCGGCAAGGGACTGACTTGTTAGAAAGCGCAGGTGCTGAAGAGCGCCCTCCCGCAAGAGGTGGATTGATCCCGTCCTGAGCTATCCGACCAGCGAGTCGAGATAGCCCTCATGACACTCGCAACGATCCACAATCCCCGCTTCGGTCGCTTTCTTCCGGCAGTGATCGAGCATGGCACCCGAGGGTTCGACCGCGGTGAATCGCCAGCCGGGAAACCTGGCGGCCAAGGCTAACAGCTCAGCCCCCGTACCCGCACCCACACACAGCGGGCGCGCGAGTGCAGCGCATCCCGCATGGGATCCAGCTTGGCGAATCGCTGGTCATAGGCAGCGGCGTGGTCCTTGTCGAAGGAGGGCGATGGACTCGAGGTGGACATGGGTCGTGAAGGTGGCTTTGCGAAGAGTTCGTGGCGGAGGGCGGCCACATCCGACGAATCCACAAAACGCAAACCAAGTGCAATATTATTATTGCACTTTTCATGCAGCAGTTTCTTTCTCGCATCAATGAATCGCGCCGCCGCCCTCCTGCTTTGCCCTGCCCTTCTGCTCGCCGATGGTGACTCGCATTCCGGCCATCAGCATCATGATCACGATCACGGACACCCCGGCCACTTGCCGGGCAGTCCGCATCATCCGCATTTGGAAAAGGAAGAGGACAAGAACGATTGGTTCCACTTCCACCCCCACCTGAATGCCGCGATGGCCATCGGTGGATCGACCTCCGAGAAAAACCTCGGACTGATCCGTGGCAGCCACGCGCCAATCGATGATGGCTTCAATCTCCAGGGCATCGAACTCGGTGGCGTGATGGAGTTCGGCGAGCGGGTGTCGGTGCATGCGAACCACAACGTGTTTTGGGATCGCTTCGACGGCTGGGGCAGCGAGTGGGAGGAAGGCTATGCCACCGTCGAATTGCCGGGCGAGGGGGTCTTCCGCGGCGGGCAATTCTTCGCGCCCTTCGGCCATGAGAACACGCTGCACCTGCACGACCGCCAGTTCGTGGAGCCGCCGATCTCGATGATCCGCCTGCTCGGCGAAGAAGGGCTGGTCGTGCTAGGCACCGAGCTCTCCTGGCCGTTGCCCGGCACCGACGAGCGCTGGCTGCTCCGCTTCGGCTACGGCCAGACACGTGATCATGAGCACGGCGCGACCCGCGAACTACGACGTGAGGCGTACTTGGAAGCGGTCGAGCACGCGGGCGAGCACCACGAGGAAGAGGAGGAAGAAGAAGGTGAGCATCACCACCACCATGGCCACGGATTTGCCGGCAACGGCGGCACCTACGATGCCGAGGAAGCCTACCTCGACGACGGCTTCTTCTTCGGCCGCTTGGAAACGAAGCCGGGGCTGAAGGTGATCGAGCGGGCAGGCCTGTCCTTAGCCGCCGGCGAGAACGGCTTCGGCCGGACCACTTGGACAGCCGGTGCGGATGTCTTCGGCGAGTGCGAAGCCGGTGGTCGCCCAGTGTGGTGGCGTGGCGAGGCGTTCTATCGGGCCGTCGAGGCGCGCGATGCCGCAGGCATCAAGGGCGACTACGATGAGCTCGGCATCTACGCCGCCAGCGGCATCGAGTTCACCGAGGACTGGACGCTCGGCGCGAGGATCGAATGGGCTTCGGGCAACCGCATGTCGGGCAACGAACGCCGCTGGCGTGCCGCCGCCAATATTGGGCGCGCGTTTCATCTCGCGGAGAACGCCGACGTCCATACTCGCCTGCAATACACCTACGACCGGCTCGGCGGCTATGCGGACGAGCACACGGTGTGGCTCCAGTTCGTGCTGAATCTCGGCGCGGCCGAGCACGGCCACAACCACTGAGCGCTGCCGCCCTCGGCCGGTGACGATTTGGCTTGCCACTACCTTGCGATGCACGCTACCTGTCCGGAAACTCTTTTCCGGCCATGGAAGCAGCAGCTCTGATCATCGCGCTCTTTATCGGCTTCGTCATCCAGCCCGATCAGGGCGGAGTGGTGGCGCACGGTGCCTCGCCACAAGGCGTCCGGTATGTCGTGACCCAGGAATGGAACGGCTGGGATAGCTGGAGCGAGCCCTACACCGTGCGACTCCACACCCGCGCGCCCGGCGGGAGCTGGCAGGCCTACTATGTCGATCACGAGGCCCTCCACTGGGAGCACTGTTCGGTCCGCCTCAGCGAGGACGGCTCGGTTCTTGAAATGACCGGCGGTGACAAGGTCGAGCGCACCTTTGACCTGAGCAAGGGCGAGAAGAGCGAGCGCCCTCCCTTCCTGCCGGAGGGCATGAAAGACGAGCCATGAGCGAAGTCGATCCCAACGAGCTTTTCGAGAACTGGACCGTCCAGATGCGCAAGGGCGTGCTCGACCTGTGCATCCTCAAGGCACTGGCCGGTGGTGAATGCTATGGCTACGCGCTGGTCAAAACGCTGGTCGCCATTCCAGGCATCGGCGTCGCGGAAGGATCGATCTATCCCCTGCTCTCGCGCCTGAAGAAACAGGGCCTGGTGACCACCCGCCTGGAAGAATCCAGCGAAGGTCCTGCCCGCAAGTACTACCGGCTGACGCCCGCCGGGAAGATGCTTGGCGAGGAGATGCAGGCCTATTTCCAAGAGATGGCCAAGGGCGTGCGAGGTCTCCCCGATTTCACCGTGCCTTCATCCGAACTTCCGAAAAAACCGGCAATTCCCCGCCGCAATTGACTTCTCCCCGCCATGAAAACGTGGACTACCCAAGCCGAGAAACGTCTGGCCGAATACCTCGACGAGCGCGCCCGCCGCGAAGGCTTCGACGATGAAGAGGCGGACGAACTCAAATCAGACCTGCGCCGCCACATCCATGAGGAAGCCGAGAGGGAAGCCTCCGGAAACATCGGCCTGATGCAATTGGAAGGCATCCTCGGACGACTCGATGCAGGCTATCGGCCGGCTCCCGAGCCATGGTCGGGCCAATCAAAGCGGCCCCTGAATCCGATGTGGGCGTGGTCTTGGGGAGTGGTGATGCCGGTCATCGTGGTGCTGGTGGAAATCCTCACGTCATTCTGTGGCGGCGTGTTCTTTGATCCAGTGCCGACATGGTGGCATGCGCTGCTGATCCTGCTAGTACCGGCGATCAATGCATGGTTCTTGAAGGGAGCACCGGGCGCCAAGGAGCCCACGAAGGGCTTCGCCGCCGGCCTTGCGGTGATCGTCGCCGTATTCTATGGACTGCTTTTCTTACCGCTGATCCATCTGTCAGCGTTCGCGCTAATCTATATCGGCATGGGCCTGCTTTCCCTCACGCCGGTCTTCGCTGGGTTGTGGACATGGCGAATCGGTCGCCAGGTTGGCAAGGAATCGCCGGACGTTCCGCGTTATCGACGCGGTTGGAAGGCTGGCCTTGCCACGGCACTGGTGGCGCTGATGGCGCTAGAAGGCCCGTCGCTGTGGACTCGGTCACAGTTGGAAGCCGCCACCGGCAACGGTGCAGACCGGGAAGCCGCGGTGCAGAGATTGCGCGCATTCCATTCATCCCGGGCGCTGCTGCGTGCCTGCTATGAACGCAACGGCGAAATGGGACGCACCACCGATATCGTCGGCTGGATGGCACACGGGTGGCTTCAAGCCGCGACGCTGGGAGGATCGGCATCCTCCAATCTCGATACCGCGAAGGTTCGCGATGTCTTCTTCCGCGTCACCGGCAAGCCGTTCACCAGCGTGAAGCCGCCGCGGGCCGTGAGTGAGACGGGATTCGCCCGCAGGTCCCGGGTCGACGGAGACCGCGAGTGGGAATTCGACGAACATGTCGGGGGCGACGATGTCGCCCTGCGATTGAAGAACCTCGACCTCTCCGAGTCCCGCTTCGATGGCCATGTCGACCCACGGTCGCGGCTCGGCTACGGCGAGTGGACGATGGTGTTTCACAATCGCGCCCAGAATGCACAGGAGGCGCGCTGCCAGGTGTTGCTGCCGCGCGGCGGACGCGTGTCCCGCCTCACGCTGTGGGTTAATGGCGAACCGCGCGAAGCCGCCTTCAACGCGGTTTCGAAAGTGAAAGCCGCCTACAAGGCGGTTGCGGTGGTGCAGCGGCGCGATCCCGTCCTCGTCACCATGTGTGGCCCCGACACCGTGATGGTGCAGTGCTTCCCGGTGCCGGCAGGCGGCGACATGAAGATCCGCTTTGGCATCACCGCGCCGCTCGATGGTGACCTATGGGAAATGCCGCGCATCCTCGAACGCAACTTCGGCCTGAAGGACGGTCTCGAACACGCGGTCTGGATGCAGAGCGAAGGCACGTTCGATCTGTTAGAGCAGGGAGCGGAGAAACGCACCGCCGCGGCAGATGGCCCCGGCCGCTCGATGGCCCTCACGCTGCCGGCGGCGACCATTGGCAACAGCCTTCTCGCCGTGAAAGCCACCGCCGATTCCGGCGAGGCCCCCGCCGTATGGTGCGAGGACAAGTTCGCGCCCGCCTTCGAGCGCTATCTGGTGCGCGAGCCGAAGAAATTTCACCGCAAGCCCGAGGGCAAGCTGCTGGTCGTGATCGATGGCTCGGCTTCGATGGATGAGGCGAAGCCGTGGTTGCTCCAGGCCTTGAGCGGACGGAATGCCGACATCCTCCTGGCAGATGATGGCGTGAGCCCGGTCACCGTGAGGGACCTCCACGACCAACGTTTCAGCGGCGGCCGCGACAATGAACCCGCCCTGCGCGAGGCCGTCCGCCGCGCCAAGTCCGGCGAGGCCGGTGACATCGTGTGGATCCATGGCCCGCAAGCCGTTGGCCTTGCACAGACAGAAGCATTGCTCCAATTGATCGAGCGCGGCACCCGCATCCCAGTGATCCATGAGGTCATGGCATCACCGGGACCGAACCGCTTGGCGGAAGCACTTCAAAGCAGCGGAGCGATGCGCCGCGGCCCCGCCCTGCTGAATCCTCTCGAGGACCTCGCAGCCTTCCTCGACACGCTTGCCATCGAGCGCGATGAGCCCGCCTCGCACTGGCGGCGCAGCGCAACGCCCCCCGAAGGCCTCGGCGCGCCGGTCTGGGATCACCTCGCCCGCCAGTGGGCGATGGAGTCGATCGACTCTACTCTCTCCGAAGTCCCCGAAACCGATCGTCCCGCGCTGGCTGCCCGCTACCAACTCGTCACCCGCGTTTCCGGCGCGGTCGTGCTGGAAACGATCGAGCAGTATGAACAGCACGGGCTCAAGCCGGTCGATGCCGACTCTGTTCCGCAAGTGCCCGGCGTTCCCGAGCCCTCCACATCGCTGCTGATACTGCTCGCCGCCACGGCAGCGGCTTGCCGCAGGAGGCGTTAGATTCACTCCACTACCGGCCAGCCGTCCTTCCACGCAAGCGGCAGCATCCGCAAATCCGAGCGCCCTCTACGGTCCTTGTCGTAGTAGTGGTGAACCAGCCACTCCTTGCCCTCCTCACGGAAGATCGAGGCATGGCCCGGCCCGATGAAGCGGCCCTGCGTCGCGAGGAAGGGCGAGCCGCCGCCGTCCTTCATGTCGGTGCCATCCTTGTCGAGATAGGGGCCGGTGATCTTCTTGCTGCGGCCCACACGGATCTCATAGGTGCTGTCCACGCCACGGCAGCATTTCCCCCAATTCACGAAGAGATAGTACCAGCCTTCGTGCTTATGGATGAAGGGCGCCTCGATCTCGGGATACATCGCGAGCTTGAGCGGAGCATCGTCGTTCTTCCGCAGTCCGGTTTCAGGATTGAGCTCGATGAGAAAGATCCCTTCCCAGAATGAACCGTAGCTCATCCACAGCTTGCCGCCATCGAGGATGACCGCGGGATCGATCGCATTGAAGCGATCCGGCCTTCGCGAGCGGATCACCACGCCCTCGTCCTTCCAGCCATAGTCCTTCGACTTCGGATCGAGCGTCTTGCCGGTGAGTAGGCCGATCGCAGAGTGATTCGAGCCGAAGCTGGAGACCGAGTAGTAGATGAACCACTTGTCCTTGATGCGGACGATGTCCGGCGCCCACAGGTGACCCTTGTTCTCCGGCACCTCCGTCTTGTGCCAGGCGGGATACTCGCGGAAGAGCGGTGCCTCGCGCTTCCAGCGGCCGTCCTGTTCCCGGCGCAGCAGCAGTACGCCATTCCCGGTGGAGAGGCACCAGGCATCGCCCTTCTCCGTCACCACCGTGGAGGGATCGTGGATGCGCGGGTAGGGCTCATCCGGCCGGAACTGCGCGACAAGCGGCAGAGCGGCGGCGAAGAGGAAGAGGAAGAGGAAGAGGAGAATCCGCGAGGGCATGGGAGAGGAACGTCCGGGGAGCCCCAATGTTTCGGATACTGTCACAGTTGATCTGTCGACAGCGACCGAGACCGAATCCGGAGACGGACTCTCACGCACCCGCCACTCCCGCCGGCATTTCGACGGGCTTCTTCTTCCTCCCATAGACCAACTCGAAGACCGGCGATGCCATCAGCGTGGTGACGATCGCCATCACCACCAGGATCGAGAACAAAGCCTCGCCGATGATGCCGCGCTGGAGGCCGATGTTGATGATGATCAGCTCCATCAGGCCGCGGGCATTCATGAGCGTGCCCACCGCCATGGCGGTCGCGTTGTCCTCGCCAGTGAGACGGGCAGCGGCCCAGCAGGCGATCCCCTTGCCAAGCACCGAGGCCAGCAGGATGACCACCCCAATCAGCATGAGCTTCGGATCGATCAGCACGTTGAGCTTCGTGTTGAGGCCGGAGAAAGTGAAGAACATCGGCAGCAGGAAGACCACGGCGAAGGGCTCGATCTTCTTGCGGATGTCGTCGGCAAAGGCACCGCGCGGCATCGCGATCCCGAGGATGAAGCCGCCGAACACCGCGTGAACCCCGATCACATCCGTGTACCACGCGGCAAGGCAGAAGAGCGCGAGTACGATGGCCATCATCGGCTGCGTGACCTCGCCCTTGCGCTCCGCGGCGCGCCCGAGTGCAGACAGCCATTTCCGGCCCACGGTGAGCGCCAGGATACCATAGAGGGCGGAGCCGCCGATCGCCACCACCTCCGCGCCGATCGACATCCCGCCGATCACCAGCGGCTGCGAAGCGCCGAAGGTCGCCAGCACGATTGCCAGCACGCACCACGCGGCGGCATCGTCAATCGCACCCGCGGCCAGCGCGAGCGTGCCGAGCGAAGTGCCGGAGAGCCCGCGCTCGGAAATGATGCGGGCCAGCATCGGGAAGGCGGTGATGGCGATTGCGGCACCGAGGAAGAGCGCGCCTTCAAAATAGCGGACCTTTGGCGTGAAAATGCCGGGCACATGCTGGAGCCACAGCACCAGCAACGCGCCAAGGATGAAAGGAACCACCATCCCGGCAATCGACACGCAGGCGGCGCTACGGGCACGCGAGCGGAAGTGCCCGGTATTGAACTCCAGGCCGACGAGAAACATGTAAAGCCCCACCCCGAGCTGGGCACCGGCGTAGAGGATGCCGCGCGACTCGGGCGTGAAGATCGCCTTCATCGTGTCCGGCCAGAAATAGCCCAGCAGCGACGGCCCGATCAGCACACCGGCGATCATCTCCCCGACGACCTGAGGTTGCCCGACCTTCTTCGCAAGGATCCCGACCAAGCGGCAGACCACCAGGATGACGGCCATCTGGAGGAAGAAGGAAGCGGAGAGCGCGTGCATGGCGGGCATCCTTATGAAGCGCCGCACCAACCGGTCGAGGTAAATTATAATCGAACTGCAATATGCATTGATAGATTACAATGGGATCGCCGCCCATGAACCAGAGGTTTTTCAAACGCGCCCCTCTCTTTTCCAATCCCTTGCCACTTGCCACCGGACGCCGGGGGCCTTAATCCCGGCCCCGACATGTCCGAAGCCACTCAGCCCCAGTCCACCGAAGCCGAACTCATCGCCGTCCGCCGTGAGAAGCTCGGCAAACTGCGCGAGCTGGGCGTCGACCCCTTCGGCGCGGCTTTCGAGACCACCCACACGCCTGTCGGCCTCCGCGAGAATTTCGCCGAAGGCCTGCAGGTGAAGGTCGCCGGCCGCATCAATGGCTGGCGAAACATGGGCAAGTCCTGCTTCTTCCACGTTGGCGACGTCCACGGGCAGGTCCAGGGCTTCATCTCCGTGAAGGAACTCTCGCCCGAAAACCTCGCCATCTTCGAGTGCCTCGAGCGCGGCGACTGGCTCGGCATCGAGGGCGAAACCTTCCTCACCCGCACCGGCGAGCCGACCGTGAAGGTCGCGAAGTTCACCGTGCTCTCGAAGTCGCTGCGCCCGATGCCCGACAAGTGGCACGGCGTGGCCGACCGCGAGATCAAGTATCGCAAGCGCCACCTCGACCTGATGTCGAATGAGGAAAGCGCCGCCATCTTCGTCACCCGCAGCCGCATGGTCGCCGAGATCCGCAGCTTCTTCCACCAGCGCGGTTATCTCGAAGTCGAGACGCCCATGCTTCAGGACATCCCCGGCGGTGCCGCCGCTCGTCCTTTCGAGACCTACCACAATGCGCTCGGCATGCCGCTCACCATGCGCATCGCGCCCGAGCTGTTCCTCAAGCGCCTGCTGGTCGGTGGTTTCACCAAGGTCTTCGAACTCAATCGCAACTTCCGCAACGAAGGCATCTCGCGCCGCCACAATCCGGAGTTCACCATGCTGGAGGCCTATCAGGCCTTCGCCGACTTCGAGATCATGGCCGATCTCGTCGAGGAGCTCGTGTGCGGCCTCGCCGAAAAGTTCTGCGGCACCCTCAAGATCGAGCACAAGGACGACGAGGGCAACGTCACCCGCACCATCAACCTCGAGCGCCCGTGGAAGCGCGCGAACTACCACGACCTGATCGCCGAAGCTGCCGGTGCCGATTTCTTCACCATCACCGCCGAGCAACGCCGCGAGCGTTGCGAGGAACTCGGCGTGCAGATCTCCGAGAACATGGAGGACCACGAGGTCATCCAGCAGGTCTTCGAGAAGAAGGTCGAGGAACACAGCTTCGATCCGTGCTTCGTCACCCGCGTCTCCAGCGAACTCGTCCCGCTCGCCAAGGTCACCCACGGCGGCAAGACCGTGGAAGTCTATGAGCTCATCATCAACGGCCAGGAAATCAGCCCCGGCTACTCCGAGCTCAATGACCCCGACGTCCAGCGCGACCGCCTGGAACACCAGGCCGGCGGCGAGGAAGAACAGAAGGTCGACTACGACTTCATCGAAACCCTCGAGCACGGCATGCCCCCCGCCGGCGGCATCGGCATCGGCATCGACCGCCTCATCATGATGCTCACCGGCGCCCCGACGATCCGCGACGTGATCCTCTTCCCGCTGCTGAAGCGGAAGGAATAGTCTTCGCTAGATCTCACGGCTTGATGGAACCCTTCATCAAGCCGTGCGGATATCGCCTCAGTTCCAGTCCGTGAACAGTTTCAGCAATACCCGGTTCTCCGGCAGGTCCCACACTTCGACATGCTACCGGTCTCCGGCGGTCGACTGACAGCTGAGCATTTCTTCAGGCACAGGAGCGGTCGTCCACGTCTTCTTGAACCCGCCATAAACCTCGTTGCCAGGCACGAAGGATTTCGCGTCCTGCGGCCAGACATTCCAGCCATTCACCAATGGATCGCCATGGCCCTTCACTGGCGCTCGCCGGTCGGTGACCTTGAGCTGAGCCTCAAAGGCACCAAAATCTCCTCGGTCCATATCCAGCAGGGTTGCGATCCCCCGATCCGGTTTCCAATTCGTGGAATCGCCGCGGTTCTGAATGTTCTTGGCCGATGCGGGGAACACAAGCCGGTGATCCGTCTCATCCCCCACCTGCGCCGGCTTCTTGGAAGAGCACGCAATGATTGCCGTGAATAGAAACACCGTAGGGAGCATTGAGGCCTTCATGGGTTCAGGAGGAGGTGGAATGATACGACCCTTTCAAAGGAATCGCACCACCATCCCTCAATCCACAGGCGGACGCTCGCCAAAAACCGTCTCCCGCCAATTTTTCACAGAGCCATCACAATTCGCTCAGCCTGACTCCGGGAATCAGTCGTTGCCGCCGGAGCGAAGGACGAACTTCTTTGAAAAGGTTCACACGTAAGGTGGCAGTCGCCGAACTTTCAGTTCTCCTCCCGCGACTTGTTCGGCCTCGTGAATCTTACCAGCAACGCCCGTCCTTTGATAAGGGCAGCAAGCGAAACCGGCCGAGGGGAGTCGATTACGCTCCCTCTCGGCCGGTCTTCAAATTGCCATTCCCAGGATCACTTCCCGCCCGCCCACTTCACCGCATTCGCCAGCAACTTGCGGAAGTTCGCTTCGCTGTGCGCGGCTCCATCATGACCCGGCGCGATGCAAGCGATGCGCGACTTCGGGTGCTCGACGATCCACACGGACGGATGCTTCTTGCCAGTCTGGCCGGAGACAGAGGTCTCGATGAGCACTTGCGTCTTCACGCCGGGATCGAGGGTCACCTGATAGAGTTCGTCGCGCAGCTTGAACTCGCGTTGCAAGCCGGCCACCACGGGATGGTCCGGCTTGATGACGGTGAGACCGAATTCGCCGAGCGGGTCATGCGCCTTGGCACCTCCGCCGACGAAGGTCGTGTTGAAGGCCGACCAATCGGCGAAGTTATACCACGTCGCGGGATGGAGCAGCACCAGGCCTCCGCCGCCTGCCACATAGGAGCCGAAGGCGCGCTGGAACTCCGGGCTCTTCACGTAGGCGGGATCATTCGAGCTGAAGAGGAAGACGTCCGTGCTGGCCAATTCCTCGGCCGCCTTGCGCGGGTCCGAGGTGTAGAGCGTGGCAAAGCCTGCTTCGCGGAGGATGGCCTGGTCCTCGCGATTGTACCACGCGGAGAAATCATGCGAGCCACCCCCGCCGGCAAGCAGCACGCGCACCTTGTCCTTGGTATCGGGCAAGGAGTCGGCCGTTTGTTCGTCCGGACCTCCTTCGGCTGGCGGCGCTGCGAGTTTCCCGTCGCTGGCAGCGGACTCAAGCGTGATCGCGGCGATCATCGGCGCCGCGACTTTGTTGCCGCTGGTCAGCACGAGCTTCTCGATCACGCCGTCCTTCTTTTTCAAGTCGCGCCACAGGTAGCGGATTTGGCCATGGCTCACGAGGTCAGCCCAGGCCGAGCCGGGGACATCGATGCGCCCCGCATGGTCGGCGAACTCGACACCATTGCGCAGAACAATTTCTTCCACCCCGCCTCCGACATAGTGCACGGCAATGGTGACGAGCGGATCCTTCTCGCGCATCACCGGGAAACCCCAACCGGCGACAGCGCCTAACAGGTGCAGGCGACCGGCCGCGGCATTCACCGGAATTTCCACACGCTCCGGCATCGTCCGACTCACTGCGCGGTCGTCCATGCCACCCTTCAGCACGATGACGTTCTTCCCACCAGGCGTGGTCACGGGATCCGAAAGCTGGAAGGGCACGCCGCGTTCCTCGACCAGGCCGTAGCGCTTGATGCCGACGCGATCACCCGGCGTATCGACGGAAAGATAAACCCCGCGGCTCCCATCAGCCGTGGCCGCCTTTCCAAAGGACACGGTGTGGAAGCGCTGCTCGCCCGATCGAAGGTAGGCCACCAGGTCGCGCAAGGCTTCCGCGCCGATGCCTTCGAAGCCTTCCGGCATCAGCGATTTGCCGGTGTTCACCCGGTTGGCGATGCTGTCCCGCGGCACTTCCGTTTCGCCTGCGGCATTCTTCACGAAGAGGCTGCCAGCCGTCTCGCGACTGACAAAACCGGACACCGAGCGCCCATCCGTGGTCGTGATGTTCCAGACATGATAGCTCGGCTCCACCTCGCGGTTCGGATCAACGATGTGGGTCAGGAGCGTCTCGATGCCATGAACGCCCATGCCTTCGAGCACCGGGCCGATGAGCGCACCTTCGTCGCGGTACTTGTGGCAGGAAGCACAGGAGGCATAGAGCGCTTTCCCCACCTCGGCATTGCCGGGCTTGCTGACCTCCGGCAAGAGCCGCGCAATGATGGCATCCTTCGCCTCGTTCGCCCCCCGAAGCTTTTTCAACAAGGGCGCGGCATGCTCCTTGACCTTCGCATCCGGGTGATCGGCCAATCGCGGCAGGACCGTAGTGCCCACCACCGCCAGCGTGAGATCGCCGCGCTCCATCGCATCGATCAAGCCGATGGCAGACTCCGGCTTTCCTAACAACGACTCCAGCACCTTCGCCCGCTCCTGCGCACCGAGCGATGGCAGCGCAGCAATCAGCAGCTTTGCGGCATCAGGCGAACCATTCCCGGCGATGGCATCACGGACTGAACCGGACTTCGTGGCACCGCCTGCCAGCGCGACGGCGAGGTCCTTTGAGTAGCTCGGCAGGCCACTGAGGGAAACGAGCACCTGCTCATCCGATCCTGCGACCTTCAAGAGTTCTGCCACCGCGCGCTCAAGTTGATCGGCCTTCCATCCCTTCGCAGCCAGCGGCAATGCAGCGGCACGAACCTTCGGAGTGCCCTTGGTGGCGAGTTCGCCCAAGGCCTCATCCAAGTGCGCGCTGCGCGGCAGCTCACCCTGATAGAGCGAGTTCAAGCACGCCACCGCCATCTCCTCGGAGCCCTCCAAGGCGGCCAGCATGCCGGCAAGCTGATCGGCGTCCTTGCGCCCGGCATCGAAGAGCAAGCGCACCAAGCCGCCACGCTTCGCCGCATCCGGTGAAGCCAGCGCCTTCGCAAGCACCGCTGCCGGATCGCGCTTCGACAACCGCGCCACTGCCGCGAGCGTCCAGCGGTCATCCGTGGGGATCGAGGCAAGCGCCTCCGCAGAAAGCACGGCATCACCGGGCAACCCGGCCAGCCACTGCAGGCGCACACGCGGCTCCTTTTCCTTGGCAAGCCGCGCACCGATGGCGCTCACAACCTTGGCCGTGGCGAGGCGCGGATGCGTCCCGATCACACGACCGGCAGTCACTCGAATACTCATGTCAGCATCGTCCAAAGCAGCGATGAGTTCGTCCTCTTCCAGCACACCAGCCGCCGCGCGAATCCACAGCGAGTGAATCTTCGCCACGCCCTTCGCACCGGCCAGCTTCGCCGCAGCCGCCTTCACGTCGCCTTCCTCGATCAAGCGTTGCGCACGAAAACGCACCTCGCGATTCGGGTGGCCCAATGCAGCAATACGTCCGTCAGGCGTGGTCAGGTCAGCCTTCGGCAGCGGCTTCGACTGCTTGTGCGCGTAGCGCTGGATGCGCCCGAAGAAGTGGTCACGGTCGGGCCGTGCGGCCTGGTGATTCCACAAGTGGATCGGCCCCCGCGGGTCGTTGTGAAGGATCGCCTGATTGTAGAAGTCGATCACATAAAGCTGACCATCGGGCCCCACCCGCGTGTCGATCTGCCGGCTCCAGAAATCGCGCGTCGCCGAGAATTCCTCGTCGCGCACCATCTCCGCCTTGTAGGTCACACCATCCGGCGAAAGCGCCTCGTGATGTACGATGTGCACCGTAGGTTCGCAGGTGAGGTAGCCGCGCGTCCACGCATCCGGCCACGCACCGCCTTCATAGACCGCACAGCCGCAGGCGGCGGTGTAGGAGCCGATCACGTCGTTTGGCTGGTTCTCCACAATCTCCTCCCACGACATCAGCGGCTTCACCGGCCGCAGGTGGACCATCACTTGCCACGAGGGCTCATTGCCCATGCCGCCCTCAGCCATCAGTCGATCGGTGACCGGCACGTGCATGACCAAGTCGCCGGAGGTCGGCTGGGTGAAGAACATCTCGCCATCCGCCGTGATATCCACGCCCCAGCAATTCCCGCTCTTCGCGCTGACCATCTCGATCTTCGATCCATCCGGCTTGAAGCGGATGATCCCGGAACCAATCCCTCCAAAGTCCGTCTTGCCATCGCCCGATGTGACCTTGGTGGACGACGAATAGCCGTGCGTCGCGTAAACCCAGCCGTCCAGGCCCCAGCGCAGGTTATTGAGCACCGAGTGGGTATCGAAGGTCCCTAGGCCGGTGTAGAGCGTCTCGCGCTTGTCCGCCTTGCCGTCCTTGTCCGTGTCGCGGAGGAAAAGGATGTGCGGCGGCTGCGCGACGATCACGCCGTCCTTGTAGAAGCAGGAGCTCGTCGCCATGTCGAGGTCGCTGGCGAAGACGTGCTTCGTGTCCATCACCCCATCGCCGTCCTTGTCCTCGAACCACGAGACGCTGTCGCGGCCCGGGCGCTCCACCGGCTCAGGCTTGCCCAGATTCGTCTCGCGTTGCCACAGCGTGTGCATCGACTCCGGTCCCCCACCCCGCTTGCCTTCCGGATACTCGACGCTTTCGACAACCCACAGCCGCCCCCTGTCGTCCCAGTCAAGATTGAGCGGCTTCGAGAGGAGCGGCTCGGCCGCGACCAACTCGGCGGTGAACTCGGGATGCACCTTCAAGCTCTCGATCGCCTTCTGCGGAGAAAGCGGGCCACCCGGTGGATAGATCAACGCTGCAAGGTCGTCCTTGATGGAAAGCTCATCCACCTTCTCCTGCCCGGCCGCCCACAGCAGCGAGCGACGCATCATGGTGCGGATCGCGGGATGCGCGCGCGTCTCGGGCCGCTTTCCGGGAACGAAATACACCACGCGTCCCTTGCCACGAGCCTCGGTCCACACGACCGGGGAGACGCCATAGACGTAGGGCTGCGGCACCGTGCCCTTCATGTGCTTGCGGTTCGGCGACCAAGTCGTCGTGAGCACGTGATCGCCGGCCGCAACTTCGAGGCCGTGGATCATCTCATCCTCGATGTCGAAGTTCGAGATCCCCTTCGTCAGCGGATGCTCGCGCCCGGGCGGCGTGAAGAACAACGGCACGGTCCCCGACCAGCGGTTCGCCTCACCCTTCACCCAGCCTGAAGCCGTGATCGCATCGTGCACCAGCACCACGCCCCCGCCCTTCTCCACATAGCCCTCGATCGACTTTCGCTGGTCATCGGTCCAGCGCTCACCGGCACCGAGCAGGATCACCTTCGCCTTCGCCAAGTCCGCAGCCGTCGGGAAGCCAGCCTGCGAAGGCGCGCCCTCGACCACGCCCTCCTGCACGAACATCGGAGGCGGAGCCGCTTGGGTGGCAGTCATCCAAGCGGTACAAAGAATCGCGGCAAGGGTCGCTCTCATGGGTTGGTCGTCTCCACTACTACGGGAACAAAGCCGGTTCTAGCTCGCGCAGCAAACGCGATACGGGATTGTGGATTTCACCAGCGGTTTTCCGTAGGCCCGCAGCGGCCAATCCGGCTCCGCGTGAATCCCGGCTTCCATCCAGGAGAACCGCCAATGAGTTCCCTTGAACAGATTGCCCGCCGCAAAGCTTCCTTGCCGCCGGGCCCTTGGCACTCGTACCTTCTTCTCATGAAATCCCGGAAAGGCACCTGCCACCGGCGCGTCCCGTGAAAACTGCCGAACTACCAAAGCCAAAAGCGGTGCCCTGGGTTACCTCCGCAGGACTCATCCTCAAGAATGAGGCTGGACTGCACTGCGACAATCCACCTTGGCAGCTCGTCAATCAAGTCGTCCACGAGTTGGACCCAGGCCATGGCAACAGCTTCTGTTGCCTGGCGGCACCAGACTACTCCTACGTCCAGACGCTACGCGGCTTCAATGGCTGCCATTTGGAATGGCGCATATTCACCCCAACAGCCCCCGACGGCTACATCCACTATCGTGCAGGCTATCCGGGCGGCTCATCGAAACCGATCGAACTAAAGAAGCACGACTACGTCAGCCCTGGAGAACACCGTGATCTCATTCAATTGGCCGACGTGGTCGAGGCGTTCAGGGCATTCTACCAAGGAGACGGCCTTCCTGCTCTCTTCGACTGGCGACCCATCGACATATGATCGAGTCGCCCAACCCCGCGCTGCTGCGAACCGCGGCAGACCGTCCCAGTCGACATAGGCGCGTCTCGTGGCCGCCATCGCTGAGCTTCACACGCCATGCACCCTGACTCGAAAGCTCCAAATGAGGTCCAGCAGAAAAAGCTCTGCGACATGCTGCATCTCGCCTTCGTTGACATTCGGATGCTTGCGGCGAGCGGCCACGGGGAGCAGGCATCGGACCTTGCGGATGCATTCCACAATCTGCCACACGAGATATGGCGCGACTACTTCAGCATCTCGTTTTTCCGGCAGGCATTCCTGGCGCCGTACGTTCGCAAGTGGAGCGGCGGGCCCGATTATTTGATGATGCTAGACGAGGTGGAAAAATTATCGTGAGGGCCACACGAAGGCGGCGTAACCTTGCGCCTCAGCGAACCCGCGTCACGTGCCCATGGTGATGAAACGTCGCAAGAGTCGAGTTACGGATTTCCAGCGGAGAGCGGCTTACGCGCCAGAAGCCGTTTATCACCATCATTCTGGAGGGTGGCCGTATATCCCGGTTCATTTATTCGCAGATGAGACCGACAGCGCCGTTTGGACCGCCGACTGCTGGTGTCTTCTCGGTGAAGACGCTGCGCTGCTGGAGTGCTGTGTCAGCGACAGGGCGGCCCGGGAACCTGGACTCTACGCTCGCGTTGACGAGTGGAGTCCGTTTTGGCCGAAGCTATGTGCAGTGATACCAGCACCACTAACAAGGGCAGCGATCGAGGAGGCCATGCAGAGGTTTGTAGAGCTTGGCTTTCCTGATCCGCTCATATCGAAACTGTTCCCGGGAGGTCCATCGGTCAGATTGACACCGTGAAAACGCGGCTTAACCACCCGCTTCAGCGAACTCGGTCCTCGCGTTTCGGCTGCAATTGACGTGTCGCGCGGGCAGGGTCGCCAAGTTTCTAGACGTTCTGCTGTCAGTGATTCACTCCCGGAGAACCCTCACTTCACCGCCGGTTCTCCGACGGCCGCCAGCCGATCCATTTCTTGAAAGTGTTAGAAAACGTGTGCGGGTTCGAGTAGCCCACCATCCTTGTGATCGTCTCCACCTTCTCATCCGTGGTGGACAGCAGGTGACGCGCGGTCTGCATCCGGAGAAAGGTCACGTGCTGCATCGGGCTACGGCCGAGTTCATCGCGGCAGAGGCGGCGCAGGTGCTCCTTGCAGACGCAGGCGCGCGCCGCGAGTTCCTCCAGCGACCACGCGTGATCGAGCGACTTTTCCACCATGTCCCAGAGCTTCCACAGCCGGGCATCGCTCTGGTGCGGTTGGGCGAAGCGAAGCACGTAGCCATGGATGAGCTCCGTCCACAGGTGGAGCATCGCCGGGGCATTCGCGCTGGTGCACTCGGCGTGCAGTCCTTGGATCGCATTCAGCAGCGGCTGCGGGTCATAGGCGCCGAGCACCGGCGAGGCCGCGGATACGATGGGATTCGACTCCCGCGATTCAAGGTAGCGAACCCAGCACATCCGCCATCGCTCGCGGCCGGTCGTCTTCATCGCATTGGTCACGAAAGGCGGAAGCAGACACGCCTGTCCCGCCGTGACCTTTCGCCACTGGCCATCCGCCTTCACCAACCCGCTACCGCCGAAACAGGCGAGCATGAAGGTCCCGGACTGGTCCGGCCGCGACATCTCGAACGTCGGCTCGGCCTCCAGGATCCCTGCATGGGCGATGTGGTGCTGCGCCAGCAAGGCGCACACCGGACTCCCGCTCAGCCAATCGCGGTCATCGCTGACGTCGGCGCGAATCACCGAACGCCGGCTCAATTGGGTTTCAGGGGCAAACATGCCGCATTACCCTAACCGGGCGAACCGGGTTCGCAAGTTCACGAAATGTGGATATTCGATAGGGGAAATTGTGCTACCCGAGCTTGTCGACTTCCCCCACCCTCCCGAAAGTGCAGATCCGATATGATCGAGTCACCCAAGCGCTTCATCCAAGCCGGCGAAACTAAATGCGAAACCAACCCGTGGACGCACAACGAATGGCTCTGCCGGCCCGACCTCGTCGCCGCGGAAAAGCTGCTGATGGTCCGCGCCACGATGCTGCCGATGCATTGCCATCCCTTCCACAGTCACCCGCACCGCGAGGAAATCATCCACGTGGTGGAAGGCCGCGCCGAGCAATGGGTCGGCGATGAATACCGCATCCTCGGCCCCGGCGAAATCGCCCACCTCCCGGCCGGCGTGGTACATGCGACCTATAATCCTTTCCCTGAAACGCTCGTCTTCCACGCCATCCTCTCGCCCGCCGTGCTACCGGACGACGAAGCAAAGGACGAGGACCCATGCGACGTCTCCACGGAAGAACCATGGGCGTCGATCCGCAACGGGATGACGCCGTGCCGGATGCTGTGAGGAGTTCGGCCTTACCACCTCGACTTCTGGAAAGCATCTGCCAAATTGCCGGTGTGGACATTCTCGGCAGCCTGAAAGGCGAGATCATCTTCGCCGACGACAATCTCGATCAGCCCACGACATCGGACTCCGACTGGAAGCCGTCGTTGTGAGGGCGTGTTGTTCGATATTCATTCGTTGCGCCTAGAAAATGAACGCGACCGAGGCTCTCGATAATTTCCTTCGGCACGTTCTGGATCCACGGAAGGCCGAGAGGTATTGCGACCTCATCCAGCGGCCAAAAGGTCAGAAGCGATTCCTCGCTGACCTTTATCACACCGTCGGTGATTGTTTCCGCGAGGACCTGCCCAACAACACCCTGAGCGCCGTCCAAAGAAGCCAACCCGGATTTTCATTTTCCGAGGTGCGGGGCTTCGGCATTCTGGAGCATTCGATTGAAGCTGCCTACGATGCCCTGATGCCGGACACTGGCTGGCTGCTCATCGATACGCGTGGCGGTGTCGGCATCTACCAACCCGAGGACATGATCGACGATCAAAGGCAGATAGTGGTCTAACAAGGTGAGGCACCCGGAAGCGATCACCTCCCAATTGCATCCGGGCTGTTCCCTCACAACCCCGGCTTCGGCGGCATCACCGGCTTTTCCCATGCCTTGATGCCGGTGAGCTTGGTCTGGCGCTTGAAGACCTTGTCGCCCGCGGTGATGTAGAGCGTCTTCAGGTCCGGGCCGGCGAAGCAGAGGTTCGATGGGATACGGGCACCGGGAGGTGGTGGCAGGATCAGGTTCACGCGACCGGGCTGGTCGCAGATCTGGATGCCCATCGCGGTCGCCACCAGCAGCCAGCCATCGCGGGTGACCTTCAAGCCATCGGCACGGCTGCGCGGATCGGGATCGGCCGGAGGAAGGTGGAGATGATGGTACGGCTGGACGTTTGTTAGAGAGCCATCCTTCGCGCGACAGGCGGACCAGACATAGCGGCCATTCGGATCGGCGATCTCCACGCGGCTCTGGTCGGGCGTGAGGGTGATGCCGTTGACGCCGTTGCAGCGGTTGGTGCCGAGCACCTTCTCCTCGCCCGGCCGGATGACCCACACGGACTTCTTCTCCGGCTCGGTCGCGTAGATGACGCCGTCATTGGCGACGACGAGGTCATTCGCCTTGATACCGGCGGCGTGGACCTTCTCCTCCTTGGTGGCGATGTCCCAAGAGACAATCTCCCCACTCCCGGCACGACAGCCATACAAGCGGCCATCGGGGCCGAAAGCGAGACCATTGGTGCCGCGGGTGTTTTCGAGGAAGACCGACACGCTGCCGTCAGGAGCTACGCGGTGGATCATGTTCTTCGGGATATCGGTAAAGAAGATGCCACCGTCCGGCGCAGGGATCGGGCCTTCGGTGAAACCATGGCCCTGGCTAACAAGCTGCCACTCCTCGCCCGGGACCAGCATCTCCTTCGCGCGGCTACGGCAGGCGTCGTAGTTCACCGCCACCGGCTTCGGGAAGTCCTTCCACAGCCAGCGCAGGGCCTCGGGCATGATCGCACCACCATGCTGATGCGAGTGCGGGCCTTCGCCCCAGACGTGATTCACCTCGTAGCCGGAGAAAGTCAGCGAGCGCTCCATGGTCTGGTTCTCCATCCACCAGTCGCCGCAGTAGATGTTCAGGTCGTTCGAGCCGTCCTGCAGGAAGACGCGCAGCGGCTTCGGCTCGGTCTTGCGGACCAGCGTCGCGAATTCATCGCCGCCACGCAGCCCGACGTAGGTGCCGATCATCGAATAGACGCGCCGGAAGGCATCCGGCCGCTGCCACGCGACATTGAAAGCCGCGATCCCGCCGGAAGAAGCACCGCAGATCGCGCGGTGGTCGGGATTCTCACTGATCTTATAATCCTTCGCGACGACCGGAATCAGCTCATCGACCAAAAAGCGCGCGTAGTCCCCGCTGAAGGCATCATACTCATAGCTGCGATTGAAACGCGGCTGGCTCTCTCCGTTCGGTGCCGGCACCACGCCTGGATCGACGAACAGGCCGATGGTCACCGGCATCTCGCCTTTCGCGATGAGATTGTCGAAAACGATGGGCACCTTGTTCGCCCCGCCCTCGTTCACATAGCCGCCGCCGTCTTGGAAAACCATCAGGCACGCCGGTTTCGCCGGATCATACTGGGCCGGGACGTGGAGCCAGTAGGTCCGCCCGGTGCCAGGGTAGACCTTGCTTTCGGAAAAGGTGTGCTTGCTGGTGACCCCTTTTGGCACGCCATCCTGGCGGGCGGACGCAGGATCAACGGGATACGGGCCTTCGGCGCTCGAGGCGACCAGCGGGAGGAGGGCGAGGAGAATGGCGGGTTTCATCGGAACTGGACAGGGACGCAGCGGAGAGCCGCAATCTTTCCGGATGACGGAACCGGCAAACGATGGGGAATGAGCCCTTGCCACCGGGCCGGGCCACGCCTTGAATCCCGCCGCACCGGCGATGTTTTTGCTGAAGAAGGTTTTCCAACTGCGGGACAAGGCGAACCCGGATAACGAAAAGCCTTTCCTGGATCACCTCGAAGATCTGCGGGTCATGGTCACGCGCATCGTGATCACATTGCTGATTTCGATGATCGTCTGCTTCTCGTTTCAAGACGACCTGATGGCGATCTTGAAGAAGCCGGTCGAGCAGGTCTGGCTGACCCACGCCAAGGGTATCCTGCCCGAGGAGATCAAACCCGACGAGTGGGAGCAGGCCAAAAAGATTGAGCGTGCCGCGATCGGGCTTTCTCCGGAGAGCGGCGAATACCTTCTCTCACAATTCGACGCCAAGACGCAGCGCCTGGTGCAGATGGTGCGCATGCTACGGGCGATGGCAGTGCTCCCGGTCGAGAAACGGCCCGCTTTCCTGGAATTCAGCAAGGCCGATCCGGTGGTGACCCAGGCGCTGGCAGTGATGCTCGAAAAGGGTGCCAGCCCCGACATCGACCCGCGGGGCAATGTCCAGATGATGTCCACGCTGAAGCCCACCGAGGGCTTCATGCTTTCCATGAAGCTGGCATTCTTCGCCGGCATCATCGTCGCCTTCCCGCTGCTGCTGATGTTCATCCTGCAGTTCGTGTTGCCTGGCCTGCACTCGCATGAGAAGCGGGTGATGTGGCCGGCGCTGGCGATCGGTTTCGGCCTGTTCCTCTTCGGCGTCGCCTTTGCCTACTTCTTCGTGCTGCCCCGGGCACTGGTGTTCTTCCACGAGTGGAGCTTGAAGCTCGGCGTGTCGAATGATTGGCGGATCGGCGAATACATCACCTTCGCCACCCAGTTCACCCTGCTCTTCGGCCTTTCCTTCGAGCTGCCGGTGGTGGTCATGGTGCTGGTGAAGATCGGCCTGCTGGGTTACGAGTCCATGAGCCGCACCCGCGCCTACGCCATCCTGGCGATCGTCGTGGTCGCGGCCATCATCACCCCCACGCCCGATGCCTTCACGCTGTGCCTGATGGCCGCACCGATGATCCTGCTCTACGAGGGCTGCATCTGGCTGGCGTGGTTGGATGCCCGGAAACTCCGCCGCGCCGAGGAAGCCGAGGAGCGCGAACGCATGGAGCGTCTGCTGACGGGCCGCGACGAGCCGGAAGGCGGCGAGGAAGAAGACCGCGGCGAACCTTGGGATCCATCATCCTCCGAAGAGGGCTGGAAGGCCGGACAAGAAGGCGAAACTTCTGCCGAAGGGCCCGCCGAGAAACCCACCGAAGACGAAAGCGACGATCCGCCGGAAAGTATTCCCGACGAGGAAAAGCGGCGGATGTCCGACCTCTGAGGCCCAGTTTCCCATTTCCAAGGCCCGAATGTCCCTCCAGCCTCCGCGCATGCATTCCATGACGGGATTCGGCCGGGGCTCGGCCACGGCGGATGAGGGCACGGCCACGGTCGAAATCGCCTGCGTGAACCGCAAGCAGGCCGAGGTGGTCATCCAGCTCCCGCGCGAGTTGGGCGAACTCGAAGCCCGGATCCGCCGCGCGGTGCTGAATACAATTTCCCGCGGCCGCATTCAGGTCAGCGTCCAATTCGACCACTCCAGCGGAGCGCCCGCTCCGGTCAGCGTGGATTTACGCATGGTGGACGCACTGGAGGCCGCCTTCGAGTGCATCTCCCGGCACACCGGCCGCAATGTCGCCCCCGAGGCCGGCGATTTCCTGCGCACCGCGGGGATCATCCGCATCGAGGACGGCGGGCTGGCCGCGGAAACCGTCTGGAGCGCCATCGAGCGCGCACTGGAGGTCGCCATCGAGCAGGTGCTGGAAATGCGCTCCGCCGAGGGCACCGACCTCGCCAAGGACCTCTCCACCCGGCTCACCGCGCTGGAAAAATCGGCCGCGGCCATTACCACGCTGGCCCCCGGCCGGCCCGAGCGCTACCGCGAGGTGCTCACAAAGCGCTTGCGCGATGCAGGTCTGGAACTCGATCTGCAGGACGAGCGCGTGCTCCGGGAAATCGCCGTCTTTGCCGATCGCTGCGACATTTCCGAGGAGGTCACCCGCCTCGACTCCCACTTCCGGAAGTTCCGCGAATACATGGCGGGCGATGAACCAGCGGGACGGCCGCTCGATTTCCTCTGCCAGGAGATCCACCGCGAGTTCAATACCATCGGCTCCAAGGCCTCCGATGCGGGCATCGCCCAACACGTGGTGGAGGCAAAAACCGAGCTGGAGAAGATCCGGGAACAGGTCCAGAACGTGGAGTGATTGGCATTTCAAATGCGTTCCGGGCCGCCGCGGCTTTCTCCGGTTGCTTCCGTTGACTTTTCCCCCACCGCCCTCCATACCCCGCCCATGTCCTCGGCTTTGCCGCCCAAGCCCCGCATCATCGGTCCCCGCGTCCGGGTCTGCATCGTCGCGGCTAAGTACAATGAGCAATTCTCCGACGCACTGGTGGATAACACCGTCGAGGAGCTCGGCGAGCTGATGCCCCAGACCCGCGTCGATATCATCCGCGTGCCGGGGGCCTTCGAGATCCCGGTGACCATCGCCAATATCCTCGACCGCAACGAGTCCCCGCCCGCCTGCATCATCGCCCTCGGCGTGATCTTGAAAGGCGCGACCTCCCATGCCGACCTCATTGCGGGCACCATCACCCAGTCGCTGATGTCGATGGCCACCCAGCACAAGGTGCCGATCATCCACGAGGTGCTGCTGGTGGAGGATGAAAAGCAGGCCTACGCCCGCTGCATCGGCTCCAATCTGAACCGCGGCCGCGAAGCCGCCCGGGTCGCCGCATCGATGGTCGATATTTTCCACGAGATCGAGCGCACCATGCCTCGCGTCATTTCCCGCAATGCCTAGCCGCCGACAAATCCGCGAGGCGGTAGTCCAGTTCCTCTACTGCGCCGACCTCGAAGGCGGAGCCGACCCCGCGTCGCTCCGCGAAGCCTTCTGGCAGTTCGTCACCGAGTCGGACCGTCGTGCCATCTTGCAGGCGACTTGGAAGACGCTGCATCACCTGAGCCTAGGCCGCGAGGCTCGCTTGGCGGAGTTCCAGCAGAGGCTCGCCGTCGCCATGGCCACGCTGAAAGCCCGGCCCGACCTCGAGCGCACCTTGATGGCCCTGCAGCAGGTCGCCGACCTCGAGAACAAGTGGTCGGCCGTCATGATCGAGCTGTCCCGCATCCCGCGCGATAGCGATGACGATGCTTTCAGCGAGCGCTTCGAGCCGACACTGGAGAAGTTTTTCCGCACCGATCGCGACCTGATCTTTACCCGCAAGCGTTTCCTCGAAGCGCTCGAAGACATCCCCGGCCTGCGCGCCCAACTCGATCCAATCGCGGGCAGCATCCGCCGCCTCGACCGCATCTCCGAGCGCGTCCGCATGGTCGAGGAGCCGGAGAAGTTCCCCGATCAGGTCGATCTGGCGAAACTCCGCGAGTCGAAGGAATCTCTCGCCACCCTGCTGCGCGAGTCGAATTCCCTGACCGACGCGGTGCTGCGCGAAAAGGATGCCATCGACGAACGCCTCGCCGCCGTGGTGGAGAATTTCGCACCGGAACGCATCGACCCCGTCGACCGCGCCATCTTGCGCCTGGCGACTTGGGAAATCCTGCACGCCCAAAACGTCCCCGCCGCCGTCGCCATCGACGAGGCGATCGAGCTGGCCAAGCGCTTCGGCACCACCGACTCCGGCCGCTTCGTCAATGGAGTCCTCGACAAGATCTCCAAGACCGCTGCCGAGCAAGGGAGCTGACCGGCCCCGGTGCTGATTCCGTAACCGGTCGAATTTTCCCATCCCGCCACCGCGTCGGATCTGCTAGACCGTCCTGCCGATGGCCCGCTACCCTACTCGCTTTCAGCTTCGCACCCTATGGAACGCCGCCACCGGCGTGTCGATTCTGGTGCTCGGCGCGCTCATCGTCGGGATGGTCTGGCTGATTGGTCAGATCTTCGGCTTTCTCCAGCCGGTGCTGGTGCCACTGGCGGTCGCCGCCATCGTCGCCTACCTGCTGGATCCGGTGGTGCGCATTTTCCAGAAGCGCGGATTTTCCCGCCGCTGGTCGGTCGTCTCGGTGTTCGCCGGTTTCACCCTGCTGGTCGCCGGGCTGGTCGCCATCATGATCCCGCTGGTCGGCGGGCAGATCCATAAGTTCCAGGAACAGCGCCAGGCCATCGCCGCCTCCAGGGAGCCCGCGCCGCCGGTGGTCGATCCCATCGCGCCGCCCGTTGAGCCCGCCGCTGTGGACCAGGCGACGGCCGGCCAGCCAGCCCCGGCAGACGCTCAAAACAAAGCGGTGGAAGAGAATCCTGCCGCTGCGAAGAAGCCCTTCGACGAGATCATCGTCGACATGCTGATCCACACCCGGAACAAGAACGAGTGGTCGAAGCCATTCATCGATCCGCTGCTCGGCCCACCGGAAGACCCGAAATCCGATGCGCCGAAAGCCACCCTGACCGCCTCACTCGACGAGGCAGCAGAGGCCGGCCGCAAACAACTCGATCCTCCGATTGTTCTTCAGGACACAGAGCTCTGGGCACAGGGCAAGAGCTACATTGATGAAATCGTCGGCTGGGTCAAAGGCGGCGCAGGCAAGGTGCTCGGCTTCCTCGGCCTCGCACTCGGCTTCCTGATGGTGCCGATCTACCTCTACTACATCCTCAACGAAAGCGCCGCCATCAAGGAGCACTGGCACGACTACGTCCCGCTCAAGGCCTCCCGCTTCAAAACCGAGCTCGTCGAAACGCTCACCGAGATCAACCGCTACCTGATCTCCTTCTTCCGCGGCCAGGTCTTCGTCGCCTTCATCGATGGCATGCTGGTGGGTCTCGCGCTCACCGCCTTCCGCCTGCCGCTCGGCCTGCTGGTCGGCATCATCATGGCGGTGCTCGGCATCATCCCCTACATCGGGAACATCATTACCCTCATCCCCGCCTGCGTGCTGGCGTGGTTCCATTTCAGCGTCCCGGAGAACCAGCACATCCTCGGCTCGAACCCGTGGGCGTATGTCGGCGGCGTGGTGGCGATCTTCGTGATCGTCCAGCAGATCAATTCGCTGGTCACCGCGCCGAAGATCGTCGGCGACTCGGTCGGCCTGCACCCGATGACGGTCATTTTCTCGATGCTCTTCTGGTCGCTCATCCTCGGCGGCTTCGTCGGTGCCTTGCTCGCGGTGCCGTTGACCGCCGCGGTGAAAGTGCTCTTCCGCCGCTACATCTGGGAGCGCAAGCTGAAGGAAGAATCCGAGGACAAGGACCCCCGCTACGACGAGTGGGAGCCGTCCGAAGCCGAGGGCGCCTGACTAACGGGCTTGCCGAACCGCCTGCTTCATGGCGGCATGCGCCGCGTGACGAAGGCAATCACCCTGCTGACCTTCCTGGCGTGTCCGCTGCATGCGGCGTTGATCGCCCATGTCCAAACGACCTTGGGCACCGTCCACGTCGAGCTCCAGCATGCCACGGCACCCAAAGCCGTCGCGAATTTCATGACGCTCGCGCAGGGAACGCGAAGCCGCGTGAATCCGATCACGGGTGCCGCAACCACTGACCCTCTCTACGTCGGCGAAAAGTTTTTCCGCACCCTCAACAACGCGGCCTACAAGTTCGCGCAGACCGGCTCCGGCACCGGAACTCCCGCCGGCCAGTCCGGCTTCACGTTTCAGGATGAGTTCACTCCGTCAGTGCGCCACACCGGATACACGCTGTCCTCCGCAAATGCCGGCCCCAACACCAACAACGGCCAAATCTTTTTCACCGGCAACCTCACCATCCCCTCCTACGACGATGTCCATAGCATCATCGGGCTGATTCCGGATGCCGCAAGCCGCACGGTCATCGATGCCATCATCAATGCCGGTGACAACGGATCCACCATCACCGGGATCACCTTTGAGCGCACCGACCCTGCGGCAAATGCCTTCAACGAACTGGCGCAGGGATTGCCGGAAGTGGTGAGGCCTTTCGGCAAGCTTGAAGTCACCCCCGGAGTCTCCGCCATTTGGAAGTTCGACGCTCCCATCACAACCGGGACGATCTTCCGAGCATTCCGGTCAAATTTGCCGAACGGCACGTGGGCCGAACTGGAAGACGCATCTCTCCAGCTCGGGATCCTCTCGCATCCCCAGGTCGCATCGGCAACCCAAGCGACGATTGAGACCGAACCGGGCGTCCAAGGGTTCTACCAGCTCACGGTGGCTCGTCATTCCGGCGCAATCGGCCCGACGACGCTAGTTGACCGGACCGTGGCCTTTGCATTCGGCGGAGGGACGCTGAGCTATGCTTTCGACGCCACCGGAAAAAGTGGAATCCTGACTTACACTCCCGCCTCCGGTGGTTCTAGCACCTCGTCGTTTACGACCGTCAACCCCAGCGACGGCACCTCGCTGGCCCCTTATTCCTTGGGAGCCCACAATATCAATTTTGTGGCCGACACAGTGAACGGCAGCCCTCGCTACTACTGGGTGAAAGTAGGGTGTGATTCGATATCCGAGACGGTGATCTCGGGGCACCACTCGACGCAGACTTTCGGAATTTTCGGTTGGCAGCCCTTTGTAAAAGGAACCTGCACGGTCACCCGCTGAAATCCCGACACGCTCTGCGCTTGGCGGCCGGGAAATCGGCTCCTAGCGTCCCGCCCATGTCTCGCAGCTATCGCATTGCAGTTCTCTCCGGCGACGGAATCGGCCCGGAAGTCATGACCGAAGCCCTCCGCGTACTGGACGCCGTGGAGACCAAGTTCGGCTTCACCACCACCCGCGAGGAGCGCTTCGTGGGCGGCGCGGCGATCGATGCCACCGGCCACCCGCTGCCGCCGGAAACCATCGCCTCTTGTGAAGCGAGCGATGGCATCCTCTTCGGCTCCGTCGGCGGACCGAAGTGGGAAAGCCTGCCACCCGACATCCAGCCCGAGCGCGGCGCACTGCTGCCGCTGCGCAAGCACTTCGGCCTCTTCGCCAATCTCCGCCCCGGCGTCTGCCTGCCCTCGCTGACCCACGCCTCGCCGGTGAAAAATGAACTCATCCCGAATGGCTTCGACGTGCTCTGCGTGCGCGAGCTCACCGGCGGCGTCTATTTCGGCCAACCGAAGGGCCGCGAGGAACGCGATGGCGAGCCGGTCGCCTTCGACACCATGATCTATCGCCAGAGCGAGATCGACCGCATCCTGCGCGTCGCCTTCACCGCCGCGATGGGCCGCGGCAAGCGCCTCGTCTCCGTGGACAAGGCCAACGTGCTCGCCACCTCGGTGTTGTGGCGCGAAACCGCCGTGCAGGTCGCGAAGGATTTCCCGGAGGTCGAGCTCAGCCACCTCTACGTGGACAACGCCGCGATGCAGCTCGTCCGCCGCCCGGATTCCTTCGACGTGCTGGTCACCGAGAACCTCTTCGGCGACATCCTCTCGGATGAAATGGCGATGATCTCCGGGTCGCTCGGCATGCTGCCCTCCGCCTCGCTCGGCAAGCAGAAGGACGGCGGCCTCTACTTCGGCATGTATGAGCCGTCGGGCGGCTCCGCGCCCGACATCGCCGGCAAGGGCATCGCCAATCCCATCGCCCAGATCCTCTCCACCGCCATGCTGCTGCGTTTCTCGCTCGGCGAGAACGACGCCGCCGCCGCGATCGAGGCCGCCGTGGCCAAGGCGATCGACGAAGGCTTCCGCACCGGCGACATCGCCACCGGCGCAGCGGGCGAGACCAAGGTCGGCACCGTCGCCATGGCGGATGCGATTCTGGCACGTTTGTAAAGTGGTGCATGCCTCCGGCGTGCAACTGGACAGGCAAGCCTCCGGCTTGCCGTCCTTCCCAATTTCAGCGAACGTCTTCAACGCCTCGAAAGACTCCGGGCAATGAAAAAGAAAACCGACATCTATCACCGCTGGGTCGCTTGGTCGGAAGAAGATCAGGTCTATATCGGCCGCTGCCCCGACCTTTTCGGTGGGGGCGTCCACGGCGACGATCCGGTTGAGGTCGCCCGGGAGCTGCAAGAGGTCATCGATGAGTGGGAGAACGATCTGACTGCCGACGGTACTCCGTTTCCCCCTGCAAGAGTCCGCCCGATGGTTGAAGTCGCTTGAGCTGGGTAGCCGCTTGCCCCCTCTTCAAGGTTCTCCGGGATGTGGTCACACCAGCATGGCTGGATTCGCATGAAGAAAATCGACCGCGTTATAGTCCATCCGTCCGCCTGCGCTCCCCTTCTCTCCCCCGTTCCTGGTTCCTCCATTCACGGGCCTTCTGGCTGGGTCTCGGGGTCTCAGCCTTCTTCATCTGGCTGACCATCGATTCACACGTCAATATGTCCATCATCCGCACCATCCACCGTGGGTCGTGGCGGGACTGGTCCAACGAAACCACCATCCCGGCCGGCACTCCCGCTGAGTCCGGCTCGCTCATGCTAATGCTGGCGTGGGGAGCGGTTGGGGTTAGATGGAATGACGAAATAAACTGGCCGGGGGCGGGTTATGGGGGGAATGACGAACGGGGCAAACCCTATCCCGGAATCCCCACGATCTGGCTCCCAAAGGTGACCAACGAACGCGATTCGGTCATGAGATATCGCGGAGTCGAGGTGCCAACCTGGATTCTTCTGGTGGGTTGGCTCGGGATCTGGGCGTGGCAGCTCGATCGATCAAAGCGCCGCCACCGCGCCTACCTGACTTCGGCAGCCACCCCCGCTTCCTGAGCCTTCGCACTTGCCACCCCGGCGGCCGGTTTCCAAAGTCCGCCCGTTCATGAGCGACGCCTTCACCTCGCAGCACCAGGTCTGCATTGCCGGCACCGGCAGCTACTTGCCCGAGAAAGTCCTCACCAACGCCGATCTCGCAAAGTTGGTCGACACCTCGGACGAGTGGATCTTCAGCCGCACCGGCATCCGTGAACGGCGTATCGCTGCCGAGGGCGAGTTCACCTCGCACATGGCCTCCAAGGCCGGCATGCGGGCTCTCGAACAAGCCGGCCTCGCGGCAGAGGACATCGAGCTGATCATCGTCGCCACCATCACGCCGGACACGCTCACGCCGGCGACCGCCTGCTACGTCCAACAGCAGCTCGGCGCACCGGGCGCGGTGGCCTTCGACATTTCCGCCGCCTGCTCCGGCTTCCTCTACGCGATGAAGATCGCCAAGCGCCTGATTTCCGACGGCGCCTTTGCCAACGCGCTGATCATTGGCGCGGAAAAACTCTCTTCCTTCATCAATTGGGACGACCGCACCACCTGCGTGCTCTTCGGCGATGGCGCCGGAGCCGCGGTCCTGCGCCGCGCCGCTCCGGATGAAGGATCCATCATCGCCACCGAGATGGGCACCGATGGCAAGCTCACCCACTTGCTCAATATCCCCGGCGGTGGCTCGGCCTGCCCGATCACCATCGACAACGCCGGGATGAACCTCGCCAGCCTCTCGATGATGGGCAAGGAGGTCTTCAAGCACGCCGTGAATCGCATGAAGGAATCGGCGGAGAAGGTCATCGAGCGCGCCGGCCTGAAGCCGGAGGACATCAAGCTCGTGGTGCCGCACCAGGCGAACCTCCGCATCATCGATGCCATCGCCGACCGCCTGTCGGTGCCGCCCGAGCGGGTGTTCGTGAACTTGCAGAAGTACGGCAACACCTCCGCCGCCGCCGTCGCCATCGCGCTCGACGAAGCGAACCGCGCCGGACTCATCAAACGCGGCGAGCACGTCGTGCTGGTCGTTTTCGGCGCAGGCCTCACGTGGGCCGCTGCTGCCGTTAGGTGGTGATCTGAGACAGCAGACAGGAAGAGACGACAGACGCCAGACTGGAGCGCTGAGCAGGGTCCGGCTTTTGCCGCGATTTCCTGAGCTTTACGGCGCGCAGGTTGCTTCCTAGCTTCGCGCGCAATCCACGCATGACCCTCTGGTCTTGGGTCTTGCGTCTTCAAGTCTTGCGTCTCCCACCATGTCCTACCGCACCAGCGCTCTCGACACCGACCGGATGCCTCCGGGCATCCCCTTCATCATCGGCAACGAGGCCGCGGAGCGGTTCTCCTTCTATGGCATGCGGACCATTCTGGTGGTCTTCATGACGAAGTACCTGTGGCTGATGGACCAGCAGGCGGGCACGGCGATGACGAACGCTGCCGCGCGGGAGCATTACCACGATTTCGTGGCCTATGCCTATCTCACACCGTTCCTAGGAGCGCTCCTCAGCGATGTTCTGCTGGGGAAATACCGCACGATCCTCTGGCTATCCATCTTCTATTGCCTGGGGCACGGGGCACTCGCCCTCATGGGCACTTCCGGGAGTTCGACGACGTGGCTCTACACCGGCCTGATTCTCATTTGCCTCGGAGCGGGCGGGATCAAGCCCTGCGTCTCCGCGCACGTGGGTGACCAGTTCGGCCCGAAGAATTCGCATCTGCTGACGCGCGTTTACAACTGGTTCTACTTCTCGATCAATTTCGGCTCGTTCTTCTCGACCCTTCTCACCCCTTGGCTGCTTGAGCACTATGGCCCGCATTGGGCGTTCGGCATTCCCGGAGGATTGATGGCGCTCGCGACCTTGGTCTTCTGGATGGGTCGAAACCGATTCGTCCATGTACCTCCGGCGGGATCCTCCTTTTTCCGCGAGCTGGGATCGCGCGAAGGCCTGGTCGCGCTCGCCAAGCTCATTCCACTCTTCCTGTTCATAGCGGTCTTCTGGGGCCTCTACGATCAGACCGGATCCTCATGGGTCCAGCAGGCTGCCCAGATGAACCTGAATTTCATGGGCATCACCTGGCTGGAATCCCAGGTCCAGGCGGCGAACCCCATCCTCATCCTTCTTTTCGTCCCGCTCTTCAGCCTGGTGCTCTACCCGCTGATCAATCGCGTCTTCAAACTCACGCCCCTGCGCAAGATCGGCTTCGGCCTCTTCCTGACCGTGGGCTGCTTCGCCCTGTCCACCTTGATCCAATCATGGATCGACAAGGGCCAAAGCCCTTCGATCGGCTGGCAGCTTACCGCTTACATTCTCATCACCGCAGCGGAGGTGATGGTGTCCATTGTAGGCTTGGAGTTCTCCTACACCCAGGCACCCAAGAGCATGAAGTCGCTCGTCATGGCGTGCTACCTCGCCGCGGTCTTCATCGGTAACAAGATGACCGCCCAGGTCAATGAGTTCATCCAGATTCCCAGTGCCGCCGAGGAGCAGTTGGGCGCAGCCACGGCAAACCTGCCGGGAGATTGGCGGAAGGATCCGCGCAATGTCGTGCTGCCCGGACTTTCGCTCGAGGATCCGGCCGATGACATGGTGGCCCATCTGAAAAACGGCACTATCGATGAACTCGATCTGCCGGGTCACGATGCATTCAAGAGCGCCGCCGCCGTGATCGAGACCGCCGCACGCAAGAACAACGACCAGCTTCCCGAGCCGGACAAACTCGGCGCCGACCTCGGCAAGGACATCTTCGGCAATGCCATCCGCTACGAGATCATCGACTCGACCCACTTCCGCCTGATCAGTGACGGCGCGGACCGCAAGCCGGGTACCAAATGGGATATCGGGCTCACCGTCTCCGTCGAAAAACCCGAGGGCCCCGGCAGCGCCACGAGCTGGCTCGAGAGGCGCAAGGCGCAGATGGGCATCTCCACCGCCAACACCACTTCCGAGACCCGCTATTCCGCTTCCGCGTTCTGCGGCGGCCAAACGAAGCTCGAGGGAGCGGAGTACTTCCGCTTCTTCACCTGGCTGATGTTGGGCACCGCGGTGCTTTACGTGCCCTTCGCGTTGGCGTATCGCCCGCGGACTTACCTGCACGAATAATCATCCTGCCAGTGCTCACCGATTCCCACTGCCACCTCGCCAGCCATCGCTTCGCTCCGGCGGAGGTTCCCGATCTCATCGCACGGGCGAAAGCCCACGGCGTGACGCGCCTCGTCACCTTGGTGACCGGTCTCGACGACCTCGAAGCGAATCTCGCCATCGCCGCAGCCCATCCCGAAGTCTCGGTCTGCATCGGCTTCCACCCCTGCGATGCGCATGAAGCTCCCGATGACGGGATCGATCGCTTGCGGCTTCACGTTTCCGATCCACGCGTCTGCGGCATCGGCGAGACCGGCCTCGACTACTACCACCCCGCGCCCGAGGGATGGACCGAGGAAACCTTCCGCGAGCGCCAACGGCTGCTGCTCGATGCGCACTTCGAACTCGCGGCTGAAGCCGACCTCAACGTCGTGATCCACACCCGCGACACGAAGGGCGATGCCTCGTTCCAAGACGCGCTCGCCATCTATCGTCGTTATGCAGCGAAGGTACGCGCCGTGTTCCACTGCTTCATCGGCCCCGAAGCGAATGCCCGCGAAGTGATCGCACTCGGTGGCCTCGTATCCTTCGGTGGAGTCGCGACCTTCAAGAATGCTGCCGATGTGCTTGCCACCGCCACTGCAGTACCGGCAGATAGCTTCCTGTTGGAAACCGATTCACCGTACCTTGCGCCGGTGCCACATCGGGGCCAACGTAACGAGCCTGCCTACGTCAGGCATGTTGCCGAGCACCTCGCACAGCATCGTGGAATCACACTCCAACAGCTCGCCTCTCAAACGGAAGCAACCGCATCGGCCTTCTTCCGCTTCCGTGCGTGATCGTCATTTGAACAAAGCATCATGCCGGCTGCGTTTGATGTTCGACGCGTCGGTGCTTCCCAAGTCGCACGCGCGTTGTTAATCCCTGTCGCACCGAATCCATGAGCACCGTCCGCTACCTTGCCCTGGCTACCGCCGCCTTCACACTCGCCTCTTGCTCGCTCTTCAAGAAGGGCGAGGAAAACTACGATACCGTCGATGGTGCACCTCCATCCGATCCTTACGGAGTTCCCGGTGATGTATCGGCTGAAGCCGTGCCTTACCAAGCGGTGAATCCACCCGCCAATGCCAACCCGACGTACGGGCAAGCCGCCTATGAAGACCACGCGGCCACGCCAACACCGGCCGCACCTACTGGTTCATCACCGGCACCATCGGCCGCCAGCACGAGTCACACCGTGGTGAGAGGCGACACGCTTGGTGCCATCGCACGCCGCTACGGCACCACCTCCGCGGCGATCAAACAAGCCAACGCCATGACCAGCGATACCGTCGTGCTCGGCAAGACGCTCGTCATCCCCGGCTCCTCCGGCCCGGTGAAATCCGCACCAGCCGCCGGTGGCAAGACCCACCTCGTTGCCAAGGGCGACTCGCTCAGCCGCATCGCCGCGAAATACGGCACCACCTCCGAGGCGATCAAGAAGGCCAATGCCATGAAGTCCGATACGGTGGTGCTCGGCACCAAGCTCCGCATTCCTTGACCTGATGTTTTCCTCCGGCACGACCTCATCCCTCGCCGCGCTGCTGTTGCTGGCAGCGACCTGCTTCGCGCAGGAGCCGAAAACCGTGCCTGAGCCAAAACCCGCGCCGGAGGAAGACCCCTACGCCTCGCTGCCACCAAAGCGCGCCGCCTTGGAGCGCATGATCTCCGAACGCGGCACGCCCGAGGCCTTCGAAGCGGCGATCAAGAAGGCGCGCGAGCAAGGCGTCAGCGATCAAGCCATCCTCGAAGCGCGCTTCCTCTACCACGTGGATCGCCGCGAGGACGACAAGATCGCCGCGATGCTGCCGGAATTCCTCAGGCGCAAGGACGACTTCAAGATCGAGCAGTCCGAGATCTTCGCCGTGAAGGAAGACTGGCTCGCCGTCGTGGAATACGTCGAGGCGATCGACGCGCTGAAGAAGAATGATCGCGACGGCTTCAAGAAGCACATCACCGAGGCCTTCTGGCTCAGCCCGCGCCAGGCGAGCGCCTTCGCACCGCACATCGATCGCATGCGCCTGGACGAGGCGATGCGTACCGTGAAGATCGATGGCTCGATCAAACTGCCGTCGTTGCTTGCGAAGGATCCGCTGGAACTCGCCACGCTGATGCGCGATCGCAAGGCGCTTCTGCTTCACTTCTGGTCACCGTGGAGCCGCGAGTGCGAAGCGAGCATGCCGGACTTCAAGGTCACCGCGACGGAGCTGGAGAAGCATGGAGTCGCCGTCGCATCGCTGCTTGCAGAGTCGACGCCGGATGCAGCGAAGGATGCGAAGGAGATCGTCGCGGGACTCGGCGACAAGCCACCGGGCGTGTGGTTGTTGGATCGCGAGAAGGACTCGCTGATGCGTTTGTTGCGCATCCAGAACCTTCCCACGATGGTTCTCGTCTCACCTGAAGGCAGTGTGATTTACAACGGACATCCTTCTGAAGACGGACTGTGGGATGCCTTATCGAAACTTGCACCCGAAGTAAAACGACCCGCTGTCGAAGGACATTGAGTACGGCATCAACTACGATGAACGTCGTAGATGGAAAAACAGCATGTGGATTTTTATTAAGTGTTCCGAAAAATCCGGCAATTTGAACTTGACGGATTTGTGAACTACTAGCTTTATGGTGACACCAATTCGGCGACCATAAAAATCATGGCACGAGCAACCCACCCCTCCAACCTCGAGCTCCAGGCATTGTCCGTGTTGTGGCACGAGGGTCCATCTACGGTAAGTGCCGTACTTGAGAACCTCCCCGACGGAAAGGACCGGGCTTACACGACAGTGCTGTCGGTGTTGCAAAGCCTCGAACGCAAGAAGCTCGTCAAGCGTGCGCGCGATGGTCGCGCCCATGTTTATGAAGCTGCGTTTTCCCAGGACGCCATCGTCCGTCGTGCCGCGCACGATTTTCTTACCAACGCTTTCGGGGGTCGTCTCGGTGAGGCGATCCTCGCACTCCTCTCCGCCGGGACTTTGACCCCGGAAGAGAAAACAAACATCGAACGCGAACTCAAACGACACAAAGCCATGGCTGCAAAGAAAACAGCGAAGAAGGCGGCCAAGAAGGTCGCCAAGAAAGCCCCGGCCAAGAAGGCCGCTGCGAAGAAGGTAGCGAAGAAGGTAGCGAAGAAGGCCCCGGCCAAGAAGGCTGCGGCGAAGAAGGCTGCCAAGAAGGCTCCGGCGAAGAAGGTTGCTAAGAAGGCCGCCAAGAAAGCCGCGAAGTCCGCCAAGAAGGCCGCCAAGAAGGTAGCGAAGAAGACCGTTGCCAAGAAGGCAGCCAAGAAGGCCGCCGCGAAGAAGGCACCGGCCAAGAAGGCTCCTGCAAAGAAGGCTCCTGCAAAGAAGGCCGCCAAGTCCGCCAAGAAAGCCGCTCCGGCCAAGAAGGCTGCCAAGAAGGCCGCCAAGAAAGCCGCGAAGAAGGCCTAAGGTTCCCCATCCGCGCACAGATCCCCTCGCCTTGGGCGAAGCGGCCTGTTCGCGCTGAGTTTACTGTCTCAAACGGCGGGGAGCTACGGCTCCCCGCCCTTTTGTTTACGGGTCTTTTTCGCCACCGCAAAAGCGCCCCGCATTTCTCCGAAAAATGGGTTGCATCACCGCACCTCGTTACCCATTCTCCCGGCCCCGTCCGGGGACATATGCGCGGTTAGCTCAGCGGTAGAGCACCACCTTGACACGGTGGGGGTCACTGGTTCGATCCCAGTATCGCGCACCATCCCCTTTCTTCTGTGACCGCTGCTCCCGATACTTCACCGGAGCGCCTCGCCCTGCTACTGAGGCTGCTCGACGACGACTCCCCCCCAGTGCGGGCGTCCGTGGAAGCCGCCCTCTCCGCCTACGATGGCGATGTCAGCGAGTTGCTCGGCGGACTCCAGATCGTGCTCGGCGAGCCGGAGCAGGAATTGCTCTCGCTGATGTTGCTTCCCGCACGACGCGAACGCCTCCGCCGCGAATGGGTTGTTCCCGCCGGTGGCGCTGGAGCAGTGCTCGATGACTGGGATCAATTTGAAGCACTGCTGCGTTCCCTTTCCGACTATCTGCACGACGGTGTCACCCTGAGACAACCGTTGGGAGATGCGCTCGATTTACTGGCGGAAGAGCTTGAGGACATCGGCACTCAGGAAGGAGCTGCCGGCTTGAACAGGGCGCTATTTGAAAGCGGCCGCTTCAAGGCGAATTTCCGCGAGGAAGACGAGCCGGACAATTACGACCTTGGCCATGTGCTTGCGGGAAATCCGTCTAACGCATTCGGCCTGGGACTCGTATTTCTATTCGTCGCCCACCGGCTGGATATCGATGTCGAGGGAGTCAGCCTCCCCCAATCGTTCTTGTGCCGCTTTCATGACGAGGGACAAGTCGTGCTCACCGAGCCCGCGATGAAAGGCCGCACGATCACTAGTGAAGATCTCGCGCATCGCATCCGGCGTTATCCGCGTGAAGTCCGCGCGATGGTCGCACGTCCCGCCACTCCCGGTGAATTGTTGGTCCGGGTCGTGGAAGAACTTGCGACTTCATGGTCAGTCCGCGGCGAAACAGAAGATGCCGAGCTCATGGAAGAGCTGCTGGCCACGCTGGTGAAGGCGCCGTTCTGACGCCTTCACCTCCGCTTTGATCAACGTCCGCCGCGCGTGCGCTGTCCTTCTTCCTGCTGCTTGCGGTTGCGCTCGTCTTGTTCCTGGCGTGAGGGCTCCTGCTGTTCCTTCTGGCGTTCTTCTTGTTGGCGACGCGACTCCTCTTGCTGACGGGCTCGCTCCTCCTGCTGTTGGCGGGAACGCTCATCGGCTTCGCGACGCGCTTCCTCCTGGCGACGCTGCATCTCTTCCTGCTGGCGTGCGCGTGCTTCTTCTTGCTGGCGCGCACGCTCCTGTTGTTCACGCATGCGCTCCTCCTGCTGCGCACGTTGCTGCTCTTGTTGACGTGCGCGTTCCTCCTGCTGCGCACGCGCACGCTCTTCTTGTTGCTGGCGGGCAGTCTCCTGCTGCTGCTTCTGCATCTCCTCCTGTTGCTGGCGGCGTTGATTGTCTTCGGCCTGACGGCGCGACTGCTCCTGGCTCGCACGCGCTTCTTCCTGCTGGCGTTGACGGCTTTCCTCCATCTGGCGTTGGCCCGCTTCTTGTTGCTGACGCGCTTGATCGGCTTTCTGGCGAGCAGCTTCCTGCTGCTCGCGGCGTGCTTGCTCCACCAGTTCACGGCGACCGCCTTCTTCTGCTTCGGCGCGCGAACGATCTTGCGTTTGCCGGGACTCCTCCTGGCGCTGGCGGGCTTCCTCCTGACGCTGGCGCATCGGTTCCTGCTGCTGAGCCCGCGCTTCCTGAAGCTGCTGGCGACGGGTTTCATCCTGCGCGACCGCACCATCATTTCCTGCACGTCCCGGCACGACTGGCTGTGGCGTCGGACGACGGTTTTCACGTTGTGCGACCCCGCCCTCGTTCGCTTCACCTCGCGGCACCATCCCCTCCGGAAGCTGGGGTTGGGCCGGCCGCGTCGTCGGCTCCGCGGGAGTCGCACGTGGGGTCTCCGTGCGAGGCTGGCGTGGACGACGGTTGTCCGCGGTTTCACCGGCCGATGGATTACCCGGACGCGAGGTGCGATCCGCCGGCGTCTCCGCTTGAGGTTCGGCTTGGCCACGATTGCGCGACTCGCGCATGCGCTCTGCCAATTCGCGCTGACGTTCGGCAAGCGACGGCTTGCGATCGGCGGCTTCTCCTTGAGCCCCCTTGTCAGGAGTCGCCGGCTGTCCGGCCACGCTTCCCGGCGTGGGTTTGGTCTTGGCTTGCTGCCCGCGCTTCTCAGCCAGTTGTTCCTGCTTCTCCATCTGCTTCTCCATCTGCTTCTCCATCTGCTTCTCCATCTGCTTCTCGCGACGGGCTTCGACGAGTTCGCGCTGCTTCGCTTGATAGGTCTTCTGAGCTTCGGCCACTTTCTCGCGGTTGACTTCGAGCTGCTTCTTCACGTCCTCGCCTGCGGAATGGTCTCGCTTCCACGCCACCGCTTGCTCCTTCTGCTTCTGCCGCGACTCACGGAAGCGCTCGGTCCACTCCGGCTTGATGCCACTTTCAGCACGGACGGTTTTCACGTCATCCCACTTGCCAGCCACACGCTGGGGCTTGAGCTCGGCATTCCAGCGCGTGTTCATGCTCGGCGCGAAAACCGAGAGACGATTGCCGCGGAGTTCGCTCTTGCGATGGGCAAGATCTCGCAGGCCTTGGAAGCGATCGGTATCGAGCTGATAGACCCGCCATGGCTTGCCGACCATCGCGCGCAGCTTTTCAAAGCGCGGTCCACCACTGACCACGCGATCACGATCCATGTGGATGTTGGTGATGTTGACCGTCTTCTTGATGAAGATGTTGTTCTGCCCGACCGGCAGGCAATGACGCCAGATCGGGTCCGCCATGTTCCGGCAGTGGACGAAGGTGAAGCATCCATGCCCGATGCCGAAGTCCTTCTCAACATTGCGGTCCCAGCCGCGGCCGCGATAGCACAGCGTCTCCGGCGGCAGCGGTGCCCAGCCGACGCAGTCGTCGCCTTCACGCCAGGAGACCCACGATGGCGCCCACTCGTCGCCGGGCACCCACACCCATCCCTTGCCGCCGAGCAAGGTCCAGCGACCATAGTGGAAACATGCCCAGCCGAAAGGCTCATCCGACACCCATGCCCAGCCGCGATTCGTGCATGCCCAACGCCCGCGCGTGTATGGCCGCCATGAATTGTCCTGCACCACGATGCTCGGCTGGTACACGTAACCGTAGTCCGGCGTTTCGAACCACGAGCCGTAGGGCTGCAGGTCATCGTAAAAGGTTCCGTAGTCGGCGACCGGCTCTTGATAATCCTCGATGGGCTCTGGCTCCCAATCATCGAGCGACTCCTGGCCGGCAAGTTCCAGCTCGCGGTCGCTGAGACCTGCCTCGCGATCGGCGAGCTCCCCTTCGCGATCACGGAGATCCAGCTCACGGTCCGCCAATGCCTGTTGTCTTTCCTCAAGGGAAAGGTCGCGCTGCTCGACGTCTTGCTCGCGATCGGCGAGGCGGGCTTCCCGCTCGGCCTCGAGCGCGGCCTTCTCCGCATCCAACGCCAGGCGCTCGTCTTCGAGGCGCTGTCGTTCGAGCGCCATGCGCTCATCCTCCAGGGCGGCGCGTTCCGCGGCGAGGGCATCGGCAGTAGCATCGCTGCCACCGGAGGCGGCGGCAGACGTGGATTTCGTTTTGTCGCAGGAAGCGATCAGGAGGCACAGGGCAGACGATGCCCAAATCAGGCGGCGGGGTTTCATCGGTAGATGGGGATAGCGGGCATTTGACCGAAGACGGTCGAGGACTATTCAACCGCCTCGCAATTAAATCAAAGCGCCGCTTTAAACCCCCTCCCGCACGCCGAGCGTCGCCACCTCGTAATCGATCCGCGCCGGACCGCCACGCCCCCCGGGCACCTCCTTCCGCACGATGCGGGCGCCGAGAAGCTCCTCCATCATCCGGACCTCCAGGGTGACCGCCCCCGGATACGATTGGAAGACGGTCTGCAGCGGATGGTGGTATTCCTCAATTCGGAAACCCCGCGCGGGATCATACTTGCAGCGCCCGAAGCAGCCCTCCTTCTCGCGCAGCCCGGACAGCAGGGTCGCCCGCTCGACCAGCGACTTCGCCTTGGTCAGCTTCGGCCGCCAGCGCTCGCGGAGCTGGCTGAAATACTGCATCAGCAGCCGCTCCGGCGCGGCGGCGCCAAACAGCGCCCGCGCCGCATCCAGCAATTCCAGCGACAGCGAAACGCCGGCCTGGGGAAAGATCGCCTCCGCCTTCGGGGCCAGCCGGTACATGATTTCCGGCCGCCCCACCTCCTGCCGCGGCAGCCGCCAGCGCTCCAGATAGCCCAGCTTCACCAGCCGGTCGCACTGGTCCTTCATGCCCATGTAGCTCCCGCCCAGCCGCCGGCTCAGCTCGGGCACCGGCAGACCGCCGGAAATCTTTAGCTCATCGAGGATCTTCACCCATCCCTCTTTCACCAACTCGCGGAAGCCCGGCACGAACATGAACCAAACTCCCCGCCGCCCCCGCCCCGGATCAACCCAAATCCCCCGCTTTCTCCGGCTAAATTCCAGCGACATCAAGACTCATCCCCTTCGCAAAATCCCAGTAACGAAGCGCATTTCCAGAATCGCAAAAGTCATTTTTTTCTGGAATGTATGATCTTTCACACCTACCCCCTTGGCATGCATGATGTCCGACAAATTGCCGGCCTCTTCGATATGAGAGCCGACTTCGTGGATGCCCAGCCTTATGGCTCGGGGCACATCAACGACACGTACTGCGCGTGGTACGACCAAGCCGGCATCCGCATTCGCTACATCCACCAGCGGATCAACCATCACATTTTCAAGGATCCGGCGAGCCTGATGGAGAATATCGAGCGCGTCACCGCTCACTCGCTCGCCCGTCTTCTCGACCAGGATCACCCGGAAGCCCGCCGTCGCACGCTCACCGTGCTGCCCGGCTTGGACGGCAAGCCCTACGTGATCGATCGCGAGGGCAACTTCTGGCGCACCTACCCATTCATCGAGCGCGCCCGCGGCTACGATGAAATCCGTACCAACCTCCAGGCGGAGCAAGCGGCCAAGTCTTTCGGCGAGTTCCAGAAGCTCGCGGCCGACCTTGGCGGCAACCGCCTGAACGAGACCATTCCGAATTTCCACCACACGCCGAAGCGCCTCCAGGCACTTCAGGAAGCGATCGCCAGCGACAGCTTCGGCCGCGCGCGCAATTGCCAACCGGAGATCGAGTTCGCGCTGTCCCGTGCCACCGACTGCCGCAAGGTCACCGACCTGATCGCTGCAGGTGTGATCCCCGAGCGCGTCACTCACAACGATACCAAGCTCAACAACGTCCTGCTCGACGATGTGACCTCGGAAGGCGTGTGCGTGATCGACCTCGACACCACCATGCCCGGCTCGGTGCTCTATGACTTCGGCGACATGGTCCGTACCGCCACGCCGACCACCCGCGAGGATGAGACCGACCTCTCGCTGATCAATATCCGCCTCGATCGCTTCGATGCGCTGGTCCGAGGCTACGTCGATAGCGCCGCCTCCTTCCTCAACCGCGCCGAAATCGATCACCTCGCCTTCTCCGGCAAGCTGCTCACGCTCGAGTGCGGCATCCGCTTCCTCACCGACTACCTGCAGGGCGACACCTACTTCAAGACCAAGCGCCCCGGCCACAACCTCGACCGCTGCCGCTCGCAGTTCGCGATGGTGAAGGCGATCGAGGAAAATCTCGAGCGTATGGAAGAAATGGTGCAAGTCGCCGCCGGCAGCGACAAGATCGTGGCCGCTGCCTAATCAGCCAGACAGAAGGCCCCAAGACGACAGACAGAAGACTCGAAAGGGTCTTCTCGTTCGTCCTCAAGTCTTCCATCTGTCGTCTTCCCGTCTTCTGTCTCCCTTATGAAAATCCTCGTCACCGGAGGCTCCGGCTTCATCGGCTCTCACATCGTCGAGCACTATCAGGACAGGGCGGATGAGATCCGCGTGCTCGACAACCTCCGCACCGGCTACCGCAAGAATCTCGATGGACTGAAGCACGTCTTCATCGAAGGTTCGATCACCGATCGCGAGGTCGTGGCGAAAGCAGTCGAAGGCGTCGACTACGTCTTCCATCTCGCCGCTCTCGTCAGCGTGCCGGAGTCGATGGCGAAGCCCGCCGAGTGCGTGGACATCAATGTCCACGGTCTCCTCAATGTCCTCGAAGCCTCCGCCGCAGCGGGCGTGAAGAAGCTCGTCTTCGCTTCCTCCGCCGCGATCTACGGCGACAACCCGACGGTGCCGAAGCTTGAGACGATGCTGCCCGAGCCGAAGAGCCCGTACGCCGTCACCAAGCTCGATGGTGAGTACTACCTCGACCTCTTCAACCGCGAGCGCGGCCTCGAAACGGCAGCGATCCGTTTCTTCAACGTCTTCGGCCCGCGTCAGGATCCCAAGGGTGCCTACGCCGCAGCCGTACCCATCTTCATCGAGAAGGCAATCAAAGGCGAAGACATCACCGTCCATGGCGACGGCGAGCAAACCCGCGACTTCATCTACGTGAAGGACATCGTCGGCGCGCTGTCATTCGCCGTCGAAACTCCCGGCGTGACCGGCGTCTTCAATGCCGGCTACGGCGGCCAGATGACGATCAACGATCTCGCCTCGAAGATCCTCGCGGCAGCCGGTTCATCATCCCAAGTCCTCCACGGCCCCGAACGCGCCGGCGACGTGAAGCACTCGCGCTCCAGCGCCGACAAGCTCCGCGGTTCCGGCTGGCAGCCGCAGCACTCGCTCGACCAGTCCCTGGCAACAACGCTGGAGTTCTTCCGGAAATAAGGGGCGTCGACGTCCCGTCGACGCGCAGATCCACGGGGAGATGCTAGGTGCCACCGCGTCACCCTCCCCAGCGGTCGGACATCCGGACTGCTGAAACGATAAGTTGGAGACCCGGAGGAGCGCCGCATTCTTGGCAGTTGCTGGGCGCGGCGGGCTACGGCGCATCCAGAACTCGATCCACCCCCACAAAAACAGAAAAGCCGGAACGGCCCCCGATCCCCCCGGATCGTTCCGTCCCAGCCTCTCCGTGTGTGTGTAATCGTGGAAAATTTCAGCGCGCCGGGACCACCCGGCCCCGGGCGCGCTTGAATACTACGGTAACCAGAGTCTGAAAAACCGTGGGGCCGACACCTTGCCTGTCCCCCGACGGGCAGGTGTCGTTCCCCTGGCACCGATCGCCTCACAGACGGTGGCCGGCTTGGACATCCGCGAAACGAGCCCCCCGGCACCGTTCGCGATCCGTCGTCTGCTTGTGGCCACCGTTCCCCCCGAAAGGCGGGCCGGTGTTTTTTGGAAAGAGGTCGGCACCGCGGGGCTTGCGCCCCGAAACGGTGCCACGAGTTTCTCCAGTCCTTGTTCCCCGCCCGTCCCGAAAGCACCCCCCGGAACTTGCGATCCGGTCGAGGAGGTTTGGAGGTGGAAGAAGCTCGTCATACTATCCCAATCGCACTCTGGGACCCTGATTTCCAAAAAAGGTGGAAATCTTTTAAAAATAGGTGATCCGGGTAAGGCGATGCTCGGAGAATCAAGGCTTTACGGAAATCCGTGAATCTAAGGCGGCAGCCCGAAATCCACCTTGGAGCCGGTTCCCGGAGACGCATTCATGGGAATGCGCGCCGTGAGGGACCATTCCTTGGTGTCACCGGCCTGCCTCAAAACCCGACCACAACAAATCCGGCGGCCTTCTTCCCCGGAGGGGAAGAAGCGAGTAGCCGGGGGTCGAGCGAGGCACGAGCGACACCCCCGGTTAGAAGGCGACATGACAGGAACCCCGGATGGGGTTCAAGCCGGGCATGAATAACGGAGACGGCTGCTATCCCGGCTCTCGTTCCGACCGGGTGGAATTGTTAGAAACCGCGGGGTGCTTCCGGCCCGGCTGGAATCCCCTCCGGGATTCCTTTCGCATTCCTTTGGGTCCGGTGGTCTTCGCCGCTACGCGGCTGCGACCACCGGCTACTCGCTGGGATCCCTCCGGGATCGCCAAAGCCGCGACCCGAGGTGCTCCAACACTCTGGTGAATGCAGGCACGCTCATCCCATTCCGCGCTGTCACCAGCACGCCTACAGTTCGAAGGACACCTCAGAACGGCAAACCGTAGCTGCGCCCACCCACCCCATCGTACCAATTCACATACGCCGAGTTGACCATCGCGTATCCACCGGCCGTCGGATAGTCGCCGGTGAAGTACCAATCACCGCACGGACCCTTCACGGAAGCGCGGAGGTTTTCGATCGTCTGGAAGATCACCTGCACGTCGCAGTCGATATCCTCCGGCGAGACCATGCGGCTGATTTCCGCCGAGACCTCGTCGTCGGTGAAGGCCTCATAGACGCCCTTCACGCGGTTGACCATTTCACCCACCGGCTTCTGCAGCTCGCTACGGCATTCCTCGTAGATGCGGTCGAGCAACGACTGGCGGCCCGCGCGCCGGTGAAGCGCGATCGTAGCCTGGAAGGCGATGAACTTGCCGAGTTCCGACATGTCGATCCCGTAGCAATCGGGGTAGCGGATCTGCGGTGCGGTCGAGCACACCACGATCTTCCGCGGCTTGGTCCGCGCCAGAATCTTGAGAATCGACTTCTTCAGCGTGGTGCCGCGAACGATCGAGTCATCCAGCGCCACCAGCGCATCGTCGGAACGCACCACCCCATAGGTGATGTCGTAAACGTGGGACACCAATTGATCGCGACCCTTCTCCTGCGCGATGAAGGTCCGCATCTTGATGTCCTTGTGGGCGATCTTCTCGCCACGCGGCCAATTGCGGAGAATGAGATCGTCCAACAGCTCCGGAGTCAGCTCGCCATTCGCCTGAGCCTCGAGGATGGAGGAACGGACTTCCTGGCGGCGATACAGACGAAGGCCATCCATCAGGCCGTAGTAGGCGGTCTCCGCGGTGTTCGGGATGAAGGAAAAGACCGCCTTGTCGAAGGTGCTGTCGATCGCCTTCACCACCTGCGAGACCAGCGCGGCACCCATCGCCTTGCGCTCGCGGTAGATCTGCGGGTCATTGCCGCGCGAGAAGTAGATCTTCTCAAACGAGCAAGGTGAGAAACGCTGCGGCGGGGAAAACGGCGTGTCGGTGAAAGAGCCGTCCGCCTTGATCGTGACCACGCAACCCGGATCGACCGCCTTCACCTGCGAGGCATCCGCTTCGAAAACCGTCATCAGCGGCACCCGCTCGGAAGCGAAGGCGATGACATCCTCGGTGACCAGCATGTGGCAGGGCCGGATGCCGCGCGGATCGCGCATCACGAACATGTCGCCATTGCCGACCACACCGCAGATCGAATAGCCGCCGTCCCATGACTGCGCGGATTCACCGACGATGCGCGCGAGATCGAGATCGGAAGAAATCCTCTCCGGCATCTCGCGGCCATCCACACCTTCGTCGCGCAGCTTGCGGTAGAGGTCGGTGTGCGCTTCATCGAGATGGAAGCCGATCTCCTCGAGCACCGTCTGCGTGTCGGTGCCGAAGACCGGATGCTGGCCGCGATCGACAAGCACCTGGTTCAGCGCCGCCGCATTGGTCATGTTGAAATTGCCCATGACCATGAGCGTGCGCGTCGGCCAGTTGCTCCGGCGCAGGTAAGGATGGCAGGACCCTTCGTCGAACTCGCCGGAGGTGCCATAACGGAGGTGCCCGATGAGAACCTCGCCGCTGAAATCGTAGTTCGTCTTGATCGTGTCGGGACGCTTCGGATCGATGAGTCCCTTGCGGACCATCTTATTGAAGGTCTTCATCTCCTTGCGGAAGATGTTCGACAATCCATCACGCTCGCTGTCGCGGCGGCGGAAAATATACGGCTGCCCCAGTGGCATATCCAGCTTCGCGCAACCAATGCCGACCCCGTCCTGGCCGCGGTTGTGCTGCTTCTCCATCAGCAGGAAAAGCTTCTGGAACCCCCAAAGGGTGGTTCCATAGCGGTCGTAATAATAGGCCAGCGGTTTGCGGAGCCGGACGGCGGCGATTCCGCATTCGTGCTTCAGGGAGTCGCTCATGGAGACTGGAGAAGAAAACCGGAGACCGGGGAAGAAAACCGTGAACGGACGCCACTGGACGCCAGGGAAATGAACTCGATCAACGGGTGAGAATGACTGGGTCTCACCCGAATATCCGATGCTTGAAATCGATGATGAGGCCAATCGGCAGCCTCGGGATATCCTTTAGAATCAATTCGCGTCCATTGGCGTCCATTGGCGTCATTCGCGGTTGTGAATCGCTTCGGTGCTCACTCGCCGCGGACTTTCACCCGAACACCCTCGGTGTCAACTAGGGTACCGAGGATTGTTCCTCCCGGGCCGGCAGAAAGAATCTTTTCGGCTTCGTCGGGTGAAACGATGGCCACCCAGCCGATACCCATGTTGAAGGTGTGGAAGCGGTCCTCGGAATCGACGTGGGCCAGCAGCTTGTCGATGCCTGCCAGCTCCCACTTCGGAATCTCCAAGTCGGCGCCGAAGCCACGGAACAGGCGTTCCAGGTTCTCCGGCAGGCCGCCACCGGTGATGTGGGCGTAGGCTTTGGGCTTCACGCCCGCCTCGCGGATGCCGCGGACGACGTCGTGGTAAAGTCGGGTCGGCTCGAGGAAACCAATGAGTTCCTCTTCGCTCACGCAGCCGGGATGCTCCTTCAGCACGCGGCGGACAAGGCTCCAGCCATTGGCGTGGATGCTGTCGGACGCGTAGCCGACGAGAACGTCACCGACTTTAAGAGTAGAGGGATCGATCAGCTCGGGCTTCTCCGCGCAGCCGATGCAGAAGCCGGAGAGCTCGATCACGTCCACGGGGACGATGCCCGGCATTTCGGCCGTCTCGCCGCCCGCGAGGATGCAATCGCAGGAGGCGAGGTAGTCGCACATCCCGGAGATCAGGCGGGTGATCTTGTCTTCATCGAGCGCGGCGATGCCGATGTAGTCGAGGAACAGCAACGGATCGCCACCGGTGGTGAGGATGTCGTTCACACTCATCGCCACCAGGTCCTTGCCGGCGATCTCCAGGAGATCGTGCTCCAGCAGGAGCTCCAGTTTGGTGCCCACACCATCGCAACCGGTCACAATCACTGGCTCTTTATAAGAGCTGAGATCGTAACAGGCAGCGAAGAGACCGAATGCTCCGAGAAGCTTACGGTTCTGCTGCGTGCGGGCCACGTGGCTTTTGATGTCACCCACCAGGGCGGCCGCTCGTCGCGTGTCCACCCCGGCCTGCTGGTAGGTCAGCTTTGTTGCTCCCATGCGCTCAGTGCGGGGGTTGTGACAGCGCCCCCCCCGGCGGTCACGCGGAAAAACCGGGTAAATGTTGGAGGGGGGGTCGGGAGGTCCACCTAACCGGGGATATTTAGGATTTCCTTGAAATCAAGGACGTGTATTTAAGCAGGCACTCAGCGATGGTTCACCCTCCTCGACCCGCGTTTGACCGGCCGACGCTGCGCGTGGGCCTGCCTGTGGTATTGCTCGCGGCCGTGATCTTGGTGGCCTTCCAGCAGGTCTTCAAATCGCCGCTGGCGTACGACGACAGCACCTCGATCTCGCAGGTCCGCGCGTTCACCGGCTGGCAGCAGGTCTGGGGTCCGGATGCCTTCCTTTTCTTCCGCCCGGTGAAGAACCTCTTCTTCTACCTCGTCGAGCAAGCGGGAGGTGGGGCAACGCGCTACCACTGGGTGAACCTGGCCGCTTACTACCTGGCGGCCTGCGGGGTCTTCGGCCTGACCTTGCGGCTTTCGGGAAATGCCCTCGCTTCGTTTGCCGCGGGCGCGATCTGGGCGCTCTCGCCGACCGGCGGCACCGTCGCCGTCTGGGCGAGCTGCTTCAACATCAACATGGCGGCCGCCTCGATGGCCTTCTGCGCGATCGCCTACGACATCATGCGCAGCGGCTCCAGCCGCCATCCGGCGCTGCCGGGTGGGGCCGCCGCCTTTTTCCTGCTGCTCGGGCTCCTTTCGTACGAAACCGCGATCGCCACTGCCCCGCTGCTGGTGCTGGTGGATGCCTTTCGAGGCCGCAAGGTCCTCAGCAAGCAGTCGTTGCGGATCTATGCGGGCATCGCGGGAATCGTCCTGGCATGGCTGGTGTGCCGGCAACTGAGCGGGGTTCCCGGCGTGCGTGCCCAGAATCCGAGCTTCGCGCCGGACATGCCTTATTGGCAAGCGACCGCCTCGGCCCCCTACTTTCTCTGGACCCATTTCCTGATGTGGGCTGCCCCCGCCAACCGGCTGGAGACCTTCGGCAGCTACTTGTGGGACCGCTCCGTTCCTGCAGCGATCCTGCCGTTCTGTTGGATCCTCCTGCTCGCCGCGATCTTTCTCGGCGTGCGCCTGTGGAAACGGGCGCCGCTTTTGGTTTTCGGTGCCGCATGGTTCCTCATCGCGGCCATGCCGTCGGGGAATTTCGTGCCGCTCAAGAACACCCCCTACGCCGATTACTATGTGCCGATCCCATCGATCGGCCTCTGCATCATGGTGGCGGCCATCCTGCGGGCCGCTTTCCAGCGCCTGCGGGAGCCCGGCCTCAGCCGGCCCGCCATGGCAGCCGCGGTCGCCACCTTCCTGGGCATCGCTGGTTGGCGGCTCGCCCAACTCCCGGTCCTCACCGATTGGCTGGTGGCATGGGAGATACCGCCACGGGTCATGGCCCGCACCGCCACCGCGCGCCCGCATCAATACCTCGCCCAAGCGGTGATGGCCTACGACATCGCCTTCAGTGACAATGAGAAGAGCGAGGAGATCCTCAACGTCATCGAGTCCAGCGCCGGCCAGGCGGAGAAAGACATGCCCGACCTAGGCATCATCCATGCCGCCTTGGGCGAGGCGGCCCGGTGCCGGGGCGAACGCCAGCAAGCCATCGACCGCTTCGAAAGGGCCCTGGTTTCACGACACAGCGGCATCGATACCCACCTGAAGTCGCGCCACCACCTGGTCGTCACCCTGCTGGATGACACCACCCAGCTCGACCGCGCCTACGCCAACCTGCTGGTGCTGCTCCGCCAGCGGGACTCCAAGGACCACCCGCAGTACATACTGCTCGCCGCCCAACTGATGCGCCAGACCGGAAAGCCCGCCGAGGAACTCAAAGCACTGGAAAAGGGCCTCCACTATCACCCGGGCAACCCGGAGATCCTCGCCGCACTGGAGCGAGCCCGCGCCCGGGCGACCAAACCATCCTAGCGACCTCCCGCCCTTCTCCCGGAACGGTCACATCGAAGAATTTTGGGACTATGGCCACTCAACAAGGCAGGACCGCCTGATATTTTAGATTTCCTTGAAATCAAGGATGTGTATTTAACCCGGGCACAAAAGCAATGGCCACCCCATCCCCAGCCCCAGCTTTTTCCAGGCGAATTGCGCCGGGCGTGGGCTTGCTGCTTTTGCTCCTCGGGATCGTGACCGTGGTCGTCTTCCAGCCGGTATTCAAGGCACCGCTGGCTCTCGACGACCAGATCACGCTGACTCACATCCGCCAGTTCGAAAGCTGGCACCAGGTTTGGAAGGCCGACGCATTCCACTTCTTCCGGCCGGTGAAGAACCTCTTCTTCTATCTGGTCGAGCAGTCGGGCGGCGGAGCGACCCGCTATCACTGGATCAATCTGGGTGCCTATTTCGTCGCCGCTTGCGCAGCCTTCACCCTGGGCTTGCGGCTATCGGGCCGCCTTGCCACGGCTTTCGCCGCCGCCGCGATCTGGCTGCTGTCGCCCACCGGCGGGACCAATGCCGTTTGGGCCACCTGCTTCAACATCAATGTCGCGGCCGCCTCGATGGCATTTTGCGTCGCCTGCTACGACATCGCCCGCGACGAATCGCGCCACAGCCGGATCTGGGGTGCGGCCGCAGCGGCGTTCTTTGTCTTCGGCTTGCTTTCCTACGAGACCGCGGTCGCCACACCTGCCCTGCTCGTGCTGGTCGATGTCTATCGGGGACGAAAGCTCTGGAGCAAGCCGTCGCTCATCCGCTACGCATCGATGGCACTCGCCATCGTGGCATGGCTGGCGTGCCGCCATTGGGTGGGAGCTGCCGGCGTCCAGCAGACCAATCCCAGCCTCGATCCGGCGATGCCGGCCTGGCAATTGACAGCCTCGGCCCCTTACTTCCTGTGGACCCATATCAAGATGTGGGCCCTTCCCTCCGGCCGGCTTGAGATGCTCGGTAGCTATCTGTGGGACCGCTCGATTCCCGCCGCGATGCTGCCCTTCCTGTGGGTCTTGTTCCTTGGCCTGGTTTACCTTGGTATCCGCCATTGGAAGCGAGCTCCGCTGTTCTTTTTCGGCCTCGCGTGGTTCGTCACCGCGGCGGCACCCTCGGGGAATTTCCTGCCCTTGGGGAATACCCCGGCTGCCGACTACTACGTGCCCATCCCCGCGATCGGCCTCAGCCTCTCCTTGGCAGCGATCCTCCAAATGGCCGCCACCCGACTCCGCGGCACGGCGTTGGCGGAACACCGCTCGGCAACCCTCGCGGCCATGGCCACCATGGTATGCATCTGCGGTTGGCGACTGGCCCAGATCCCGGTTCTAACTGGTTGGCTGACCGCTTGGCAGAACCCGGCCCAGGTGATGGCTCTCACGGCTGCCGCCCGCCCGCACCAGTTCTACGCCCACGCCGCGACCGCCTACTACCTGGCCTACGACGAAGGAGCCAAGGACGAGCAAATCCTCCAGACCATCGAATCGAGCGCCCTCGCGGCGGAGAAGGACATGCCCGATCTCGGACTTGCCCAGTCCGCACTGGGCGAAGTGGCCCGGCGGCGAGGTGACCGGAATCTCGCGGCGGCGCTCTTCGAGAAGTCGATCGGCGCGCGCCATCCTTCCACGGACACCTTGCTGTGGTCCCGCAAGCAACTGGTCCTCACCCTGAGCGACGATCCCTCCCAATTTGACCGGGCATTCCCGCATCTGCTGGTGCTGCTCCAGCACCGCGGCCGCCGGGACCACCCCCAGTGTGTGCTCCTCGCCGCCAAGCTGATGCGCGGCGCGGGCAAGCGGGATGAAGAGCTGAGAACCCTGGAGAAGGGCCATCTCTATCACCCGGCCAACGCCGAGATCCTCTCAGAACTGGAGAACGCCCGTAGCCGGGCCGCCGAACAATCCTCATGAGCCGCGCCGCCACCGACATCCCCTTGTGCGTCGATCTCGATGGCACACTGATCAAGTCCGACCTCCTCCACGAGTCGCTGCTGCGGCTGCTGCGGCACCGGCCATGGATGGCCCTGCGCCTACCCCTGTGGATGGCCGGCGGCAAGACGCGGCTGAAGTCGAGGCTCGCCGCGGTGCTGCCGGAAGCCGCCACCCCTCCCCCGCAACGCGAGGACTTGATGGACTTCCTCAAGTCCGAGCAGGACAGTGGTCGCGCCGTCTATCTGGTCACCGCCTCTCACCAGGCCGCGGTCGAGCAAGTCTCCGGGGTGTTTCCTTTCGACGAGGTCATCGCCTCGACCGACACGCTGAACCTGAAGGGTGAGAACAAGGCCAACCTGCTGGTCGAGCGCTTCGGCGAAAAGGGATTCGACTACGCCGGCGACTCGCGGGCCGATGAAGCGGTGTGGCGGCGCGCGCGCAAGGCGATCGTCGTGCATCGCTCGGCGCGGCGCATCCGGCAGTTGGAAGAGACCTTCGAGGTCGATCGCTCATTCCAACCGGTGGGCACCACATGGCGGGATTGGGTGAAGGCCCTGCGCGTCCATCAGTGGGCGAAGAATCTCCTCATCGCCGTCCCCTTTCTGGTCGGTCACCACTACCATGCCGGATGGCAGATCGCGGGCCTCTTGACCGCGTTCCTCTCGATGAGCCTGTGCGCCTCGGGCACTTACCTGTGGAATGACTTGCTCGATCTCGAATACGACCGCGCCCATCCGCGCAAGCGGAACCGCCTCGCCGCCTCGGGCAAAACCAGCATCCCGCGAGTCGTGATCGCCTCGGTCGCCATGGTGGCGGCGGGTCTTGGTACCGGCTTCATGCTCTCGCCGGCGTTCGGCCTGCTGCTGATGGGCTACATCGTCGCCACGCTTTCCTACTCGCTGCATTTCAAGAAGGTCGCCATCGCCGATATCTTCCTGCTCGCGATGCTCTACCTGTCCCGCGTGATCGGTGGCATCCTGATCTCCGAAGCAGTGGTGTCGTTCTGGCTGTTCAATTTCACCTTCCTGCTGTTCGTCTCGCTGGCCGCGGCGAAACGCTTCGTGGAGCTGAAAACCGTGACCGATGCCGGTGCCGGATCGATCCAAGGCCGCGGCTATCGCGCCGACGATCTCTCGGTGGTCTCCCAGCTCGGTGTCGCCTCCGGCGTGGCGTCGTGTATCGTTCTCGGGCTCTACTCGAACAGCGAACAGGTCACCTCCCTCTATCAGCGTCCCGAATGGTTCTGGGGCATCTGCGTGGTCGCCTTCTACTGGATCACCCGCATCTGGTTCATCACCCATCGCGGGGAAATGCATGATGACCCGGTGGTCTTCGCCCTCAAGGATCCCGGCACCTGGGTACTCGGCTTGATCGGCATCGCCTGCGTCCTCCTCGCAGCCCCGCTCCCCGCTTCATGATGCGCCGGCCGGTCCAATCCTGGGGACGGCTTCGTCCCGCCATGGCCGAGGTGATCTCTCCCGCGTGGCCCGACCAGCTTTCCGCGACAAGCGGTCCGCTCCTCGCCTACGGGCTCGGCCGCTCGTATGGCGACTCGTGCTTGTTAGATGGCGGCACCATGGTCGACATGCGGTTTCTCGACCGGCTGATCGACTTCGATCCGCAAACCGGCATCCTCAAGGCCGAAGCAGGCGTCACCCTCGATGCCATCCTAACCTTCGCCGTCCCGCGCGGCTGGTTCCTGCCGACCACGCCGGGCACCCGGCAGGTCACGCTCGGTGGCGCGATCGCCAATGACGTGCATGGCAAGAATCACCATCGCATCGGCTGCTTCGGCAATCACGTCCCGCGCTTCGGCTTGCTCCGCTCCGACGGCTCGCACCTCACCTGCCGGGAAGGCGAGCCGCTGCATGCCGCCACCATCGGCGGGCTCGGCCTCACCGGCATCATCACCTGGGTCGAGTTGAAGCTCGTTCCGATTCGTTCGTCGATGCTGGACGTGGAACTGATCCGCTTCCGCGGGATGGAGGAGTTCCTCGCGATCTCCAGCGACTCCTCGCAAGCATGGGAACACACGGTGGCATGGATTGACTGCCTCAGCCCCGGCGTCGCCGCGACACGTGGCATTTTCATCCGCGGCAATTGGGCGAACGATGGAGGCCTTGAGCCACATCAATCCGGAGGCGCCGGCGTTCCCATCGACTTCCCGGAGATCGCGCTGAACCCGCTGTCGATCCGCGCTTTCAACACGCTCTACTACCGCCGCTTCCTGGGCAAGACGAAGCGCTATCAGCAGCATTACTCGCCGTTCTTCCATCCGCTGGATTCCGTGCACGATTGGAACCGCATCTACGGCAAGCGCGGCCTCTTCCAGTACCAGTGCGTCACGCCCTTCGAGGCTGGCAGCGCGCCGATGGAAGAGATCCTCAAGACCATCGCTTCCACGGGCCAGGGATCCTTCCTCGCGGTGCTCAAGACCTTCGGGGAAATCGCCTCCCCGGGCATGCTGTCGTTCCCCTCGCCCGGCATCACGCTGGCGCTCGATTTCCCGAATCGCGGGGCAAGCACCCTGCAGTTGTTCGAAGCCCTCGATCACATCGTGCGCGACTGCGGCGGCCGGCTCTATCCGGCGAAGGACGCCCGCATGGCAGCGGACGACTTTCATCGTGCCTACCCGCGGCTGCCCGAATTCATGCAGCACCTTGATCCGGCGTTCACCTCGGACTTTTGGAAACGGATGACCTGCACCGCAGCATGAAGCTCGCGCTCCAATACATCTTATTCGCGATCATCGCGACGGCTGCGAACCTGCTCGTGCAGCTCGTGGTCACCGCGTTGGATCCCACGCAGTTCAAGTTCTGGAGTGCGCTGGTGGCCGGCACCGGCGCGGGACTCGTGGTGAAGTACCTGCTCGACAAGCACTACATCTTCCAAGCCCACCACCTCACCAGTGCCACGGACATCGGCAAGAGCTTCTTCCGCTACGCCCTCACCGGCTTGCTGACGACCGGCATCTTCTGGGGCCTGGAACTCGGCTTCCACCATGGCTTCCCGTCATGGCCGGCTGCCAAGTACGTCGGCGGCGCGATCGGTCTCGCGATCGGCTACGTCTGGAAATACCAGCTCGACCGCCGCTTCACCTTTGCCACCCCATGAGTTCTTACCGCGCCGCCATCTTCGGAGCCACTTCGGCCATCGCCCAGGACCTGCTCCGCACTCTCGTGGCGGAGCAAAAGCAAGCCGACCTCCTGCTGATCGGCCGCGATGCCGCCAAGCTGGAAGCCGTGGCTGCCGACCTGCGCACCCGCGGTGCTGAATGCCGCACCATCCCCATCGACCTGACCGATCCCTCGGTGGACTGGAAGAAGCTGTTAGATTCCGCCGCGCCGTGGGATCTCTTCCTGCTCGCCCATGGCTCGCTGCCCGATCAGGAGCAAACGCTGGCCGATGGCAGCGCCGTCGCTCGCGAGATCGCGGTCAATTTCACCAGCCAGGCGGTGATCGCCGCCGCCTGCTCGGAGATCCTGACCCGCCAGGGGCGGGGAACTCTGGCCGTCATCGGCTCGGTCGCAGGCGACCGCGGGCGCCAGTCGAATTTCCTCTACGGTTCCGCCAAGGCCGGCATCGACACCTTCATGGCCGGCATGCGTCACCGGCATGCCGCACAGCAGGACATCCGCATCGTGCTGCTCAAGCCCGGCATGACCGACACGCCGATGACCGCCGGCGTGAAGAAGGGGCCGCTCTTCACCTCCTCGCACAAGGTGGGAGCCCTCGGCTGGCAAGCCATCCGCAAGGGCAAGCCGGTCGCCTACCTGCCCGGCTGGTGGCGCTGGGTGATGCTCATCATCTGCAGCGTACCTTCCCCGGTCTTCCTCAAGACCAAACTCTAACAGAGCGATCCATGACCAACCCTCCCACCACCGATTCGCTGCCAGCGCAGCGCATCCCGGACCGTTTCATCTACATCGCCCTCTTCGCCGTGATGTGCGCCGTGGTGGCGCTTGCCTGGCCGGGTCTCAGGTCACCGTCTTTCCTCGATGACCTGGATCACGCGGCCCACGTCACCCACTTCAGTGGCTGGAAGGATACGCTGGGCACCGATTGCTTCGGCCTGTTCCGCCCCTTCAAGAATATCGTCTATTACTCATTCCATCGCTTCGGGACCCCGCCGCCCCTGCTCTGGCACAGCATCCCGCTCGGTCTTTATCTCGGTGCCGTTGCAGCCGTGTTCGCGCTCTCGCGCCGGCTCACCTCCTCATCCCTTGCCGGCCTGGCCGCCGCAGCCTTGTGGGCACTCAGCGCCACCCAGACCACCACCGTCATCTGGATGGCCTGCTTCAATATCAGCCTCTCGGTCATACTGATCTGCCTCGCCGTTCTCCAATACGACCGCTCCTGGGATTCCGCGCGCCCGTGGGCCGGCCGTCTCCCCGCCTGTCTGGTGCTTACCTTTCTCGCGTTGGTTTCCTACGAAACCGCTCTCTGCATCGCACCCGTCTGCGTCGCTACCGATGTCTTGCGGAAACGCCGCCTCTTCTCGAAGCCGGCACTGCTCCGGTATGCCGCGCTCGCCGCAGTGACCCTCGGCTTCCTCGTCCTCCGGCACCAGCTCGGCGGCGTCTCCAAGGCGAACTACAACAACTTCAGCTTCGACCCTGAGATGCCGCTGTGGAAGCTCAGCGTCTCCGCCCCGTGGCTGATGTGGCGGCACTTCTCGATGTGGTTCTTCCCGTTCGGACGCGTCGAGTTCATGAGCACCTACATCTGGGGCAAGTCCGCTTCGATGCTCGATCTCGCGGGTGCCTGGGGATTCTTCCTGATGCTCGTCGCCGCGTGGGGGTTCACCCTGCGGCGTCTTCCGCTCTTCGCGTTTGGCATCGCATGGTACTTCCTCGCTAGCTTTCCGTCCTCGAACTTCATCCCCTTGCGATCCGGCCCGATCGAGGACTACTACGTCGTGGTCCCGGGCGTCGGCCTTGCCATTGCGGTGGTCGCACTCCTGCGCGCGGCCCGCGGATGGATCGCCACCCCGCAAGGATCGTCGCTCGGATACAAGAAGCTAACAGCGACCTGCCTCGTCGGTTCCATCCTCGTGCTGAAGCTCGCTGGCATCCCGCTCTTCTGGCACCAGGCGACCCTCTGGAACGACCCCCTCCGGCTCTACCTTGCCGCCGCCTACGACCGGCCGGCGCAGTTCCAACAGAAGAACCTCGCTGCCCGCGAACTCATCTACCGCGGCGACTACGTCACGGCCAAGCAGCTCGTTGATGAATCCCTCGCCGACGGCCCTTGGTACACCATCAACTACCTTCTGTTAGGAGAGATCGCCATCCGTGCGGGCGACTACAAGGCCGCCGCCGACTATTTTGACCGTTCCCAATCGATGGCAGACACCAGTCCCCGCTTCAGGGAATTCATTCATCTCCGGCGCGCTGAAATCCACGTTGCTTCGGGAAATCTCGTCGAGGCCAGGGACTTGCTGCTGCCACTACTCCGGCGAACCGGGGGTGAGGAACATTATCCCGCCACGGTGATGCTGGCGGACATATACTTCCGTCAGGGCGATCGGGAAAAAGCCCGCAAGACCTTGGAAAAATCCGCCACCTTCCACCCCCAGAAGCGAGGCGAAATCGAGCAACTGATGCTTCAGCTTGCCTCCCAAACGTCCGTGCCCACCGGCAATTGAACCCTTCTCATTTCCCCTTCTCATCCGCCCGCAAACTTCCCGGCTCATGACAGCTCCCCAGACAAAGAAGCAGATCCCTCTCGATACCTTGCTCGTGACCGGCCTGTGGTACCTGCTGTGCCTCATCGGGCTGCTCGCGATCCTCGTCCTGAACGAAGGTAAGTTCACCTACACCCTCGACGACCCCTACATTCACCTCGCAGTGGCCGAGCAAATCGCGGCGGGGCACTACGGCATCAATTCGACGGAGTTCTCCGCCCCATGCTCGAGTCCCATCTGGCCCTTCCTGCTCGCTCCGCTCGCGCGCCTGTCGATCGGTGAATACTTCCCGCTCGTCCTGAACATCGTGTTCGGCGGCCTTACCGCCGGGATCCTCTTGAAGCGCGCGCGGATCGTCCTGCCGGAAAGCATGACCGGACGCGTGGTGGTCTGTTGGGCCATCCTCGCCGGGTGCAACGCCCTTGGCATCGTATTCAACGGCATGGAGCACAATCTCCAACTGCTCGCCGCGATCATCCTGGTCGAGGGCATGGTGCGCATCACCGAAGGCACCGCACCCGGCAAGTGGTTCTGGATCGCGGTGATCGCCGGTCCCTTGGTCCGCTATGAAAATCTCGCCCTCTCCGCGGCGGCCTGCGGCCTGTTGCTTTTCACCGGACGTCCCAAGGCGGCAGTGATCGCCGGTGCTGCCGCCCTTGCGGGCTTGGCCGCGTTCTCGCTGTTTCTTCACGGGCTGGGATTGCCAGCGATCCCCAGCTCCATCAGCGCGAAATCCCAGTTCGCGAAAAGCGGCCTCGTCCGCGCGATCCAGCTCACCTTGGAGAATAGCTTGATGGGGAATCGCGGCGTCTTGCTGCTTCTGTTCACCTCGGCCCTCGCCGTCATTGGCCTCGCCGCCGGCCCGAAAACCGCGCGGGGCAAAGCCGCCTTGCTACTCGCAGGGGCGGGCTTGTTGCATGCGATCTTCGGCACCTACGGATGGTTCAATCGCTACGAGTCCTACATTTACGGATCGACGCTGTTTGCGCTATTCGCCCTGGCCCCCCTTCCCGAGTCGCTGGTGAGCCGGTGGCGCCCGGTCCACAGCTTCGCGGTCGCCTTGTTCGCGCTGGTGATCTCTTACCCGTATTTGAGGGCACTCCCGCAAATGCCGATGGCTGCCAACAACATCTATGCGCAGCAATTCCAGATGCACCGCTTCGCCACCGACTGGTGGAAGCGCCCCGTGGCCGTCAATGACCTCGGCTGGGTAAGCTACCGGAATGACCAGCACGTACTCGACCTATGGGGCTTGGGCTCGAAGGCCGCGCTCGAGGCCCGTTTGGGCGGCAAGGATCCTTCCTGGTCCTGGGCGAGAACCATGGCGCAGGAGCAGAACGTGGGGCTCGTGATGGTCTTCGAGAGCTGGGTACCGGCGAAGACCGCAGGATGGTTCAAGGTGGGTGAACTCCAGCTCACCGGGGAGGCGGTTTCCACCGCGTCCCCGCTGGTCGGCTTCTTCGCCACCTCACGGGAATTGATTCCGGAGATCGAGGCACAGTTGCTGGATTTCCGCAAAACCCTGCCGCCGGGAGCCCAACTCGTCACCCGTGCCGAAGCCCTTGCGGCCCGCAGCCAGGGCGGCGCGCCTCCCGTGCAGTGATCGATCGCCTTCCCGGTCACTCCTCGCGAACCGGCTGCCGCCGGCTGAGCCAGCTCCGCAGCAAGCTCACCAGCAGCGCGAGCGCCACCACCCCGGCCACCGTCAGGACCACCTTCCACGCCGAGCTTTCGGTGAGTGCCTGGCCGATCCACACAAAGCCGACCGCATACGGCAACTGCGCCAGCAGCGACACGGCGAGGTAGCGGCCGAACCCGACCTCCGCGAGGCCGAGAATGTAGTTCTGCAGGAACAGGGGCATCCCGGGCGCAATCCGGAAAAGCAGCAGGAACCTCAGTTCGTCCTCCGATCCCAAGCGCGGAACCGCAATCCCGCGTCCCGTAAGCCATCGCTCCAACGGAGTGCGCACCACGCGACGCGCCAGCCAATAGCCGAGCGTCATGTTTACCGCCAGCGCGAGCATCCCCAGGCCGAAGCCCGCCACCGCCCCGAACCTCGCCCCCGCGAGGACAAACAGCACGCTCACCGGAAAAGGCCCGAGCGGCAGGAGCACCATCCCGGCGAGGAACAGCGCCGGAGGGGCGGTGTTCAACACCTCAAGCAAGCGGTCCTTCCAAACGAGCAGTTGGTCCATCGACTGGAACACTCTCGCGCCAACTTGATACTCCGCGAAGCCAAAACCTACGAGAACCCCTCTAACACTTAATATTTAATAAAACTTGAACATCTTTCATTGATTCCCTAGCTGAAGCCGAGACTTGGAAGCACCTCTCCCACGATGACTTCACCTCACCTCCGGGCACGGCCCGTTGATCTTATCCCAGCGGTGCTATGCAGCACCTTCGTCGCCTTCTTCTTGGTCCAGATCCTGACCTTCGACTATGGACGGGATCAGGGAATTTATGCCGTCGTCGCCCGCTCGATCGTCGATGGCGGGATGCCGTACCGGGATGCCTGGGATTTCAAGCCGCCGGGAATTTTCGTCCTCTATGCGATCGCACGGGTCCTCTTCGGGGCGAACGAATGGGGAATCCGGCTGCTTGAGTGCATCTTCATCGCCGCGATGGGCATCTGCCTCGTCCGCTGGGCACGGGCGGTCTTCGCCCCCAAGCTCAGCGGCTACTTCGCCATCGCGCTGGCGGTCCTGATTCACGCCCAACTCGACTTCTGGCACACCGCCCAGCCGGAATCCTTCGGCGGAGCCCTGACCATCTTCGGTCTCTGCACAGCTCCCCTTTTCCCCACGGCCGACGGGCGCTCCCCCACCCGCCCCCTGCTGCGGTGGTTTCTCGCCGGTGTCTTCTTCGGGATGGCAGGACTCCTCAAGCCGCAGCTTGCCTTCGGCGGAGGCTTGCTGGTCCTCCTCCCTTGCGCCGCCCGCTTGCTCCGCAACGTGCCTTTCCTCCAAGCGTTCGCGATGCCCAAGGACGGTCCCGGCGAATGGCGCGCTCTCTTCGCCGCGTGCCTTGGGACCGTGGCACCGGTCGCCCTCTGCGTTCTTTGGTTTGCCGCAAAGGGCGCCCTGAAGGATGCCTACGAGGTCCTTTTCGTCTTCACGCCCCACTACACCAAGCTGAGCTGGGAAGGCCAGAACCCGCTGGTCTTGGCTTACCACGGGGTGGTGGACTGGTTTACCGGCTACTCCGCCTTGGTTCCCCTCGGCGTCTCGCTGCTACTCCTGTTCGCCCACCGTCTCTCCTCACGGGAGCGTGGCGCGGCGCTGGCTATCTCGCTGCTGATCTCGCTGCACCTGGCCGGCGTGGTGGCCCAGGCGAAATTCTTCTCCTACCACTATGGCGCCACCTGGCCTCTGACCGGCCTGCTGGTCGGGCTCGGGTTCGCCTTGCTCTGGGACCAGGCGGTCAAGGCCTCCCGCTTGTGGATCGCCGCCTTCGTGGTGGGTATCCCTTTGATCTGCTGCGCGCGCTCAGCCATCCGGGGAGTCCCGCTTTCCTTTTACCAGCGAACCATGTTCCGCACCCAGGCGCTGCTGTCCGGCGGCCTGCCCACGGAGGTCCGCGACGTCCTGGCCACGGTGGATGACGTGAACGCCAGTGCCAACCGCCAAGTCGCGCAGTTCCTCCGGGACGCCGGCGGCACGCGGCCCGTCTTCATCTGGGGCTTCGAACCGGTGATCTACGAATGGGCAAATCGCCCGGCCTCGACCCGCTACATTTACAATGTCCCGCAACGCGCGGCCTGGCTCCAGCAAACCATGCGGGAACGCCTGATGGCCGACCTCACTGCCAATCCCCCCGAATTCATCGTCATCGAACGGCGCGACGCCCTGCCCAGCGTCACCGGCAACTACGTCGACTCCTCCGGGGCGATCAAAGACTTCCCCGAACTCCGCGAACTCATCGAACGGCGCTACAAGCCCGCGTTCAGCCACGAGGATTTCATGGTGCTGAAGGAAGTCCCTGCCCCGTGAGAACCGGGCAATTCGCCCGACGCCCTTCTTCGACACCCCTTCCTCCGCCCCGAATGCAAAACCGAACTCTCTTCAACCGGCTTTTCCTCCCGTCCAAAGAAAAGTTGCAGAGCCGATTTTCAAGTTTTCCAGAGTGCCGCCAAAGCTTGAGGACCAACATGTTTTAAAAACGTTCAAAAATTTATTGTCAATTTTCAAAAAAACCACTAAAGCCAAGGAAGCAACGGGCGGCCCGATATTTAATAAAGCTTGAATATTTGGCCCCTAGCCCTACAACCGACAGCATCCTAGCCGTAAAGAGAATGAATCTGCCGTCCCCACAGTTGAACCTCCATACCGGCCTTGCGATTGGCTACCGCCAGCCGCTTGCGACGGTTCGTGAGGCGATTCTTTTGGATCAGGGCACGCATTTCCTGATCGCCCGCAACGGTCGTGGCAAAACGACCCTGCTGCGGACCCTGGCCAAGACCCTCCGCCAGATGCAGGGCACCTTTGAGGCCAATGGCCGGGTGCAATACCTTCCCGAAGATCTCCGCTTCGACCCCATCACCACGGTCTCGGCGATCTTCCGCGCGATGATCCCCTCCGCCCGTCTCGGCGAAGCCCTGAAGCTGGCCGAGTCACTGGAGCTGGATTCTCGCAAGCCCTACGGTAAACTTTCTACCGGCAACCGACGCAAGGCCCACCTCATCATGGCCGAGCTGTCGGTGGACACCACCCGCGGCAACATCCTCCTGCTCGACGAGCCGTTTAGCGGCCTCGACGCATATGCCCGGGAAATTTTCGAGGACATGTGGCGCGCCAGTGCCGGCACGGTGCTGCGCTTGGTGAGCTGCCATCCGGACTACGATTCGATGGGGATGCCCAGTGCGGTCGTGATCCAAGGGGAGGAGATCCGCCATACGGTCGGCAACGGCCAGACGTGGACTGAACTCAAGAGCCAGCTGAACTGAATCGTCATGCGACTCTACCGGCTCACCACTGCGACGCTCTTCCAATGGAAATCCTGGGTGATTTCCCTGTTTGCGGTTGGCGTCCTCCCCTTCCTGCTGCCGCAGATTTCGAGCGCGACGGAAAACGCCACGCTGCTCAAGCCAGCGATCGCCCAGACCACCTGGGCCATGGCGCTTCTCTCCGCCATCTTCTGGGGCTTCTTCACTGCCGCCAAGCTCGGGGAGAACAACGCACGCTCGGGCGTCGGCGAATACTTCCTGACCACCGGCGTCTCCGCCACCCGGCAACTGATGGAAATGTGGCTCTCGCTGCTCACCTTCCTCGCTCCGCTTCCGCTGCTCGCCACCGCCGTGTGCATCCTGGCCGCCAGCCCGGCGCTGCCCGCCGAGAAGAGCATGTGGGTCACCACGAATCTTCAATACGGCCTGCTGTTCCTCCTCGCCATGGCGCCTCTTTCAGCGCTCGCGATGTCGGTCGCCTCGCGCTTCGGCAGCATCACCGGCTTCATCACTTCCGCAGCCGTGGCCGTCTATGGCCTCTACGGCGTGGGTTATCTGAAACTGCTCGCCAACTTGGAAAGCAATGCCCTCCTCAAGTGGGTCTGGGCCGGATCTCCCCACTATCATTTCGCCGACCCCACCGAGCGTCTCCGCTACAAGCTGGGAGCGATCGACTGGGACAAGTTCCCGCTGCTGTTAGCTTACTTCGGCGGTATCTTGCTCGTTCATGCCGCGATCTCCCGCCTGGTCTTCCGGGTGCGCGCCACGGCCTGAGATCTCTCCTATTGCTTCACCCTCCCTCTCCATGAATCTCCGCGACATCGCGATCACCTCTGTCCTTGCCGTTTCCGGCGTGGCGCTGTGGTCGTACGGAGCCAACCGCCTCTCGGCGGGGGGGGACCTCGACTTCCGCCCGAATCCGCTCGGACTCAAGACCAGCCCCTACGGCCAGGTGATCGCCTTGGCCCTGCAAGGAGGAATCGAGTCCGACTGGCACGGAACCATGGACGCGGGTGCCGAGCGGTCCTCCGCCTGCAGTGCTTGTGGACACAATCATGGCCCGGAAGGCGACGCCTGCCATGACGATCGCCAGGCCAAGCAACCAACCAGCTTGATCGGACGCATCGAATTGGCGGCAACCGAACGCACCAATCCGAGTCCGGTCACCCAGGGGCACAAGCTCTATCTCCGCCGCCAGACCGAAGACCGGCTCCGCCTCGCCTACGAACTCGATCCGTCGAACTACGCGAATTACAACTCGTATCACTTGTTCCTCACCGAACCGTCCGTCGGCACCCGCCGCCTCCTGACCGACAAGGTGATCGACCTTTCGAAGGACACCATCGCCTACTGCCTCAAGGAGACGTCCGACCCGCGCCCAGCCCTGACTGCCGCCTCTGCTGCCGGCAACATCCTGGAACTGATGTTCCTGCATCGTGAGAGTTACTCGCTGGAGCAGATGAAGGAACAACTCCTCATCATGGACCAGGCCTTGGCCAAGCATCACTCGCTCACGGAAGCGTGGCTTTCCTCCGGCGAATTCGAGCGCCTCTCCCCTGCCCGTCAGATGGAGATCCTCGATCGCTTGAAGTTTGTCGTCAAAGTGCGGGACGCCGCCGTCAAGACCATTGACCGGCTGTCATCTCCGACTCCGGACCAGGCTTCCACTTCCCACTGATTTTCCCGCCCTCTCCACCTCCCCATGTTCACTGCTGTTCATGAACCACCACCGCTGCCAGTCCACAATGGACCGGTCGCCGCCCCGCGCTTTGCACCGGGCATGGATGGCGCGACGCTGCTGGGAATCATCTTCCGGGTCTGCAAGGAAGTCCGCGTTTCGGACATACAGATGCGGTCGGACCGCCCGGTCTACATCCACACTAACAAGGGCGTCGAGAAGCTCGACTTCCTTGGCGTCCTGAACGCCCAGCAAATGGATGAGATCCTCAAGGAGCTCATCACCAACCGCGAAAGCGCCAGCCACGGCTTCGGGGAGGAAGGCAACCTCGGCCAACGGGTGGAGGAAAAGATCGCCAACGCGATCCGGGACTTCGCCGAACGCAAGGTGGCGGACTTCTCTTGTAACGGCATCCTGATGGGCAACAACGGCGAGCGCTCCGGCCGCCTGCGTATCCAGGCTCACTTGAGTTCTTCGGGCCTCGGCGTGACCTGCCGTATCCTCAACGATTTCATTCCGGAGCTGGAAAGCCTCGGCATCGATCCTGATACGACGACCATCCTTCGCATGGCCGTGCAGAAGCGCGCCGGCCTGTGCCTCGTCACCGGTCCCACCGGCTCGGGTAAATCAACCAGCCTCGCGGCTCTGATCGACTGGCTGCGCCGCAACCACGGCAAGCACATCGTCACGGTCGAAGACCCGATCGAGTATCAGTACCCGGATGACATGGACGATCCGGAATACCCCGGCCGCCGTATCCCCTGCCCCAGCGTCGTGACGCAGCAGGAAGTCGGTCGCGACGTCCACTCCTACCGCCAGGGCCTGAAGGATGTCCTTCGTAAGGCGCCACACGTCATCCTGCTCGGGGAAATCCGGGATCGGGAAGCGATGGAAACCTGCATGGAAGCCGCGCAGACCGGTCACTTGGTACTCTCCACGCTCCACACCACCGGCGCGGTCAAGACGATCGGCCGTATCCTCGAGCTCTATCCCAAGGAAAGCCACACGTCCGTCCTTTCCCGCCTCGCGGAAATCCTCATTTTCATCCACTCGCAGGGCCTCCTCAACGGCGTCCAGCGCCGGGTACTCACCTACGAGTTCCTGCAGAACAACGACGACTCGGTCTCCTCGGCGATCGCCAACTACGATGGTGGCGCCCGTTCCCTGGAAGACGTGATCCGCCGCGCCGGCAACATCGAGTGGGACGCCAACCTTCGCCGCCTGATGCGCCAGGGCCTGATCACCGAGCAGACCTTCGAGAACGCCCGCATGAACCGCGACGAATCCGAGATCCTCTGAACACTTTGAGAATTCGCGAATGACCCTGATCACCTGATCCTCCCGGGCCCTTCGCTGGTTCTCCCTCCGACAAGAAACTAGACACACCCAAAAGACAACACACCAAACATGAAACTGACTCGTATCACCAAGCGCGCGAAAGGTATGACGCTCCTCGAACTGACGGTCGTCATCCTCGTTCTCCTTTCGCTCATCTCGATCCTCTTCGTGGGCGCCCGCGCTTGGAAGAAGGGTTCCGACCGTGCCGCCAACGTGATGATCGTTCGCAACGTCCAGCAGGCCGTTCGCTCGTATCAGAACATGAACAACGTCACCGAAGCCACCGCCCTCGACACCTCCGTCGCCGGCCCGATCTTCGGTACGGGTGACTTCATCGAAGTCCCACCGACCCACCCGGTCGGCGGCCTGTCCTACTCGTACGCCACCACCATCCCGGGCATCGGCACGCTGGTTGCCACCAGCACCGGCACCCCGACCAACGGTGGTACTGCTGCTGAGTACTCCCCGAAGGACTACCAAGACTGGTAATCCACCGGTCGCATGCGGGTGACTACTGCCTAGCAGTTTCCCCGCAGACAACCTCTGGTCTCCCGCCTGCATGGCGGGCGGGAGACCTCCCTTTTCCCCCCAATTTTTCCCCCCGTTGATGAAAGCACCCACCCACCCTTCGTCCCTTGGTCGCCTACCAACATCCCGCGGGGCTCAATCCGCTCCAACGCTTCCGTCAGGCTGGCTCGGTTCTCCGCGGCACCAGCCGCGCGGATAACGCCGCCTGGTATCGCAACGCGCTCGAGCTGGATTTCCAGCTCCATCTTCGCGCGGACGGCAATCGCGTCGATTCCCGTCTCTTTGACCGCCGGTCCGGCCAATGGACTCCCGGTCCCCAGCTTTCCGAGGCTCACGCCACCGACCTCACACTGATTCCCGCCTTCGCGGCTGAGATCATCCGGGTCGCGCAAAATGCCAAAGCGGACTCGATCGGTGTCATCCTTCACTTGGCTGACGAGTTCGCAACGTCCGAGCTCAAGCCGGAACTCGACAATCCCGGTGCCTTGGCCGAATTGCGGATAGGCATCGAGTCCGATCCCAAGAGCATCCTCGACGACTCCTCGGTGTCCGCCACCGAGTCGAGCTGGCGGCTCATTCCTTACCCTGCCGCCGGCAGCGAAGCGATCGCCACCACCGTGTGCTTGTCGCGAAGCTGGGGCGCGTTCCTGGAAGAACTGCGCAAGGCTGGAGAAGAAAAGAATTTCCCGGTCATCACCCGTGCGGTCAGTGCCCCGCTCGTGTGCCTGCTCGCGCTGCCCGAATTGAAGCGCGACGAGGTCACCCGGCCATTGATCGCGGTACTGCCCTACTCGCGCTTCACGCTGCTGGCCTTTTTCAACGAGCACGGCGACCTGCGCCTCCTCCGCACCCTTCAGCACCGCGGGCAGCGTCGCCCCACGAATCTCCGTCATGCGGCTTCCACCACGGCTGCCGCACTGGAACTCGCGGATCCAGAGGTTTTCCTTATTTCCACCGGTGAGATCACCGACCCTCAGATGGTCGCGGACCTGCAACTGGTCTTCCCGGCTGCTTCCATTCGCGAAATCGACTGGACGAACACGCCCTATGTGACGGCGTCCGCCGGCATCGGGCCGGAGCCTCAGATTTCCATCGGCCTCGCGACCGCTCCGGAAACCCCGTTGGCATCCTCCCACACCTTCGGCGTGCTCCGGAGTGACGGATGGGCCGTACAGGACTTCCTGCCAGTGAGCCGGGAGGTGGCGGAAATTTATCCAACCCGCAGCGAGATGAAGCTGCTCCGCGCCGGGCGCTACGCGCGTCTGGGATTTGCAGCGCTCGCCGTGCTGGCTTTGGTCTTCTCCGGCTTGCAGATGGTGGATCTGGTCCGCAAGCCAGAGTGGGGTTTCAACTCCGACGGAGCCAACGCCCAGAAGCAACGCCTCACCTTCCTCTCTTCCGAGCGCGGTCGTGTCGATCACTGGGACAATCTGTTGGAAGATCGCTCCAAGGCATGGGCCACCATGGAATTGCTGAGCACCATGTTCCCGGAAAAGAGCGGCTTCATGGTGAAAGCCTTCACTCACTACGTCCGTCCGGAATCCACTCCCGGCCAGGCCAAAGCCGGCTTCATCCGCGAGTGGAAGATGAGCGGCCTGGCCCGTGAGGAAGCGCTCGAGCAGCTCGCCCTGTTGAATACCCGCGACGGCATTTCGGCAGTCTTCAAGCAAGTCGCGGATGAGACCGGCAGCGCTTCGTTCCGCACCGACCTGCCAAGTCGCAGCGTGGTGGTCAACGTCCGCACGCTGGAAAACGGCAGCTACCGGCCGAGCCCATCCGAGGAGGCCTCGGCTCTCGATGATACCACCTATCCTTTCTCCTTCGATCTGACGGTCACCCAGCGCTTCGAGTCGTCGGATCAACTGGCCGTGACCCTCGCCAAAGCCCCCTGACCTCTCTTTCACTCCCCATGTTTTACCGCCAATCCATCATCCTGTTCGGTTTCGTAGTGCCGCTTGCGGTCTGCGCGGCGATCGTCGGCGGAGGGATGTTCCTCAAGTCGAAGGCCTCCGCTTCCTTCCTGGAAAAGCAGGGGCTCTACAAGAGCGCCGAGAACGATCGGATCGGAGCCTTGGGAGTCGAGGCACAGATCAGCAAGAAGCGCCCGCACATGGAACGCTGGCTTTCCCAAGTGGAGAAAGAGACCGCGAACTCGATCACCTCCCATCTCAAGCAGATCGGTGATGCCCTGCCCGCGAAGGAATTCCAGCAGACGGCGGTCGAGTATCCCGCCGGCCGGGTCGGCTTTGCCTCGGTGTCGGCCCAGGATTCCACCCAGGTGCGACTCGCCTTCCGCGGAACCTTCCGCTCGGTGCAACAAGCGCTCGCCGAACTGGAATCCCGGATGCCCCAACTCCAGCTCCAGGAACTCAGGATCGACCCTAGTGGAGCCTCCTCATCTTCCCTGAATTTTCAGGTCACTTACACCGCGTGGGAAAAATGAAACCGACCCCCTTGCTTCCTAGACTTACCGTCATCACCGGCCTTCTGCTCGCCGCAGGGCCGGTATTCGCACAGATGGCGGAAGGGCTCGACAGCGCCGACCTGACTCCATCCGCTCCGGCAGCGGCGGCCCCTGCCGCTCCAGCGAAGCCGGCCGCAGCGCCCGCCACCGAGGCCAAGGAAATCGAGGCCTCCCGCTACGCCGGCGATGAGCTTCCCGCATATGTCCGGCAGCTTTCGGCCCGCTTTTCCATCCGCAAGCGCCAGACCGACCCCTTCGGCCGCTTCCAGGATCCGAATCACGTGGCTCCCGAGCCCAAGATCACCTCGAAGTCTCCGACTCAGCGGTTCAAGCCGGAGCCGCCGATGCCGTTCTCCGAAGTCGTGGCGGGCATTTCCGTCAACGGCGTGATGCCCGGCAAGCAGCAGTTCCTCATCGGCAACCGGATGTTCCGCGTCAGTGACGTGTTCAGCCTCCGCCTGCCGAATGGCAAGCAGATCGGCGTCAAAGTGCTGGCCGTGAACTCCGCGCGCATCCGCTTTCTCAACGTCTCTACCAATGAGACCGCGGATCATATCCTCAACATGCTCCCGGAAGGCGTGAAGAAGGGCATCGGCCAGATCACCGCGCCGGGCGTCGAGTCTGATGACTCACAGGCGCCGGTCGACATCCAGCCGACCGTCCCGCTGTCCACCAATCCCTGATCCATTCTCTCTTCCCCCTGCTGTCCCACAACACCCGCACACCATGAAGCCTGCCATCGCCGTCGCCACGTTGCTGGCCCTACCCACGCCCTATCTGATCGCTCAGGATGAGGGCCCCATCGTTGATTCTCCTGCCGCCGCGGTCGAACCCGCGGTGCCGGATCTGCCCCCTCCCGCGCCGGCCCCCGAGCCGCCGCCTGCTCCGGGAGACCTGCCCGCGCCGCCAGTCGTACCCGCTGCCCCGGGTGCTCCGGATCTGCCCGCCGCACCGCCGGTGGAACCAGTGACGCCACCGACCGATCTGAATCCAAACGGCAAGCCCGTCACGGATCCCAATGCAGCACCGGTCAATCAGGAGATCCAGGAGTCCGAGGAGGGCTACCTCATCAAGGACGCGCCGCTCAACGACATCTTCCAGTTCCTCGCCAAGCAGGCCGGCCGACAGTACTTCCACAACGCGAAGATCGCCACTCCCGACTACCGGGTGACGGGTCACCTCAATGACGGCAACCCGCTCAATCAGATGGAAGAGCTGGCCTTCATGTATGGCCTCACGCTCTACACCAAGGGCAACACCATCTATGCGCTGAGCCAGGCCCAGCTCGGGCAGTTGCCGAGCGCCGAGTTCAACTACCAGCTCCGCTATCTCCGCCCGACCGATATCGAGCAGATCAAGGCGTTGCTCACCCCGATGCTCACTCCGGGCACCGGCATCGTGAACTTCGAGCCGAAGACCGGCACGGTCGTCATCATCGACACTGCCCACCGCATCGAGCAGGCCCGCAAGTTCCTGCACGACATCGACCGCGCCAAGGGCCAGATCGTCGTCGAAACGAAGATCCTCCGGGTCAACAGCACCGCAGCCGAGCGCACCGGCGTGAACTGGTCCACCTCTCTCGGCGAAGGTGGCACCGCGCTGGAAGTCGCAGGCAGCCTCAACTCGCTGTTCGGCATCAACACCACCGGTTTCATCACCAAGGGAGGTACGGCCGGTTCCTCGCTCAGTTCGACGGAGGCAACCTCCGCGGTGGCCGGCAGCACTTCGGACCTGGTCTTGTCGCCGCTCCAGCTCAACGGCGTGTTGCGCGCCTTGGCGGAAGGAAACTTCGCCACCCAGGTGTCCAATCCCACGTTGATCACCGAGGACAACGAACAAGGATCCATCTCGATCATCGATCGTATTCCCATCATCACCCAGACCCAGAGCGGCACCGGCAACACCGCGATCGTCACCGAGGAAGTTCGCTACAAGATCGACGCCAGCGACCAAGCCATCACTGACGCGCCCGAGAAGCACCGCGAAATCGGTATCTCGCTGTCGGTCACGCCGACACTGCTTCCGGACGGCACCGTGCGCATGAAACTTCGCCCGCGCTCCGCTCAAATCGTGCAGCAAGTCGTTGGCCAGACCGGCAACGTTTATCCACGCGTCACCGAGTCCATGATCGAATCGCTCTCCCGCGTTCCCGACGGCCACTCGCTGGTGGTCGGCGGATTCTACGGTGAGGTGTCGAACAAGGACCGCACCAAGATCCCGTTCCTCGGCGACCTGCCGGTCTTGAACTTCTTCTTCAAGAGCAAGGACACCGTCAAAGAGAACGCCAGCCTGGTCTTCATCGTGACGCCCACCTCCTACGATCCGGCGAGCCGCTCCGCGACCTCGGCCCAATCGAGCCGCATCCATCGCAACACGATGCTGCAGCAAGACCACGACTGGGTCGATCCAGAGTGCAATCCCGGCCCGGCTCACGAGCCGAATCTGCAGCGGGGTGTCCGGGCATTGCGTCCCCAGGAAGCGCCCTACTATCCGACCGAAGAGGAATTGAACCGTGGCAAGGCAGCTCCTGCCCCCGCCCCGGTAGCCGCACCTCGCCGCTCGCGCTTCAGCAACGCGAGGAAGTGATTCGGCAGGCGGGGCCCCCACCCCGCCGTCCCGTTTTCACCGAACCGACCCATACCCATGTCATCCCCCTTCACTCCCGCCACTTCCGCCGCGCGGAAACCCGGTGACTCCTTGCAACTGCTCCACACCTGCCTGGAACAGACCGTGCAGGCGCTCCAGGCCACCGGCATCGCCACCGAGACGGAGCTTGCCCGCATGCAAGCCCACTTCGAGCGCTCGGTGAATCAGGGGGAGCCACTCGATCTCCTCGAGATCCTCGCACGGGTGCAGGGAGCGGAAGAGGAACACGTGGGCATTGAGGTCGCGCGCATCACCCATGCGGTGTCGATGGTCCTTCATCCTTCGCCGCCGCTCGTCCCCTTTGCCGGCAAACTGATCGCGCCCTCCGCTTTCTACGAATCCTTCGACCAGCTTCATCACACCGCCCGCGCCCTGCTGTCCCCCATCCTCTACGCCGAGGATACGGACGCGGTCGGCACCGGTGCGCTGAATCCGATCGCCGCACGTATCATGGCCGATGAGATCCTGGCCGGGGTGAACCGCCGCTTCGGCATCAAGCCCTTCGTCACCGCGGTCCGCATGGACTACGAGAGCTGGTCTTTCCTTACCCGCAAACACTTCGGATTGTGATCGACTACGACAGCATGTCATTCAACGAGTTGATCAGCGGGCAAATCATGCGCGCGCTGGCCAACCACGATCCCCAGTACGCGGAACTCGAGCACGACCAGGTCGCCAACCGCGTGACGCGCTACTGCTTCATGGGCGCGCTCGCCAAGATCAACGGCCTGCCCTTCTTCCCGAAGGTCGCGGAATTCTGTGATGGCTCGCTGCACACCTACTGTGATCCCACGGTGCTCACCCGCGGCCTCTTCAGCCCGCTGTGCGTGACCGGGGACAAGCTCATCGTAGCGGTCGCGAATCCCTGGAGCCCGCTCCCGGACGAATACCTCGCCCCGCGTTTCCCGGATCTGGAGATCGTCAAGGTCGTCACGCTCGCTTCCGAAATCTCCCGCGCGATCGAATCCGTCGCCACCAATTCAGGGCCCAGTCGCTCCGAACTCGAGGCGATCGACGTGGAGGACAACGACGAGGCCATCCGCGACTTCGACGTCACCACCGACTATACCGAGCCGATGGCCCAGCTCGTGGCCACGGTGATGGCGGACGCGGTCAAGACCCGCGCCTCCGACATCCACTTCAAGGTCGAAAAGGAGTCCTTCTACTACGCCTACCGCGTGGACGGTGACATCGGCACCAAGGTCGAGATCCCGATGAAGCTGAAGGATCGTCTCGATGCCTTCCTGCTCAACCTGATGAAGCTTCCCACCGAAATCCGCGCCACCGCGCCGGGCATCTCGGGCCGCTTCACCATCTCGTATTTCCACCGCCCCATCGACGTCCGCTACGAGAGACACCGTACTTACCGCGGTTATCACGTCACGATGCGCTTGCTCGACAAGAGCCACATCAACGTGACCCTCGGCAAGGGCACCCTGGCCTTCGACGAGGAGACACTCTTCGAACTCGCCAAGGTGATGCGCGTGCCCGCCGGCATCATCGTCATGTCCGGCCCCACGGGTTCCGGCAAATCGACCACGCTGAACGCGATCCTCCGCGAGCTGAACCGGCCCGATGTGAACATCCTGACGCTGGAGAATCCGGTGGAAGACGAGGTTCCCGGCATCACCCACTGCGACTTGAAGAGTCCGAAGGAATTCAAGCCGATGATCGCGTCCTTCATGCGATCCGACCCGGACATCATCCTCATGGGTGAGGTTCGCGACATCGAATCCGCGGAACTGGCGATCGAAGCCGCGGTGACGGGACACAAGGTCCTGACGACGATTCACACGCCGCGCGCCTCTCAGATCATCGAGCGTTTCGAGCAGCTCGGCATCGAGCGCTGGAAAATCGCCCAGACCCTGAAAGCCGCGTGCGCCCAGCGCCTCGTGAAGCTGCTCTGCCCCTATTGCAAGGAGCCGAAGGAGGGTATCTCGGACCTCGATCGGAGAACCTTCAACCTCGACGAGTCCTGGTCCACCATACCCGTTTTTGCCGCCAAGTCCGGTGGCTGTGCCGAGTGCCGGAACTCCGGCTACAGCGGCCGTACTGCCATTCTCGAAATCATTCCCATCACCCCGAAGACCTCCGACATGCTGTCGAAGGGCGAGATCTCCCCTTACGAACTGGAAGTCAAAATCCAGGAAGAAGGGAAACTCCCCAACCTGCGTCGCAGCGGCCTACGCCTGCTGCGCGAAGGCAAAACCGACATCGAAGCCGTGGCGAAGGTCATCGACATGACTTACACCGATGAGTAGCGCCTCCGCCTCCGCCAAGCCGGGCAGTCCCGCAACAGCCGCCAAGCCGGCTGCCCAGGGCTCCTTCAGCTTCCTCAAGCAGACGAAGGTCACGCCCTTCACCAAGAAGCAGTTGGTCACGATGTTCCGTGGCCTGGCCTCGATGCTGCGCGCCCAGATCAATACCGCGGACGCGCTGAAGTATTACGGCCAGGGACTCCAGGACAAGGCGATGGCCGACGCCCTCCTGAAGATCCGCGATGAGATCAACTCCGGCGTCAACGTGCACGAGGCATTCCGCCGCACCGGACGCTTTTCGGACATGGTCATCGGCCTGATCCAAGCCGGTAGCGATGCCGGCCAGCTCCACCAGGCCTTCGGCTCGCTGGCCGCCCGCTTCACCAGCGAGATGCGCTTCACCAAGGCCCTGCGCAAGGCCACGGTGATGCCCTGCATCGTGATCTCGGTCTTGGCCTGTGCGTTCATCTTCTCGCAGGTCAGCATCGTCCCGCAGGTCCAGGACATGCTCAAATCGGTCGCCCAGAAGCCCGACGGCATGACCGCGATCGCCTTCAAGGTCAGTGCCATCACCAAGGCGGTCTATCCCTTTGTCATCGCCACGGTGGTCGGGAGCGCCATCACCATCTGGCGCTCGGACAAGGTCCGGAACATGATCCTCGGCATCGCGATGTCGAAATGGCGGTTGCTCCGGCTCATGATCATGAGCCTGCGCCAGATGACCTTCCTCTCCACGATGAAGATGCTCCACGCCAACGGCATCAACCTCGCGAAATCGATCCGGGTTTCCGCCAACAGCGTGAAGGGCACACCGTTCTATCAGGAGCTCCGCGACGCGGCCGACAAGTACGAGAACTCCGGCGTGCCGCTCTCCACCGCCTTCTCCAAGTACACCTCCGTCGACTCCCAGGTGGTCCACATGATGTCGATCGGTGAGAAGTCCGCCTCGCTGGATGCCCAGCTCGACATGCTCTCGACCATGTATGAGGAGGATGCCGAAAACTACATGGCGAGCTTCACTGCCGCCGTGAATTTCCTGGTGCTGATCATCGCGGTGGCCCTGATCGCCGCGGTCTTCATCGGAACCTTCCTGCCGATCTTCCTGATGGGTCCGAAGATGATGAACAGCAAGATGTAACTCCAACCGCCCGTCCGCATGCAACTAACCCGACTCGACCGCTGGCTGAGGGAGCGATTCGTCTATGAGACGCACGTCTACACGCTGCGGCTACCCGCAGCGGTGCCGCCGGGTGTGATCGCGGAAGAGCTTCCCGAATCACCAGGCCGGCGCTTCAAGCACCGCTTCATCCTGCGCAGCGATGCCGCGGTGCAGGCTCTCATCGAGCAACTGCGCGAAGGCAACCAGATGTTCACCACCCGCGTGGTGGATCGCGAGGCATGGTATGTCCCGCTGATCGCACCCCAGGGGAAATCGGTCATCTGGTGGTTCGTCTGGGTCGGCGTGACGGCGGGCGTGGTCTTCGGCGTCGTTCATCTCGGCCAATTGGCATGGGCCAATCCCGAGCTGCGCAAGAACGTCACGGAATCACTCGAGATCCTCAAAAACTGACGCCTCACCGGGGTCTATCCGAACGGGACCGGACGGACCAAATCGTTAATATTTCCGGCTTTTCAAGCCCCCTTAAGCAACCTAGTCTCCCACTCGTCCCATGAAATCCCGTGTCCATGTCCAGTTGTCACGCCGCGGCTTCACGCTGCTGGAAATGACGTTGGTCATTTCGGTCCTCCTGCTGCTGATCACCGTCGGCCTGAAGTCAACCAGCGCCTTCAAGACCTGGCGACTCGCCCGCGAGGCTGGCGATACCTTGCGCAACGTCTATGTCGCGCAGCGCACCTATCTCGCCGACAATCCCACCACGCCGGTCACCTCGCTGACCCACGCGTTGTTGCTGCCTTACATCCAAAACGGCCCAGCCGTTTTCCCGACGGCCAAGTCGCTCACGAATACAAATCTCAATGTCTTCGTGGGAGTGTCCCCGCCGTTCCTCACGGCCACCGCCACCACTTCCGGCGCCGTCCCGCCGGCCCGCTACGACCCCTCCGGCTCCACCACTGACTCCCTCTGGGATGTAGGCGAATGAAATTATCGCTGGTCGCCGCCCTCATTGCCACGGTCCTTCCGCTCGCTGCTGCGGACACCGATGGCTTCGAGTCGTTTGGCGAGTACGAGATTCGCAGCCAGATGAAAATCACCGGCAGCGGCAAGGTGGTCCAGGTGCCGATCAAGCCGCTCAAGCTCGCGGTCTTCTCGGATGGCGTGAGCATCCGCGTCTCATCCGCCGGGAAGTCCGATGCCTGGTCCACGTTCACGATTTACCGGTCGGACGGCATTGGTCGCCAGAATACTCCCGGCGGCCCGTTGGAAGTGGTGCCCGGCGTGCAAGCCACCAGCGACCATCGTGGCGTTCACAAGCACCTTCGGCTGACCCGCGATACCCTCGTTCTAACTGTTTTCCCTGGCGTCTCCGACCAGACTGTCGTCACCCATGCCGTCCTCGCCCCTCCCCCCGCTGATGAGCCTGCCGCCGATCCCCGGAAAGGATCGCCCGCACCTTGATCTCATGCGTCCGCTGCCCACCACCACTCAGGCCGCCCCCCTCGCCACCAAACCCGCGGTTTCCACCGCCGTCTCCCAGACCTTGGAACTGGGACCGCTCCATCATGCCACAGTCCCGGGCCAGAACCGCCGGGCTGCCAACTGCCCGATCCAGCGCGCCTATCCGTGGCTGCTGATTGCGAGCACGGCCCTTGCCGCAGTCTTCTGCGGACTTTATCTCAACAAGCCGGTGATCGTGGCCAGCCCCGGCCCGGGTCCGGGTGTCACGGCAACTGCGCCCGTCCCACCGGTGCCCGCCCTGATCGCGGCCGCACCGAAGCCCGCTGACTCGCTGATGCCTCGCGGCGGCCATCTTCCCGGCGATACCGTCAAGCCACAGGCCGCCGATCCACGGCGCCTCGTGTCGTCCGGAAGCGGCCCGGAGAATGCCTTCGAAGAGACTAACCTGCGGATCCAGCATGCCCTCAAGGCCCAAGGCCCCGCCGGCGAGGACCTCGGCAAGATCATGCTCGACGTCCCGGTCCTCTACCGCAGCCGTGCCCTGCGCTGGACGCCGGATGAGGTCGCCCGCGCCCGCACCCTGATGACCCGCATCGGCCACTATCAGGAGGCGGCCCAAATCGTCCGCAACGAAGGCCAGAAGCTCCTCGGCGAATGGAATGCCCTGGTCGGCGAGTCCATCCCCACTCCGGTCCTTCGGGCCGACAGCCCGTCGCTCTCGGGCGCGCTGCAGCCGCCCACCGGCGAACAACTCGACAGCACTCAAGCCATCGAAATCAAAAACCGATGACCCGCTCTCTCCTTCTTCTCGCCGCCGTCGCCATGCCGGTGACATTGGCCCAGGACATCGCTCCGAAAGACTCGGAACGCGATCCGGTTATTTCCGCACTCACGGATGGCTTCGGTGAAGACCCGGCCACCAATGGAATCACCGCCACTCCTTTCTCATTGGTGCCGGAAGACGACGGCGCACCCGTGCTGGTCACCGGCACCCCGCCGGAAGGAGCCGAGATCGAGGAGGCCGAACCCACAATCCCCGAGCCGCAAGGCGTGACCGTGCGGGTCGAGCCCGGCAAGGGCGGCCTTGGAAAGGTGGACGCCGCCGCCGTCAAGCTGCTCGCCCCCTTCCCCGCCAAACCGCTTTCCCAACCGCCGGCCGGTTGGCGGCTGGAGCATCCCGAAGATGTCCCCGCCATCACCCAGGAGGTGACGCTCGACAACGGCACCCGCATTCCCCTTTCCATCCGCCCGCACCTGCTTGTGCCGGACGCCGATGGCGAAAACGTGATCGGCGTCCAGGAGCCCGGCTACGACCCGGCGCTCGGCTACGCGCAAGCAGGTACGATGAGTGCCGTACTTGCGACCTCCGTGGAGCGCATGGAAGAAGACTCCCGCAAGGTGGGCGACGCCCTCGACCGCCTCGGCCAGCTCCTGAGCTCGCTGCCCACGCCTGAGCCTCCCCCGCCAGCCGCGAAGGAAGTCATTTCAACCGAAAAGAAGAAAGCGCGATGAAACCAAGCCTCGTCCCGATCGCCTGTGGCACCGTGCTCGCCTTGATGGCTGGCGCTTCCGCCGCCCATTGGTGCTCCGTCCGCGACATGGTGAAGCTGGCAGGCGTGATGCCGCCTCACCCGCCAGCTTCCTCCAGGCCGCAACTTCCCTCTCCCTCCCGCTTGCCGGATGAGGGTCCCTCCCGCGAAGCCAAGGAGTTCCTGGCCCGCGCGCGCGACGGTGCAGGGAGGAGTGCCCCCCAAGCCAGCCCCAGCGAACGTCCTCGTTCCGCTTCCAGCAACTCTTCCCCGGTCGCTTCCTTTGCCAATACCGACGTGCGCATCGAGAAGCTGCTCCAGCTTCTGGAAGGCACCGTGGAGGAGAACCGCCGGCTCCGCGATAGCCAGGCGGAGACCAACCGCGACCTGATGGAGCTTCAGTTCCGCGTGGACATGTACGACGGTGAATTCCGCCCCCTCAAGGTGGAGGAAGAAGCAACGCCCTTCGACGATGGCAGCGGCGGACTCGGAGTCCTTCCGCCGCTGGAGTGATCCGTCTCAAGCGTGCTGGCCGGTGAAGAAGACTTCCATGCGGTGCTGCATGTCTTCGTAGAAGCGCTTCTTGATCGCTTCCAGCGCGGCAATTTTCTCGGGCCCGGCATGGAAGGCCTCGTCCTGCTCCATCCGGATCTTCGCGGCGAAGGATTTCTCCATCTCGATCAATGAGTCGAGGAACTCGCGCGCGGCGCGACTGTGTTCCACGCCATCGATGAGTGCGTTCTCCAGCCGCTTGTTGCGGGTGACCGCGATCAGGTTGCCGGCAGCGAGCTTTTCCATGTAGCGGTGGTGGCTTTCACGGAAGGCGCGGTGCTCGGAGTCATAAGCGATCTCGTCGCGATCGAGCAACGTGTCGTAAGGACCCGGCTTGGTGAAGAACTTCACGATCAGCGGGATCGTGTCCACCAGCATGAACAGCAGGGTGAGCACGATGTAGGTGGCGAGCGCGAACTGCCCACCCTCGCTGCCCTCCTTGAAGAGGCCATGCAGGGCCAAGGTCTGGGTCAGGATGTCCTTCCGCGGCTCGGCGAGCATCTGGCCGATCCGGTTCTGCTCCTCGGTGGAAATCGCGGCGAGCTCGGACTGAGCGGCCTTCTGCTCCAGATTGCGGGTCTCGATCTGTTGGTCGATGGCCGAGCGTACCGCATTCTGCTGCTCGGTGAAGGCGGACGCCTGATCCTCTTCCACTCGCTGCTTGAGCGCGGCGACCCGCGTCTCCTCCGCCTTGTTCGTGGCGGCGATCTCGGCAAGGCGGGTTTCAAAGGTGGCGATGGCACCCTTCTCGGCTTCCCGCGCCTGGGTCTGCAAGGTTGCCTTCTCGGTGGAGAGGTGTTCTAACAGGGCTCCGATCCGCTGCGCCTCGGTGCGGCGCGGCTCAAGCTGGTCGGCACGGATCGAACGGGCGCGCGGGCCTTCGCCGCGCATGCCGGAGCGCTGGCCGTTCAGTTCGCGCTCGAATTCCGCCTGCCAGAAGCCGAGTTCGGTCTGGAGCTTGGCGTACTGCGGGGAAAGTTCGTCCGACTGCTGGTTAACCACGTCCAGCCGGTCACGGAATGGCTTGGTCGCTTCATCCGTAGCGGCTTTCAGCTCGGTCTGCTGCTCGGCGGTCAGGCCGGGGATCGCCGAGCTGGCGTCCTCGCGGTCCTGGATGATGAACTTCGCGTTGTAGCTTTCCTTTCGCTCCTGCTGAAGGGCGGCCATCTTCTGCTCGATGCCATTGATCGTCTCCCGGATCTTGTCCTTGGCGACCGTGAACTTGGAGCGCTCCTGGCTGACTTCCACCGAGCGCTCTTCCTCCACCACCGTCTGGATCGTGTCGCGGAACAGCAGCAGCACCAGTGGGTGGGCGATCGTCAGACCCATCAGGATGGCCACCACCAGACGCAGCGAGAATTGCGACAGCTTCCGCCACCAGGAAAGAAACGGCCGGTAGCCGGCGAGCAGGGCGCGGTCGATGGTCAGGATGATGAAGGCCCACACCGTGGCCACCCCGTAGATCACCCGCGGGTTGTCGGTGAGGGTCGAGAGCGCGTAGGCGCAGGCGATGAAGGCGAAGGCGCAGGGCACCAGCACGGTCGCGCCAAAGGCGACGTATTTCCGCTGCTCCCAGTTCGGGCACTGCTCCAAGGTCTCGGTGCCGGCGCCAGACAGCCAGAAAAAGAGGCGTTTGAAAGGATTGGACCGGTTCATGAAGGGACGGATGAAAGCGAGGATTCTGCCGGAAAGCGAGGACGCGGTCCCGGATTATGGCAAAAACGCGGCTTTCGCCGGGAATCTCTCACGCCGCAGCGAACGAGCCGTTGGAAATCAAAGATTCCAGCAGATGAGCCGCCCTTTGAAACACATCTCCGGACGGCGGAGGGAGATCAGCAAAAGCTCAACAAAAAGTGCTCTGGCGTACAAAAAGAAGCCCGACCGCTGTGCCTCAGGAAAAACCCAAAAACCTAAAGCTCAAGCGGTCGGACCACCTGCCGGGAGTCACCTCCCTGACAAGACCTTTTGTTTTGGAGGAGTCATGCTTTCGCAGTCGCCTCACATGAACATAAACGTCGCCAGCGGGATTTTTGTTTCGTCTTTTTTCGAGAAATTTTCCGTCTCTGCCGAATCAGCTTCCCTTGGCCGTCCACTGGCGGGCGCACAGATTGTCGATCGCGCCCTGGAGCTTTCGCTTCGGCCCGTTGCCTTGGCCGGTGGTAAGGGTGCTGACGGTTTGGTATTCCTCCCGCAGCACCAATGGGTGAAGGAGCGAGCACCAGATTTTGCCCGATTGGATCGTCAATTCGCCGCTGGTGATGCTGCCATCGAGATCGGCGCTCCCGTCCAGCGTGACGTCCCCTTGCACGGCGAAGCGGCCGCAGGGATGCCCTTCGAGCGCCTCGGAAACCTCGTAGGTCAAGGTCAGCTTGCCGCTGCCCGCGTCGTCAAAAAGCAGGGCCAGCGAATCCCCTTCCAGCACAAGCTTGTCGCCCTCGATCCAACGGCGCGATGAAGAGAACCACTGCTTTCGTGGAGCCAATCCGTGTTCCACCAAAAGGCCGGGCAGCTTGGGCAACAGGTTTTGCTCCAGCACCTTCAGATTGAAGTCCGCCGGTCCCTTGCGAGCCGGCAATTGCCAGCCATTGGGGCCCAGTTGGAACTCCACCCGGGCACCCGCCAACGGCGGCGATTCAGGGGCATTGCTTTCGGCCGTGGCCTTTCCCTTCGCCTTTTCAACCGCTTCCTTGGGATCGACCACCCTGCCTTCCCTTTCGATCGTCATCCCGAGCTGTGAACCACTGCGCTGGAAGCGGGAGACGATCTCGAATGGCCCGTCCAAGGTCATGTTCTCCGTGCCAAGCGCAGAGGTGGCGATCCGGCGGATCTTGTGAAAAGTAACCCGTTGCGTCACCCGGGCCTCGATGTCCGTGGGAAACGGAAGGTCACGGCGGAAGCGTACGCCTTCGGCCGCGGTGTCCACTTGGGCGACGAGACCGGACGACACCTCTCCGCCCGGCGGCTTGGGAAGCCCCGGGTCTTTCACTCCCTCGATTTTGTCCCGTGCGGCATCGACCACTTTCTTGGCCTTGTCACACGACACCAACCCCATCGCGAGAAGCGGCAAGGCGAACACTAAACAATTCATGAATGTCAGGTATCACGGATCATGACACATGACTACCCTTACCTTGCGACGCACAAAAAGCTATCGACCTCTGCACTCCAGGCGCTGATCCATTTCTAGGGCGGGGGCATCCTCCCTGCTGACTCCCACCACCACCGCGGGCACGCCGGCGACGGTGGTATGCGGCGAGACGTCATTGAGAACCACGCTGCCCGCCCCGACCTTCGCTCCTTCGCCGATCTCCACGCGCCCGAGGATCTTCGCTCCCGCGCCGAGCAAGACCCCGGAGCGCACGACCGGGTGACGATCGCCGGATTCCTTCCCCGTGCCACCCAGGGTGACCTCGTGGAGGATCGAGACGTTGTCCTCGATGATCGCGGTTTCACCGACCACGAAGCTGGTGGCGTGATCCAGCAGGATGCCGCAGCCGATCCGGGCCGCGGGATGGATATCCACGGCGAAGACTTCACTCGCGAGGCTTTGGAAATACAGGGCCAGCTCCCGCCGCCCGTGGGTCCACAGGTGATGGGAAACCCGGTAGGTCGAAATCGCCATGAAGCCCTTGAAGAACAGCAAGGGCTCCAGCGGCGAACGGCACGCGGGGTCACGCTCCACGATCGCCCGCAGGTCGCGCGCCGCGCTGTCCACCAGGTCATCCTCGCCGCGCAAGATGCCGGCGAGCAAGGGTGCCAGCTCCTCGCGGGTCATGTCCTCACGGGCCAGCTTGCGCGCCAGACGCACGCCCAGCGACGCGCCGAGGCACGGCTGGGCAAGCACCACATCCTGCAGCAAGGGCCGCAGATGCGGCTCTGCCACGGCCACCCGCTCGGCTTCCTCGCGGATCCAACTCCACACTCCGGAGGCGTCCGCGTTCCCCGACTGACAGAGTCGAACAGCCTTCGCGCTTCCGCCACCATCCTGCCTATGCTGCTTTGCCTCCATGCGCATTTCCCAAAAGCTCGACTATGCGTGCCGCGCGATGGCCCAACTGGCCAAGCGTCACGACGGACGAACGATTACACGGCTCGACGAGCTGGCGCAACGCGAAGCCGTGTCCGCCAACTTCCTTGTTCAGATCCTCAACGACTTGCGTCGCGCAGGACTGGTAGAAAGCCGCCGTGGGAAGAGCGGCGGTTACCTGCTCGCCCGCAAACCCGACTCCATCCTGCTCCGCGAAATCGTCGAAGCAGTGGAGCCTTCGCTGTTGTCTTTCTCGACTCACACCGAGGGCGAGAGCGGCATTGCGGTGCGGAATGCGTGGGATCACGTCGCCCGGGAGCTGAAAAGTCACCTTGAGCGGATCACCCTCGTCCAGCTCGCCGAGCGCTCCGAAGCGCCGATGTTCTACATCTGAGGCGGCGCCAGCTCGCGGGTCCGGAAAATCAGTTGGTTTTCGACATCCTGCCCCGCCGAATCGACCTGATGCCACGCGAAATGGCAGCTTAGCTCTGGCCGTAGGCTGTAGCCGCGCTTGGCCCAGAATGCGTCGTTCGACCGGTAGTCCGCCGGTTTCAGCGGGTGATCCTCCGGGCGGACGACGGCGCAAAAGCAGAACTTAGAAAAGCCCAGCTCCATCGCGTGCTGCTCGCGGTGATCAAAGAACGCGTGCCCGATCCCCTTCCCCCGCCACGCACGATCCAAAACCGACTCGCCAAAATAAAACCACCCGGCGGGATCGATGCCCGCCTTTTCAAAGGGCTCGCGGAACGACGCATCCGCATCGTCCAGCGGCAATCCGGTGGAAACGCCGACAATCCGCCCGCCCGCCTCCGCCAGCACGAAGACACTGCGCGGACAAGCCGCATAGCTCTGGAGATAGCCCCGCTCGCTTTCCTCATCGCCCTCGTAGAGATAGGGAAACTCCCGGAAGACGGAGATTCGCAGCCTTGCGGCATCCGGCAGATAGGGCAGCACGTGCTCGCCGGTGAGACGTCGGACCACGAATTCCATGGAGCGGATTTGGCAAAAGCCGGCCCGTCGGCCAAGCGTCAATCGGACCGGCGTTCGACCGGCGTGAGCGACAGCAGCAGTTCCTGGTCTCCGCGCTTCAGCTTCACAGGCGTCGCCACCCCGGGCCGGAGGAAAAAGAAGGCATTCACCGCATCGGCATACTCGACGAGCGGCCTCGAGCCGACCTGAAGCAAGACATCGCCCGTTTTCACCCCCGCCAAGGCCGAAGGTGAGCCCGCCTGCACCCGGGTGACCTGAGGCACCTTGGCATCCGGACGCAGATAGAGCCCGATCCAGCCACGACTGACATGCCCCCCCCGCTGCACATCGTCCAAGACGCGTTTCACCACTTCCGCGGGAATCGCGTAGCCGCTCTGGGGGCCGGTCGGCTGGTGAGCGACCGCGACCACGTTGCCGGAGAGATCCATCAAGGGCGTGCCGGGCCGGGGCACCTTGCCCGAATATTCGATCTTCAAAAGGGCTAGCGGCAGAATCTTGCCTTCGATGTGCTTCACCCAGCCAGCGGATTTCCCTTGGATCCCACCGGCCGTCTTGACGACGGCACCGGCTGACAAGGTCGCATCCGCCATCAACGGCAACGCCCGTCCCGGGGGTCCGCTGAGACGGAACACCACCAACCGCGAAACCGGATCCAAAATCACTTCGGCGGGCAACAAGCGCTCGTCGGAGAACAAACGCCCCCCCTCCGCCTTCGCTCCCGAAAGCGCCACCGCGATCACATGCCGGCCATCTCCCACCACCAGGGCCGTGGATGGCACTTCACCCTCGCCTGCCGGAAAAACCGCCGACCATGCTACCTCGGCGCGGATCTGCACCACGCAGAAAAACCATGCAACTCCGAGTGCCGGAAGGCACCGCAAGGGTAAGGGAGGCATCCGGAAGGAAAATTCCGTCAGAACTCTTGCTCACCAGTGCTGCCTTGCGTCGAAGGACGCAGGTCCAAGGCGTCCAGCTGCTCGACCGCAGCGGTCGGCTCGATGGATTTGACCTCGTGACTGACCGGTGTGGTTGCTGCCGGAGCCGTGTCCTGGCCCCGCGGAACCGTCATCGCCACAGCGACGATGGTCGCATACCCCAAGCCGCCGGCATAGGCCCACTTGGATGCCCCGAGATCGGAAAACCATGCGGACGCCTTGCGCCACCAACCCGCCAACCCGCGCTGTTGGGCTTCTTCCGCCCTCCGGCGCTGGTGGAACTCACGCAGGAAACCATCGAAATACCCTTCCTCAGGGCGCTCATGGCGCTTGAGGGCAAGCAGGGTTCCGATTTCTTCAATAGAAGGCTTCACGGCGTTTAATGGTTAATGAATCTAAAATTTCTAGCTCGCCCGCAAGGAAAATTTTCAAATTCCTCACTCCCAGTAATCTTGCAGCTTCGACTGCAAGTGAAGATGGGCATAATGCAGACGGGATCGCACCGTTCCTTCGGAAACCTTCAGGATGCGTGCGATCTCGGCATGCGGGATGCCCTGGATGTCGAACATGGTGACCACTGTTCTATGCGCTTCTGACAGGCTCAGCATCGCTTCGTTCAATCTTTTCTGGAGCTCGTGGAGCTTGCTCTGCTTCTCGGGGTTCGCGAGGTGGCTGGAATCGACCAGCGCGGGATCGTCCTGGAAGGACGCATCCAGGTCATTCAGGCTCATGCCACCACGACGTTTGCGCTTCTTCAGGAAGTTCAGCGTCATGTTCACCGAGATCTGATAGATCCAGGTGTAAAAGCTGGATTGGCCACGGAAGCGCGGCAGCGAGTGATAGGCCTTCGCGAAGATATCCTGCAACAGGTCGTGGGTGTCCTCCTTGTGGGAGGTCATGTTATAAACTAGCCCGTACAGCTTTTCGCCATACTTTAGGATCAGGGCGTCGAACGCGCGCGTGTCGCCATTGCGGGCGCGCGCCACGAGATCTTCGTCCGGATCCGGCTGGAGGGAGTCATCCGGCATCTTCGGGTGGTGGGGGGGAGAGAGGGGTGAACGGCGCGAGGCTACACACCGGCCCGCCGGTGTAAAGCAAGCTCCACGCTGGATTGCGGCGACTTGTCCGTCAGCCATGCTAGACGGGACCGGGTCGCCCGCGTATCGACTCTTTCATGATTCGCTGGTTCGCCCGCAACGACCTCGCCGCCAATCTGGTGATGATCGCCATTCTGGTGATCGGCACGTGGGTCGGATTGAAAAAAGTCCCGCTGGAAGTCCAGCCCACGCTGCGCTTCGACGAGGTGCGGGTGAACGTGGAATACCGCGGCGGCAGCCCGGAGGACGTGGAAAGGAGCGTCATCATCCCGATCGAGAGCTCGCTGGAAGGCCTCTCAGGCATCAAGGAACTGCAATCGCGCGCCTCCTCCGGCAGCGGCGAAGTCCGCCTGCGGCTGGAAAAGGGCATCGACCCCGACAAGGTCCGCGACGAGGTGGAGACCCGGGTCGCGGCGATCACCAGCTTTCCGCAGGAAATCGAGCCTCCACGGATCCAGGTCCCGGACACCGGCAAATGGTTCGACGTCATCAAGATCGCGATCACTGGCGAGATGGATCACGAGGACTTGGTCCGGGCGACCCGCCGGGTGCGGGACGACCTCATCGAAATGCCCGGCATTTCCCAAGTCGCCATCCAAGGCGAAACCCGGCCGGAAATCTCGATCGAGGCCGATCTCGGCCGACTGCGCGACTTCGACCTCGGCTTTTCCGATCTCACCGAGGCCGTCCGCCGTTCTTCGGTGGACCTGCCCGCCGGCCAGATCCAGACCGACGAAGGCAACCTGACCATCCGCTCGAAGGGTCAGGCGTATGAGAAGCAGCAGTTCGAGGACATCGTCCTGCGAAATGCCCAGGGAGCCGAGGTGATGCTACGCGACGTCGCCCGGGTCAGCGACGGCTACGAGGAGAACCGCAAGCTCCTCCGCTTCAATGGCCACCCTGCCCTGCTCGTGGAAGCCCTGCGGCTGAACCAGGAGAACGCCCTCGATATCGCGGCCAAGGTGAAGGACTACGTCGCGAACCAACGGCAGCGCTTCCCCGAGGGCATCGAGCTCTTCCTGTGGGATGACAGCTCGGTCGAACTCGAAGGCAGCCTCGGCAACCTCTTCAACAATCTGGTCCAAGGCGGCTTCCTGGTGATCTTGGTGCTCGGCCTGTTCCTGCGGCCCTCGATCGCCTTCTGGGTCGCGGCCGGCATCCCGATCTCCTTCGCGGGTGGCCTAATCCTGATGCCGTGGCTCGGCCTGAGCCTGAACACGATGACGCTCTTCGGCTTCATCATCGCGATGGGCATCAATGTCGATGACGCCATCATCACCTCGGAGAACGTCTATTCGAAGCTGAAGGCCGGCATGGATCCGCTGGAAGCCACGGTCACCGGCACCCAGGAGATCGCCCTGCCGGTCACCTTCGGCGCGCTGACCACTATCGCCGCCTTCATGCCGCTGATGTTCATCGATGGCTTCTACGGGAACTTCTCCCGCATGATCCCGCCGATCGTCGCGTCAGTGCTGCTGTTCTCGCTGATCGAATCCAAGATCGTCCTGCCGAGCCACCTGAAGAACATCAAGACCGGCCGCACCAAGTTCAACGTCTTCTCCCGCGCCCAGAAGAACATCGCGGATGGATTGGAGAACATGATCGAGCGCTACTTCCGTCCCGCGCTGATCTTCGTCACCCGCCACCGCCACGCCACGCTGGCCGTCTTCCTCGCGATCGCGCTGTGCTCGATCGGCGTGATGCGCAGCGGACGGCTCGGCTTCCAGAACATGCCGGCGCTGGATAAGAACCGCGTCATCGGCCAGATCACAATGCCGCGCGACACGCCGCTGGCGATCACCGACGAGCGCGTGCACTACATGGCGGAGAAGGCGGAGCAGTTGAAGAAGGAGTTTGTCGATCCCGGCAACGGCCAATCGCTGATCACCGACGTCCTTACCAGCAGCGGCGGCTGGGCCGGTTGGCCCGGTTTCGATGCGCGCCAGGGCTTCGTCACCCTGTCGATCCTCGATCCCAGCCAACGCAGCGTACCGGGACCGAAGAACAGCGAGATCGCCAAGCGCTGGACCGCGCTGGTCGGCGAGATTCCCGACGCCCAGTCGATCTGGATCGCCGGCGACCGCGGCGACGGCTTCCGCGGCGGCGATGACGATCTGGAATCGCTCGAAGTCGAACTGCGCGGCCCGGCTTCCGAACTGCGAGACAATCTCGCCGAGGAAATCGAAGGGATCCTCGAATCGTACGCCGGCATCCAGGATGCGGCGGCCGATGCAGGTCGCAGCCAGAACGAACTCCACCTCACCATCCGCCCCGAAGGCATGGCGCTCGGCCTGACCCAGGCGGAGATCGCCCGCCAGGTCCGCTCCGCCTTTTACGGCGAGCAAGCCCAGCGCGTGCAACGCGGTCGCGATGACGTGCGCGTGATGGTGCGCCTGCCACTCGACCAACGCCAATCGCTCCACACGCTCGAGCAGATGCGCATCCGCACTCCGGATGGCGGCAACGCACCCTTCCACAGCGTGGTCGATGCCCGCTTCGTACCCGCCCGCTCCGACATCCGCCGCATCAATCGCGCGCAGGTCGTTTCCATCAATGCCAAGCCGGTCGATGACACCATCGATGTCGTGGCGATCTCCCGCGACCTCGCGCCACGCCTCGATGCCCTGGTCAAGCCCCACCCCGAGCTTTCCTGGAACTACGACGGCTATGTCGCCGAGCACGAGGAAACGAACCAACGTCTCTGGGAAGTCGGCATCGGCTTGTTCATCGCGATCTACGCATTGCTCGCGGTGCCATTCCGCTCGCTGACCCAGCCCTTCCTCGTGATGCTGGCGGTGCCCTTCGGCGTCATCGGCGCGCTGGCCGGCCACATGATCCGCGACATCACGCCGTCCTACCTTTCGGTCTTCGGCATGCTCGCCCTCGCCGGCGTGGTGATCAATGACTCGATCGTCATGGTGGATTTCATCAACCAGCGTCGTGCCCAAGGGGGCAAGCTGTTCGACGCCGTGATCGATGCCGGCACGCGGCGCTTCCGCGCCATCATGCTCACCTCGCTGACCAGCTTCGCCGGCTTGCTGCCACTGATCTTCGATACCTCCCAGCAGTCCCAGATGCTGGTGCCGATGGCCGTCTCGCTCGGCTTCGGCCTGCTTTTCGCCGCCACCATCACGCTGTTCCTGGTACCCTCCGCCTTTTTGGTCATGGAGGAGCTCATGGGCAGATGGAAAGCCTTCGGATCGTGGTACATGCGCCCGTTCCGGCGCGGCGAGCCTGCTGCCGCGGAGGAGCCGGTTACTCAATAGTTCCTGATTATTTTTCTGGCCGGCGAAATCCGCTGATAGTAGAAAATCCTCGCTGTCCCGCATCCCGCCCACAGGCAATGCCACCCGCCACCGAGCACACCCACCATCTCAAAATCCGCAGCACCCAGCTTGAAATGAACCCCGGCGCTCCCGCCGGAGCCCGGCAGGGTGAAGATGTTGAAGGAAAACTCCGGGCCGCCCAAGTGCAGCTCGAGCAGCTTCAGCAGCAACGTGAGGATCTTGAGCGACAGCGCCAGGAAGTTGAAACGCTCAACTCCCGCAAGCGCGAGTTGATCTCGGCCCAGACCGAACTGACCGAGCGCCTTTCGTCCACGCTGCAACGTATCGAGCGCGAACTCTACGAGCTCAAGGACCACACCTCGGACTTGGAGCAAGCCCGCGCCTGCTTCGCTGCCCATCTGTCCAAGCTGGAGAAGATCAATCCCGATGGCTGGACCCGCGAGAACCTCGCCGCCAGCCTCGAGCGTGCAATGGCCATCGTCGATCACGCCGATGACGAATTCTCGCAGGCCGCCGAGCACTACTCGCGCTCGCGCAGCAGCAATCTTTTCAATGGATCCAAGGCCCGTCGCGTGGTTTCCGGCGACTTCGCCCGGCAATTCCGCAACGGCCTCGCCTTCAACCTTCCCGTGATCGTGCTGGGCAGCCTCGCCCTCATCGTATATCTGCTGAAATGAGCCTCGCCATGTCCCGGACCCCCGCCGATCTGCCCGATCTCAAATCCCTTGAGGACCAGCAGCGCGCCCTGGAAGCACAGATTCAAAGCATCCGCGCCGAACCGGAGAAGATCCTCCGCGAGGCGGAGGAGCAGGCGGCCACCATCCCCCCGCCGGACGATCTCGCCGACCGTCGCCGCCAGCGCGTCTTCGAGGAGACAGTCTCCCGCCGCCAGATCCGCAACGAGCGCCGCACCCAGGGCCGCAGCCTGCTGCTCTTGTTCCTGCTGCTCGCCGCCACCGCCGCCCTCGCGGCATGGGTGGTGAAGTTGTTCGTCGCGTAAAGGCACCACTGACCCCGGTCTACCGGAGATTCCGGTATTTGACCCAAGTAACGATCCAGAGCACCACAGACAGCGGGGCGAGCGCGATTACCGTCAGGAGTGGCAAGAAGGTGATCATGAACGTGAATTCGTTGATCTCCCGCCACTGGACATAAATGAAAGCTGCTGACGCACCCGCGATCAACGAACATATCGTGGCCATGGCGCGCCACGCGGCTGCACTTGTCCGAAGCTTCGCAGCCGATGGAGGCCCTGGTTTCCGGTAATCCCCTGTCGGTAAAGCCTCCTTCGCCATAGATCCCATCCTTCGCGAATAGTTGGCCACAGGTCAATTAGACAGCTCTCGCCGGAAGTACGTTTTCCTCACTAGCCAACCAAGCTGTCTGCGGCTAGACATCGGCAATGTTCAATAACATCCGTCGCCGCCTCGCCGTCCTCCCCCTGCTGTCTACCGCAGCCTTCGCCGGCGATCCTGCCACCCCTGCTGCAATCATCACCCCGTCGGCTAGCGGCTTCGACCTCACGAAGTTCATCAATGCCGCCGAGGTGAATTACGTCGGCAGCTTTGACATGGATTTCGACAACTCGGTCGGCAACCTCGATACCCACGCCTTCCAAGCCTCGGCCTTCCTTTCCAAGCCGATCCAATTCGCCGGCGACTGGCAGTTCATCCCGCAGTTCTCCTATGAGGCGATGCTGATGAGCACGAACGGGCCGATCCCTTCACTGATTCTGCGCGATGAGGACCTGCACGAGCTCGAGTTCTCGTTCTACTTCGTCCGCATGAAGGACACCTCGCCGTGGGTCTACACCGCGTGGCTCAATCCTTCGCTCGCCACCGACTTTCAGGGCGTCAATGGACACGACATCTTCGTCGATGCCGCCGGCGCGGTCGGCTACCAAGTCAATGACCACCTGCTCCTCGGCGCGGGCGTCGCGGGACTCAATCTCACCGGCGACATCAACATCGTCGGTGGCCCCGGCTTTGCCTGGCAGCCGAACGACCAGACCCTGATCGCACTTTACGGCCCGAACTTCAAGGCATCCTACGACGTCTCGCCGAAGTGGCGCGTGGGCTTCGAAGTCCGCCCCAACGGCGGCATCTGGAACATCGATACCGCCATCGGTGATGCCAACATCGACTACTCGAACTACCGCGCCGGCCTCACCAGCTCGCACAATATCGCCGGCGACCTGTGGCTCAGCTACGGCGCAGGCATGACCTTCGGCGGCGAAATCAACGTGACCACCATGGAAGGCTCCAAGCCCTTCCAGAACCAGCTCGATGATCTCGAGAGCGGCCTCTACGGCTTCGTCGGCCTGGACCTGAAAAGCTGGTAAGCTATCAGCCCTTCTTCGCGGCGAGGATCTCCTTCAACTGCGGCCACTGCTCCCGGCTGACGATGTAGCCGACGCAGCCTTTCCGGCCGCAGAGACAAGGATGATCCTCGTAGCAGGAAACATCGAAGGCGTAGTCGAAGGTCAGCTCCTCGCCTTCCTTCACATTGCGCAGCGCGTGGATGAAGATGCGCTTGCCATCGATCCACGCCTCGCAATTCGGCTCACAGGAGTGATTGATGAGGCGCGCCGTATTCCACGGCACGTTGCCGTCGATGTCCAGGTGATCGGTCAGCGTGAAGATATACACTGCGGCATCGCCGGTGGCCTGCGCCTTGGCATGCTGAGCCCACGCGCGGCGCTCGCTCTCATCCTTGTCGATCAGCTCGCCGACATACTCGATGATCTTTTCACCCGAGGGTATGGCGCGGGTCGCATAGACGCCACGACCGTGGATCGCGGAATCCCGCACCTCGCACGATTGGCTTAGCCCGCGCGCCCAGAGGGCTTTGAGCTTCTTGTACAATGCGGCTTCCTCCTGGAGCTTCTTCGATTTCTTGCCCATGTGTCTGGTGGTCGTCACTTCCCGTCGACTTGCTTCCTCGAGATCGGTGGCAATTGCATGTTCTCCGGCAGCGTGCCGAAGAGCCGTCGCAAGTCCGCAACGGTCAGGCTGGCACCATCGATGAAGGTCCAGTCGTTTTTGCCCTTGTCCGAGACCGCGGCTTGGAAACCTGTGCTCTGGATCACCACGAACTTCGGCACGCCACCCTTCTCCGCCGGCTTGGCAATGCGGAACTCGGTGACGGTCGGGATAAGCACCAGCCACTTCTTGTGGATCAGCTTTTCGACCTTCTTGCCGTTCTCCTCGACCACTTCCTTGCCCATCTGCACCTCATAGGATGACGGCACTCCCTTTGGCTTGAAGGAAATCAACTGGACGCCTTGCTGGGCCATCATCCGGGGCACTGCGGCGAGCTGGGCTTCCAGCTTGTCCATGCCGCCCGCTTCCTTCGCGGCACGTTCCTTCCACTCGGGATACATGCGGTCGATCGCGATCTGCTGCTTGCCCAGCACGACTTGCTCGCCCAGCACCTTGACCGACGCCACGGCAGCGTCCGTCACGTCCACGGGAGCCGCCGCCTGCGCGTGGCCGCGCATCACCGGCAACAGGCATATCAGGGCTGAAAAGAAAAAGGCGCGCATCGCGCCGCATGGATGCCCCGCGATTCCCGCGGCGTCAAGTGCGCCAGATTGCCGCCCTCCATTGGTTTTCCATGGAATTTTAAAAACCTTATTCCCAATCCCGGAATCCGCTTTGCTTCGACCCTCCCCTTTGCCAACCTCCGCGCCCCATGTCGAAACCGGCTCTCGGAAAAGGCCTCGGTGCCCTGATTCGCAAACAAACCGGCGCTCCTGCCCAGGAAGCATCAGCCGGTAATGATGGCCAAGGCCGCGCCCGCGAAGTTCCGATCGACAAGGTCGTTCCGAGCCCGCTCCAGCCGCGCACCACTTTCATCGAGACGCCGCTCGACGAACTCGTCGAATCGATCCGCCAGCACGGCATCATCCAGCCGCTCATCGTTCGTCTCGTTAACGGCAACTACGAGCTCATCGCCGGTGAACGCCGCTGGCGTGCCTCGAAGAAGCTCGGCCTCGCCACGGTCCCCATCATCGAGCGTGAAGCGTCTGACCGCGACGTGCTGGAAATGGCGCTCATCGAGAACCTCCAGCGCGAGGATCTCAACGCCATCGAAGAAGCCTCCGGCTACGTGCGCCTCGCCAAGGAATTCGCGATGAAGCAGGACGAGATCGCCGCCCGTGTCGGCAAGTCCCGCGCCAGCGTCGCGAATGCAATGCGCCTGCTCGACCTCCATCCGGACGTCCAGCTCCTCGTCGCCCAAGGCCGCATCAGCGTGGGCCATGGCAAGGCCATCCTCTCGATCAAGGACAAGGACGCCCAGCTCCTCGCCTCCGACCAGATTCTCAAGAAGGGCCTCAACGTCCGCGCCGCGGAGAAGCTCGCCCAGGGCTTCGATCCCGCCGGTGGCATTGACGAAGGCAAGCCGAAGGGAGCCGCCTCCACCCCGGCCGCGCCTGATGCCCACTTCCGCGCGCTGCAGAACAAGTTGCGCGACCGCTTCGCCACCCATGTGGCCATTCATCAGGGCGCGAAGAAGGGCAAGATCGAGCTCGAGTACTACGGCGACGACGATCTTCAGCGCCTGCTCGACCTGCTGGGCATCGACGATCTCTGATCGTTCGCCCTCGACGTTCGAAGTTCGAAGTTCGCTTTTTGCCTCTCGTGAAACGGCGCACCATTCTGCCCATCTACCTGTTGGTTCTCCTCCTGATTGCCGCGGCGATCGTGTTGAAGAGCAAAGCCCAGAAAACCACCGGCGAAGAACCCGCCAAGCCTGCGGTTCAGGCCAAATTCGAAATCGTCGGGAACCGCGTCAAGTTCCTGCCGATCCACAAGGATCTCGCCGGCCGGTTCACGGGAGCCAAGGCGTTCGAGCACGTTGCAGCCCTCAGCAAGCTGGGGCCCCGCCCACCTGCGAGCGCCGGATATCAATCGGCTCTCGCTTACTTGGAAAAGGAGTTCAAGGCCGCGGGCTGGATCACCGCCCGGCAAAAATTCACCGCCCGCACTCCCACGGGTGAAATCGCCTTCACCAATTTGCTCGCTCGATTCCGCGATCCGGTGACCCCATGGGCGAGTTCCACTCCGGTCCTGATCGGAGGACACCTCGACAGCAAGCGGATGGCCAACTTTTCATTCGTCGGTGCCAACGACGGCGGATCGTCCACCGGTGTCATCCTCGAACTGGCGCAGGTACTGGCCACCGATCCCGAATCCGCCGCCAAGGTGGAGTTCGTCCTGTTCGATGGCGAGGAAGCCCTCGGCGAGAGCATCACTCCCACCGACGGGCTCTATGGCAGCAAGCACTTCGCCCGTGGCCTGATGACCCGCGAGACCCGCCCATCGCTAGGCATCGTGCTCGACCTCGTCGGCGACGACGACCACGACTTCTACTACAATCCCGAAACCCCGCGGTCCTTTGCGACCGCCGTGGAAAATGCCGCCCGGGAATCCGGATTGAACAAGCTCCGCCGCTCGCAGGGTGCGATCATCGACGACCACATCCCGCTCCAGGAAGCCGGCCTGCCCTGCCTCCATCTCATCGGCGACTTCATGAACATGCCCTACTGGCACAAGCCGGGCGACACGATGGACGTCATCGATGCCGACGCGCTGAAGAAAACCGGACGGACGACGTTGCGGTTTCTTTCGTCGTTAGCTCCCTGATGTTCTTTCGTAGCAGAACGGCTGCGCCGTTCTGGCTGTGGGCGGCCCCCCTCAAATTGAAGCCGTCGCCCCACCACTTCGCTACGACAGCAAGTGCTCCTGCCGGAGGTGATTGAAATTCGTGACCGGCAAGCCCGTCCGGGCCGCTTCCAAAAGATTGGTATCGACCAGCACCTTGCTCATGCCGGCACTCCGACGTCCCGGTTCTTCACAGAAAGCACGGAGCCATCGCGATCCTGGATTGTGACGGTCTTGTAGGTTCGTCTCGGCCCACCGAGCGTCGTCCCGCCGAGTGCAGCGAAAGCATTTTTCTCGTAGTCCCATGCCCGTGAGAACCCGACCGTGACATGCCAGCATCCCGAGCTTTCTTCGAAGTCCACCTCCTCCAGCCCGACATTGGTGATCTTTTCCTGATCGAAAAGCTCCAACACGTAGCCGATGGCAACCTTCACTGCCTCCTTGACCGTCATGCGAACAACCTAACCACCTAGGCGCATAAGGGCAAGCCACCCTTGAGAGCGAATTCGAGTCGCGATCCTCAAACTGGGAACGCGGAATTCATTCCGCCCGAATGGTCGGACGATCGGGCCTGTGCAGCGGAATGAATTCCGCGGTCCCATCAAATCACCTCGCGAAGCGACACTTCGATTGGTGATTGGAGGATTGATGATTGGTGATTTCCCCCAGTCACCCCTCCACCATCGGCCACAGCCGCGTCACCAGCGGCTCTTGCGCGGCTTCCATGCGCTGACGGTCTGCGGGCTCCTCGTCCTCATGACCAGCCAGATGCAGCAGGCCGTGGACGATGTAGCGGAATAGCTCGCGCAGCGGTGGCTCGCCGTTCTCCGCGGCTTGGCGGAAGGCAACTTCCACGCCGATGACGATCTCGCCGTGGTGGAAGGTGATCACATCGGTCTCGCCTTCGATCCCCATGAATTGCTCATGCACCCGCGCACTGGTTTCGTCGTCCACCAGCGCGACTTCCACGCACTCGTGCTCCGGCAGCGGCGCGTTTTGGGTGACGAGATGGCTGGCCAGGATCTCCTTCGCCGCAAGCGACCCGCCCTTTTCCAGCGCGGTCAGCCACGCCTCCGGGATCTCGGTGCGCACTTGGTTGTTACCGACAATGAGTTCCGGGCACATGGCTATCAGGAAGCGGCGCGTTGTTGCGGCGAGTCGGTGGCCGGCGGCGCAGGCACCGGCTTGATCGGCTGGGTCTTCGACCCGTTGCCCTGCCGCCTTTCGAGATCGGACTTGCGGCCCAAAGTACTACGTTCGTCGTCCTTCGGGTAGTCGATGCGGGTGTGGAGCATGCTCCGTAGCGTCGCGCAGAAGCTGTCCTTCGCCTTGGCCAGGTCGCGCATGGAGAGCGCGCATTCGTCGAGCTGGCCATCGCAGACGCGGCCGTTGACGAGATCCTCGACCATCGTGCGGATCTTCGCCGGGGTCGGCTTCTTCAGCGAGCGGGACGCGCTCTCAATGATATCTGCCAGCGAAACGATCCCGCTCTCCCGCGTGCGTGGCCGCGGGCCGGGGTAGCGGAAGTTCTTCTCGTCGATCTTCGGCAGGTCCTCCGGATTCTCGAGGCCCTTCTCCACCTTCTCCAGCTCGGCCTTCTTCTGCTCTTGGGCGCGGCGGTGGAAGTAGCTGACCAGCGAGTCGCCGTGATGCTCCTGGATGATGTCGATGACCCGCGGGTTGAGCTTGTGCTTCACCGCGAGGTCGACGCCATCCTTCACGTGGGCGGTAATGATCAGCGCGCTCATCGTCGGCGTCAGCGCATTGTGGGGATTCTCCACGCCCTCGGCCTGGTTCTCGATGAAGTACTCCGGTTTACTGAGCTTCCCGATGTCGTGGTAGTAGGCGCAGACGCGGCACATCGCAGCATTCGCCCCCACCGATTCGGCGGCAGCCTCGGCCAAGGAGGCGACCACCAGGCTGTGGTGGAAGGTGCCCGGAGCTTCGAGTTGCAGGCGGCGCAGCAGCTTGTGGTTCAGGTCGCTCAGCTCCAGCCAGGAAATGTCCGTGGTGAGCTGGAAGGCCCCCTCCAGCACCGGCAGCAGGCCGCTGACCAGCAGCGCGATCAGGATGCCCATGCCGAGCGCGGCGAGCGAACTCCAGCCAGCTTGCTTGAGGCCTTCCATTTGGTCACTCATCCCCGGCATCAGATCGATGCGCTCGAACAGGATGCACAGCAGCAGCGAGGCGACACCGGCATACACGCCCGCCCGCAGGAGCTGGACGCGCTTGCGGACGCGACAAGAGGCCTGCACTGCGACCAGCCCGCAGACCAGGCTGACTGCGAGGTAGATCAGCACGTCATTCTTCGGCATCACCAGCGAACCGAGCAGGGCGGCATAGACGGTGGAAAAGGTGCCGATTCCCCGGCCCAGCAGCACCGCGTGGATCATCGGCGTGAGCGCGAAGGGGATGAGCAGGAATTTCATCTGCCCGCTCATCTCATTGGCATCCACCATCAGGGAAACGCCACGGACCAGCAGCAGGTGGCCCGCGAGCCCGCCAAGGATGAGGATCACCCGCCCGTTGCGGCTGGAGGCCGTCTCGTGGTTCGTGTGCAGCACCACCACCGCGGTCAGCGCGATGACCCCGGCGAACAGGGCACCCCTCAGCGGGTCATCGGCGAAATTCGAGTCCGAGGCCGCCCGCAGCACGGTGACCGCCACCCCGACGATGAAGATCAGGTACAGCGCCATCCGCACCCAGACACTGCGGTCCAGGGTGAGCGCGACCAAATTCTCCGCGTGGATCCGGCGTTTGCGACCGGACGACATGCCGCGACGCGCCAGGCGCCAGCGTTTGAAAGCATCAATGAATCCCACGGTGAAGGCAACAGGGGTTGCTTGGATCGCGGCCAGCGGAGGTTTACCGCCGCGGGCGGGGCAGACGGTTAGAGGATTCGGACCCCCTTTGCAATGCGCAAATACCGTAGGGCGGGAGTGGCCGGGCAGAAGCACCAAGCGCCCGCAAAGCCGCCGACACGATCGGTCTTTCGTTTAAATGTGAATGACTTACGGCATCGACGAGCGGTGGGCATCGTAGGCCTCGATGATCCGGCCGACGACCGGGTGTCGGACCACGTCCGCCCCCGTAAAGCGCACGAAATCAATGCCCTCGATCCCGGCCAACGCCCGCTCCGCCTCGAACAGGCCGGACGGCACATGGGGCTTCAGGTCGACCTGCGAACCGTCCCCCGTTACCACCATCCGCGACTCCTCGCCGAGTCGGGTCAGCGCCATGAACATCTGCTCGCGGGTGGTATTCTGGGCCTCGTCCAGGATGACAAACGAGCGGGCTAGCGTCCGGCCGCGCATGAAGGCCAGCGGTGCGATCTCGATCGTCCCGTCCGCCAGATAGCGCTCGCCTTCTTCGTGGCCGATCATGTCGTGGATCGCGTCGTAGAGCGGCCGCAGGTAGGGGGCCACTTTTTCGCGCAGGTCACCGGGCAGGAACCCGAGAGCCTCCCCCGCCTCGACCGCCGGGCGGGTCAGCACCACCCGCTGGACGCGCTTCGCCTTGAGCATCGACAGCCCCATGGCCATAGCCAGGTAGGTCTTGCCGGTGCCGGCGGGCCCGAGGCCGAAAACCACGTCATTCTTGTCGATGGCCTTCAGGTAGTCGAACTGGCGCGGGGTTTTCGGCACCACCGGCTTGCGCCCGCGCAGGCCGAGCAGACGGACCCCGGAAAGTTCCGACACTGATCCCCCCCCCTGCGCCGTCAAATCGACCGCCAGCCGGAAATCTCGGCCCGCGATTTCAGAGCCATGCCGCCGCGCCTGCTCCAGGTCTGAGAACGCCGCCGCCGCCTGTTTCACCCCCTCCTCCGGCCCCGTGAAAACGATCCAGCCGTCCCGCGTCACCGACCGCACGCCCAGCTTCTCCTCGAGGTAATGCAGTTCCTTGGCGTCGTTCGCAAACAACGAGTTCAGGAATGCCGCGGTCTCATACTCCAGCTTGATCTCCGTCTCCGGGTCACTCATTGAATCTAACTAACCACCTCGATCCGCCGGGGTCAGGTGGAAAATCCGCGACAACTTGCAGGCCGCCGGAGTGACCGCGTGCCGGAGCCGGTCAGCGAGGCATTCAACCTAGAAATTGTCTTTAACCCATAGGAAAACGCGGTCCGCCCTGCGGTCGTGGACGGCGAAGTAGTTCAGGCCGTCCGGTCCTCTCTCGGGCGAGAAGTGCTGGGACGCGTACGCCTCCATGTCGGGCTGCCGGGACTTGGGCCAATACCAAGGGCCGAGTCTCCAGAACTGATGCGGAATATCCTCCATCGCATGGAGTCTCAGATCCCTGACGACCCGGGCAGGATCGCTGCCATTGAGATCCATCCTGACGAGGAATTCTTGATCGAGGTCTAAAAATCCACCGAGGGACCGATTGTAGTGATCCGCGTTTTCGGCCCCCTGGATGCCATCGACCTGATATAGCGGAGCATCGCGGATGGCCGGGAAGTCGAAGAAAATGGAGATGCCCGCGATCATGGCCACGAGCAACGAAACCCGCAGCATCCTCTTCAAACGCGGGGGCCGACGGGCCGCGGACTTGCGCTCCAGCTTGGTCTCCGACTCCGGGGCGCTCATCAACTCTGAATAACCATTTCCGCCAAGCCGGGTCAGGTGAAAAATCCGCGACGAGACTACACCACGATGGAAATCCGCTGCTGATCCAACTCCACCAGCGAGCACTCTTCCAGCGCTGCGACGATCGACGGCAAGTGCGTCGCAAACATTTCCTTCGTCGCCCGCACACCGAGGTTTCCCGTTCGCACCAGCACCAGCTTCCACGGGCGGCCGTGCAGCAGATGCGAATGAAAGAAGTCCGTATCCTTCGACACTACCACCCGCCGCTCCTCCGCGGATACCTGGTTTAGAATCCCGTCCCTCGCCGCGTTCTGCTCCGGCAGGTCCAGCGTGAGGATCGCGTCGTGGCCCGCCTCGCGAAAAACCGTCCGCAGGCCCGGGGGCAAATGAGCATCGATCAAAAACCTCATGCCACCGCCAGGTGCCGGGTCCGCAATTTCAGGGATTCCGTCGCGAATTGCAGGCAAGCGAGCAGGTCTTCCCGTTCCAGATCGGGAAACTCATCCAGCACCTCTTCCATGCTATCGCCGCCGGCCAGATATTCCAGCAGCGACTCCACCGGGTAACGCAGTCCGCGCACCACCGGCTTGCCGTGGCAGACTTCTGGGTCGATCACGATCCGGCCTAGAAGGGACGGTGACTCTTGGCTGATCATGTCCTCAGGCTATCGCGTTTCCCGCAATCGGGCAATGCTCCGGTTCATAGAGGCGCAGGCTTCAGGCAAATCGCCGGGCAACTCCGGAATTCGGGCGCGCAGGTCCGCCGGAACGGCTCTCATCCCCCGCTGACACTCCTTTTCCCTTGCCATGACATGCCCCAGCCATTTTTTCAGACGCACGTCGCGACCTGCGTCGCTCCGCGAAGCGTCCACCAGAGACCCTACCCTGACTCCCATGATCGAAGTCGAGAATCTGTCCAAACAGTTCGGCAAAAAGACCGCCGTCGATCACCTTTCGTTTTCCGTCCGGAAAGGCGAAGTGCTCGGTTTCCTCGGCCCCAATGGCGCCGGCAAGTCCACCACCATGCGCATGGTCACCGGTTTCCTGCCGCCTTCCTCGGGCGATGCGAAAATCTGCGGCCATTCCATCGTCGACCAGCCGAACGAGGCGAAAAAGAAAGTCGGTTACCTGCCGGAATCCGCTCCGCTCTATAACGACATGACCGTCACTGGCTTCCTCCGGTTCTGCGCCGATGTGCGCGGGCTGAGAGGGAACACCAAAAAGGACGCAGTCGAGCGGGCGATCGAGACCTGCTTCCTGCAAAGCGTGGCCTTCCAAGCGATCGACACGCTGTCAAAGGGTTACCGCCACCGCACCTGCCTCGCCCAAGCGCTGCTCCATGACCCGGAGGTGCTGATCCTGGACGAGCCGACCGACGGTCTGGACCCGAACCAGAAGCACGAGGTCCGCCAGCTCATCAAGCGGCTCGGCGAAACCAAGGCGATCCTGTTTTCCACACACATCCTGGAAGAAGTGGAGGCCTCCTGCACCCGCGCGGTCATCGTCGATCGTGGCCGGATCGTGGAAGACGGCACGCCAGCGGAGCTGATTGCCAAGGGCAAAGGCTCGCTGACGGATTTGTTCCGAAAGGTCACCACACTGGATACCGCGGCCTGATCGGCTGGATATTAGGAGATTATTAAATTCAGGGAATTGAGGATCTAGAGACCTCAATCGCCAATATCCCAATCACCCAATTCCTTTCCCCACAAAATGAACACCTGGACCATCTTCAAGCGCGAGCTTTCCAGCTACTTCACCCAACCGACAGCTTACGCGATTATCGTCGTGTTCCTGCTGCTCTCGCTGGGTTTCACCTTCACCTTCGGGAACTTCATGCGCGTGGGCGATGCCTCGCTGGAGTACTCGTTCTTCTTCTGGCACCCGTGGATCTTCATGGTGCTGGTGCCGGCCGTCGGCATGAAATTGTGGTCGGATGAGCAGCGCACCGGCACCATCGAGCTGCTGGGCACGTTCCCGATCTCCGTTTGGAGCGCGATCTTTGGCAAGTACCTCGCTTCCTGCGTGGTGTGGTTCACCGCGCTGCTGCTGACCTTCCCGATCGTGATCACGGTCAATTGGCTCGGCGACCCGGACAACGGCGTCATCTTCGCCGGCTATCTGGGCAGCTTCCTGGTCTGCTGCACCTTCCTGGCGGTCACCATGCTGGCCTCCGCCTGCACCCGCGACCAAGTGGTCTGCCTCATCATCGCCGTGGTCATCTGCGTGACGATGGTGCTGAGCGGCTACGACGACTTCGTCCGCGAGGTCGGCAAGGCCACTTCCAACAACGTCGCCAGCGCCCTGAGTTCGCTGGGCGTGTGGGATCACTTCCGCTCGCTGAGCCGCGGATCCTTCCGCCTCCAGGATGCGGTCTGGTTCCTCACCATCATCTTCGCCTCGCTGCTGGGCACCAGCGCGATCCTTTCCGCCAAGCGCGCCTGAAACCCATCACCCATTCCGATTCCGATTCATGAGCACGCAAGCAAAGACCGTCCACCCGATGGCGCGCGCGATTCTCGCGATCACCGCCCTCGGCGTCATCGTCGTCTCGGCCAACCTGTTGATCTCCTCGCTGGGAGCCGGCCACAAGAATGCCGACTTCACCGAGGACAAGGTGCATACCCTTTCCGAAGGCACCCGCGGCATCCTCAAGGAGCTCGGCGCCCCGGTCACCATCCGCTACTACGCGACCCGTAGTTCGGACTACATGCCGGAGGACCTGAAGCTCCACATGCGCCGCGTGGACGACCTGCTGGCCGAATACCAGAACCTCTCCGGCGGCAAGCTGCGGGTGGAGGAACTGGATCCCCAGCCCGACACCGATGCCGAGGACGCCGCCAATCTCGACGGCATCCGCGGCCAGCGCTTCGAGGACCAGAACCTCTACTTCGGCCTGGCCGTCTCGTGCATCGACCGCACGGCGACGATTCCCTTCATCGATCCAACCCAGGAGACCATGCTGGAGTATGAGATCTCCAAGGCGATCTCCGAGGTCTCCCGCGCCGACAAGCCGGTCATCGGCCTGATGTCCGGCCTGCCGATCGCCGGCAACCAGAACCCGATGATGATGATGCAGGGCCAGCAGGGCACCCCGCCGTGGGTGTTCTACTCGCAGCTCGCACAGTCCTACGAGGTGAAGGACCTGACGATGACCCCGGAGAAAATCGATCCGGCGATCGACGTGCTGCTGGTATTCCACCCGGCGGCCATCACGCCCGAGGCGGAGTTCGCAATCGACCAGTACCTGCTGCAGGGCGGCACGGTGGTTGCATGCATCGACCCTTACTCGGTGGCCGCACAGATGAGTGGCGGCGGCAATCCGATGATGGGTGGCGGCCCGCCGACGGCCTCGACGCTGCCGACGCTGCTCGGTGCCTGGGGAGTCGGGATGAACACCCAAGTGGTCGGTGACCAGAACTACCAGACCACGATGAACGGCAGCCGCCCGGGCTTGGCGGTGCTGACAGTGCCGAAGGAAGGCATGCCGCAGAAGGACAACGTGATCACCCGCGACCTCAATAGCCTGGTCTTTTTCCTGGCCGGCGGCCTGAGCAAGACCGGCGGAGCCGGCGTGGCGATCAACTCGCTGGTGAAGTCCTCGGACAAGGCCGGCCTTGTCGATGCCATGAAGGCATCCCAGCTCGACCCCAACCTGGCACGCACCATCAAGGAAGCGAAACCCTATGACCTGGTGATGCACCTCAAGGGCAACTTCAAGTCCGCCTTCCCGAAGGGCAAGCCGGGCGAAGAGGCCAAGCCTGAAGAGAAGAAAGACGAATCGAAGGAAGGCGAGAAGAAGAAGGAGGAGGAAAAGAAGGACGAAAAGCCGGCCGCTCTCACCGAGGCGACCAAGGAAGGCAATGTCTTCCTGATTTCCGACATCGATGTCTTTTTCGACCAGTTCGCCTACCGCGTGCAGCGCTTCGGCGGCATGCAGATGGCGCAGCCGATCAATGGCAACTCGTCGCTCCTGTTCAACATCGTCGACCAGGCAGCCTCGTCCACGCACCTGATCGGTGCCCGCAGCCGCGCGGCGATCGCCCGCCCTTTCACCAAGATCAAGGACCTCGAGTCCGAGTTCACCCGCAAGTCCGGCGAGAAGATCGACGAAAAGCAGAAGGAACTCGATAAGGTCAGCGAGGAGATCAACACGCTGGTCCAACAACGCGCCCAAGGTGACCGCGTCTTCATGGACTCCGACTTGGAAGCGAAGATCCGCGAGGGTCGCGCCAAGCAGGTCAGCGCCCGCAAGGAACTCCGTGAAATGGAGAAGGACCTCAAGCGCGAGAAGGATAAGATCTCGGGCAAGGCCACCCTCTACAACGTCGCCTTCATGCCGCTGACGGTCATCCTGATCGGGCTGGGCCTGTTCGTGAAACGCCGCACTGCCACCCGCGCCCGCTAATCCCCTTACCTACCTTTACCCACTCCAGCCATGAACAAACGCCAAGTCGTTGTCCTCTGGATCGTCGCCATCGTGCTTGCCGCCGCCGCGTTCTTCACGCGCTCGGGCAACTCGAAGGGCGCCGAGAGCAAGACCGAACGCAGCCGCGGACAGACCGTGCTCGCCGACTTCCCCGCCGATCAGGTGGCGAAGATCAAGGTGAGCTCCGGTGAAAACACCACCACGCTGGTCCGCAAGGACGGCAAGTGGACCATCGAAGAGCGCGAGGGCTACCCGGCCAAGACCACCTCGGTGAACGATTTCCTCCGCTCGTTGGCAGAGGTGAAAGTCACCGAGGGCGTGGAAGCCGCTCCGTCGTATGCCCCTCGCTTCGGCATGGATCCCGGTGCTTCCAAGCCGGAGGATCGCGGCACCGAAGTCGTGCTGTCGAATGACGCCGGCACCGAACTCGCCCACATCACGCTGGGCAAGAACCTGCAAGCCGCCGGTGATGATCCGATGGCCTCGATGATGGGCGGCGGCGGCGGGTCAACCGGCCGCTTCGTCCGCAACCATGCCGACGAGACTGGCGTCTACAAGGTGAGCGAGATGTTCTCCGCCCTGACCCCGGAGCCGAAGAGCTGGTTGAATGACGAATTCCTCAAGGTCGAGAAGATCAAGAGCGTCACCGTCAGCCCGGCGGCCCAGCCGGACAAGGTCGACTGGAAGGTCACCCGCGCCGACGAGAATGGCGAGTTCACGCTCGATGGCGCCCAGGCGGGCGAGACGCTCGATACCACCGCCGCCAGCACGCTCAAGAGCTTGTTCTCCTACGCCCGCTTCGAGGACGTGGTGTCGGCGGACAAGGCCAGCGACATGGGCAAGGCGCTCGAGATGCGCACGGTGAAGATCGAGACCTTCGAGGGCTTCGTCTACAACATCACCCTCACTCCCATCGAGGCCGAGAAGCCGAAGGAGGCCGACCCGAACGCCGCGCCGCCGGAGGAAAACTACCTGATGACCGTGGATGTGGAAGGCACCCTGCCCACCGAGCGCAAGAAGGAGGAGAAGGAGTCCGCGGAAGACGCCAAGGCAAAGGACAAGGCCTTCGCCGATCGCAAGACGGAACTGGAGAAGCGCTTGGCCGCCGAAAAGGCGATGAACGGGAAGACCTTCCAGGTGACGAAGTACACCGTCGATGCCTTGCTCAAGCCGCGTGCCGAGCTCATCAAGAAGCCGGAAGCTCCCGCCGCGAACAACGCGGCGCCATCCGGCCTTCCCCCTGGTTTCCCTCCCGGCGGCGGCGTCGCGACCCCGCCGATCCAGGTTCCGCCCAGACCGGCTCGCAAGCCGGTGGAAGCGGTGACTCCGCCGATCGCCATCCCGCCGCTCGAAGAGGGCGAGGAGATGCCGAAGGAAAACAAACCGGCAGAGGAGAAGCCAGCCGAGGACAAGCCGGCGGAGGAGAAGAAAGAGCAATAACTTCCACTTCCAAAACGAAAAGGGCGGCCGCGAGGCCGCCCTTTTTCGTGCCGTCCGCCACGATCGCGGGAGGCCCGGAGGGCCGCCCGGAGCGGGAAGCAACCGGGACCACGGCTCGTGGCTGGAAGTCGCGATCTTGCCATCCATTCCGCGACGAGTGGACAAGCCGTGATATGTGGGCTATGCCATTAGCTGATCGCCCAGTTCCGATTTCCCCCGCCATGGGCTCGGATCAAGGTCCGGCTCTCCCTCCCCTTCCCCTCCAACCCTTCCCCTCCTCCCATGAAATTTACCGCCCTGTCCCTGTGCGTCCAGGCCCTCCCCTTCCTTGTCGCGGCCCTGCCCGGCACCTCCTCAGCGGCCACCGTTGTGATCGCGATCTATGGCCAATCGGTGCCCGGAGGCAACGGCACCTACACCTTCGTCGAAGTCCCCTCGATCAGCAATTCCGGGCAGGTCGCCTTCAGATCGGTTCTCGGCAGCACCAGCGGCGGCGCCGACGACAACCTCGTCATCATGCGCGGCAACAGCGGCACCGAAGCGGTCCAACTCGTGCGCAAAGGACAGGCTTCTCCGGACGGCAATGGCGTCTTCTCCACCTTCAGGGATCCCGCATTGAACAATCACGACGTGGCCGTCTTCCTGATCTATTTGTCCGGAACCACGGGCGGCACCAGCGACGATTCCGGGATCTTCAAAAGCAACGGCGTCGCGGCTCCCATCCCCATCGTCCGTGAGGGCCAGCCTGCCCCGGACGCGGTCGGCGTCTTTTCGTTCTTCGGCGAATACTACGTGATGAACGATGCCGGTCAGGCGGCATTCAATGGGTCCATCAACCTGAACAACGGCGGGGGCCTGCTCGATCAGGATGGCATCTTCCGCGGCGACGGCGTGACCGGCCCGGTCCAGATCGCGCGCCGGGGACAGGCGACCCCTACAGGCAACGGCACCTACGCGTTTTTCGATGAGATTGCCCTGAACGAGTCAGGCCAAGTGGCCTTCTGGTCCAGTCTCACCGGAACCACCGGCGGCGGCAATGACAACGAGGGCGTGTTTCGCGGCGACGGTGCCGCACCCACGGTCACGATCGCCCGCGAAGGTCAGGCTGTGCCCGCTGGAAACGGCGAATTCTTCCTCTTCAACAGCCCGGTCATGAACGATGCGGGACAGGTCGCCTTCTTCGCCAATCTCCGCAACACCAGCGGCGGGGATAACGACAACCTGGGCATCTTCCGCGGCGACGGGGCTACCGGACCCGTCACCATCGCGCGGAGGGGCGAGGCGGTGCCCGGAGGGTCGGGCACCTTCTGGATGTTCGGCCGTGAAACCATCAATCAGGCAGGCGTGGTCGCGGTCACCGTCGATATCAATTTGAACAACGGCGAAGGTCCATACGATGAAGAAGGAATCATCCTCGGTGACGGAACTCCGGGAGGGATCACCATGGTGGCCCGTACCGGACAGGCGGTGCCCGGGGGCAATGGCACCCTTTACACGTTCACCAACCCCGCCCTGAACAATGCCGGCCAATTGGCATTCCGCGCCTCCATCCTGAAACCCGGCGGCGGCTCCGAGTTCGGCCTCTTTTTCTTTGATCCCTTAGAAGGCCTTTTCCTGATCTGTCGCGCGGGAGCACCCTTCCTCGGCAGCACGGTTGATACGTTCAATTTCTTCAATTCCGGAGGATACCCCACCGACGGCAGGACCGGTCTGAACGAGTCGGGTGAGGTCGCCTTTGAATTCGTGCTCGATAACGGCAAAGAGGGCATCGCCCGCTGGTCCACCGCACCCGGTCCGGTCATTCCCCTGCAGATCACCGACTTCCAGATGGAGCCCCCTCCGCCATGGGATCCCTTTGGCTACGCTCAAGTCATCCTCCAGTGGAAGACTTCCAGCAATGCCACGAGCTTCAACGTCCGTTACTCCGACGACCTTAGCTTGCCGACCAGCGAGTGGCCGCTCATGGGCGCACCGGTCCCCCGGGAGGAACCGGTCACCACTTTCGAAACCGGCATCCCCGCCTTCTTCCTCCCTCCGAAATTGTTCTTCGTGGTGGAAGAAGTGGAATGAGACCAGGGTCAGTTCGCCCGTCCAGCTCGCGCGGAAACCTTAGCCCAGGTATTCGTCCAGCCAGTCCGCGACCGAGGAAACGACCTGCGGATAGGTGGGCTCGTCGAACGAATGCCCCGCGCCCTTGATCTCCACCAGACGCTTGGGCTCTTCGGCGGTGTCGTACGCATCCTTGCTGTCCTCGGGGAGCACCACGTCATCGGCAGATCCATGGATAAGCAGCCACGGGACGCTGACCTGGCCAACCTCGTCGAAGAGGTCGCCGATCGCGCAGAAGTCATCGACGTGCTTCTGGGACAGCGGGCACTCCGGATTGTCCCACATGAAGCCCTTGTCCGGAATCACACCATCGAACTCGCGCTCATAGAAGGCCTCCGTGCGGACCATGCCGGCGAGCGAGACCAGCACACGGATGCGCGGATCCTCCGCGGCCACCGTGACGCCGACGGCACCGCCCATGCTATGGCCGATGTAGGCTATCTTGAGGCGGGACGGCAGGGCCTCTAGGATGTCGCGCAGGTCCCTGCTTTCCTTGGTGATGGTGGCGTGGCGGAAGTCCCCTTCCGAATTGCCATTGCCCGGCCATGAAATCCGGAGGCAGGGCCAGCCTCGGGCGGCCAGCCCTTCGGCCACGGCGACCAGCAGCGGGCGATCCTTGTTTCCTGTCACCCCGTGGCCGAGCAGCACGAGCACGTCCTCGCGGTTGCCAGGGTGAAAGGCGGTGTCGAGCTTCTCGCCGACGCGGTTGCGGAATTCAGGGAGATCCATCGGAAATGCGGGGCTCAATGAACCGTGCGGCCGGGAAAGGTCAACTCCGCCACGCCGGACTTGTCGAGTTCACCGAGGCCAAGCTCCACCATCCGGTGGTATTGCGCCTCGGTGGCGAGCGACAACGGGGTATTCACGCCGGTCTCGGCGGCGAGGGCATTGGCGATGCCACTGTCCTTGCACGCGTGGGCCGCGGAAAAATAGCAGTCGTGCTCACGGGCGATCATGTCGTCGCCATCGGTCTCCAGCACGCGGGAGTTCGCGCCGGTCTGGGAAAAGACTTCCTTCAGCATCGAGAGGTCAAGCCCGAGCGCGGCCCCGAGGCCGAGGCCTTCGGCAAGGCCGGCCGTGTTGATGTTCATCACCATGTTCACCAGCGCCTTCACCTTGGCCGCCTGGCCGGTGCCACCGACGTGGCGCAGCGAAGAAGCCAGGTCCTTGAGGACAGGCTCGGCCTTGGCGAAGGTCTCTTCCGAGCCGCCGACCATCAGATAGAGCGTGCCCTGCCGCGCCTGAGTGATGGACGATGCCATGCACGCTTCCAGCGCGGTGGCGCCCGCAGCTTGGCAGGCGGCGTCGATCTCCTCGTGGACCGCCGGGCTGACGGTCGCGCAGTTCAGGAAGATCTTGCCGGTCGCTCCGGTGAGCAGCGAATCCCCTTCCGCCGCGAAAATCCCGCGCATCGCCTCGTCATCGGTCACCACGGTCAGGATCACATCGGCGGAGGCGGTTACCTCGGCGAGGGTCGCCGGGGCGGTGCTGCCGAGTTCGGCGGCGAGGTCCTGGGCCAGCGTCGGAAAGGCGTCGAAGACGGCAGTCACCGGGTATCCCTGATCCTTCAGGCGGCGAGCCATGTTTGCTCCCATGCGGCCGGTTCCGACGACTCCGATGCGTGCTCTGGACATGTCGCGGAACGTGGAGCAGCCGCCGTAGCCTGTCCACCACGGCCAACTCCCCGTGGAAAAATCCTGTCTTTTTCCGCCGGGTTGCAAAACATCTCCCCTACTCAGACGTTTCACCTGTCCCTGCCAATCAACGCTAAACCCATGCAACGCACCGCATTCCTCGCCTTGCTGCTCTCCGCCGCACCGCCCGTCCTTCACGCCGATCCGCTCAGCGAGGCGGACCGCGAGGCACTCATCGAGAAGCTCGATAACCTCCGCGACACAGCCAAGGAGAAGGCCATGGGCCGGCTCGGCGTCGCCATGGCAGCCTACAAGGCGGCCATGGGCAGCGATGAGGTGGCGATGGAGTTTTACCTGAAATGCGTGGAAAAGGTCGAATTTGAGGACCAGAAGAAGAGCGCCCAGGACTTCCGTGAATGGAAGCGCCGCCAGGAGGACCGACTGAAGCAAGACGGCCTCGGCCGCTGCCTGCGCCACCAGTTGCGCTGGTTGGTGCTGTCGCTCGAAGCGGCGGAAGCCCAGGGCAACTTCAAGGAGTTGGCACCCAAGGCCAGCGCCGCGCTGGATGACATTTTCAGCAACCCCGATCAGTTCGCCGGCAACGTGGGACCACTGCGCGAGCCGGTGACCAACACCGTCTTCGCCCGAGCTTACAACATCGGCGGCGTCAAGGTGGAGAACTGGCCACTGTCGCCGCTGGAGCTTCCCGCGGTCTTCAACCAGATCATGTTCCCGCCCCTGCGTGCCACCGGCAAGCTGGACCTGATGCGAGAGCAGTGGCAGCGGCGCATCCGCTACGAAGGTTTGATGCGCAAGGAGATGACCGGTGGCGGCGGCGGGGGTGGTGGCGAAGGCCGCGGTCGCGGTGAAGGCCGGGGCGAGGGCCGTGGAGACGGCGGCCGCGCCGAGGAAAACTCGGCCGAATACGAGAAGTTCATTTCCGAGACGCTGCCCGACCTGAAGTGGCAGATGGAGGAAGACATGTACAAGGCCGGCGACCAGCAGCGCGCGGCAGTGAACATGCTGACCCACATTGAGACCCATCTGACCCATCCCAAGGCACGCGATTGGGCGGAGCGCTTCCGCTCCCTGATCGACCCGCCAAAGGCCGAACCCAAGGAAACGGCCGAGAAGACCGGCCCATAACCCGCGGGCAGCGGCTTGCGGCGAAGTGCGTCACCGGGGCAATTCCGATTGTCCCGGCCGCAACATCCCGGTTGTTTCAGCGGTAATCGTATCCGCCATGAAAGCCGTCATTCTCAGCTTCGCCTTTGCCGCCACCGCTTTAGCCGCCGATCCCCCGACGCCACCAGTGCTGGCGATCGGCTCGCCCGTGCCGGATTTCGAACTGCCGGGAATCGACGGCAAGAAGCACAAGCTGGCCGAATACGCCGACGCGAAGGTCCTGTGCCTGGTTTTCACCTGCAACCACTGCCCGGACGCCATCGCAGCCGGGCCGCGGATGGAGGAGATCCACCAGCAATACAAGGACAAGGGCGTCGCGATGGTCGCGATCAACAGCAGCAGCCCGCTCGGCCTGACGCCAGACGAGCTCGGCTACGGGGCGCACGGGGACTCGTTCGAGGAGATGCCCGCCTTCGCCAAGGACAACGGCTGGACCATGCCTTACCTCTACGATGGCGAAACCCAGACGCTTAGCATGGCGGTGGGTGCCCAGTCCACCCCCCACGTCTTCGTCTTCGGCCAGGATCGCAAGCTCGCCTACACCGGCCGCCTCGACGATGCCCAGCGCAAGACGGGCCCGGTGGAGAAGAGCTACCTGAAGGACGCGCTCGATGCCGTGTTGGCCGGCCAGCCGGTGAAGGAGCCGGTGACCCGCTCCTTCGGCTGCTCGACCAAGTGGCTGTGGAAACAGGCGTGGCGCGAAAAGGACCAGAAGAACTGGGAAGCCAAGCCGGTGACGCTTGAGAAGCTCGACGTGGAGACCGCCAAGAAGCTCCGCGCCAATGCCTCCGGCAATGTCCGCCTGATCAACTTTTGGTCCACCACCTGCGGCCCCTGCGTCGCGGAGTTCCCGGATCTGGTCGATACCTACCGCCGCTTCCAGAACCGCTCGTTCGATTTCGTGACCATCTCGCTCGACCCCGTCAGCGACGAGGCGAAGGCCCTCAAGTTCCTCGAAAAGCAGCACGCCGCCCTCTCCGACCGGACCAAGAAATCGCTCGAGAAGGACGGCCGCACCACCAACAACTACCTCTTCGCCGGCGACAATCCGGACAAGCTGGCGGAAGCGATCGACAAGGAGTGGTCCGGTGCCCAGCCGCACTCGGTGATCGTTTCGCCGAAGGGTGAGATCGTCTGGCGTCACACCGGCGCCGTCGATCCCGTCGAGCTCCGCAGGCAGATCGTGAAGGCCCTCGAAGGAATGCCGTAAACCACCGTTTCCGCTCCGACGTCTCTCATTGCCGCCCCGACCGGGGCGGCCATTTTTTCCAGACCCCGCCCATGAAAATCCGACACATTCTCGTCGCCACTACCCTTGTTTCCGCTGCTGCCTCCGCTGCAGAAGGCTTCAAGGATACCCCGCTTATCCCCGGCTCCAAGTGGCACGTCCACGATCCGGACCGCCCGAAGCCGCCGGTGGTGGAACCCGGCAAGGAATTCAGCCAGTTGGCCAATGCCCCGCAGGACGCCGTGGTACTATTCAACGGCAAGGACTTCTCCAAGTGGCAGGGCGAGAAGGGCGAGGTGAAGTGGAAGATCGAGGGCGACTACGCCGAGACCACCAAGACCGGCCGCATCCGCACCAAGGACGAGTTCGGCGACTTCCAGCTCCACCTCGAATTCGCCACTCCGGCCAAGGTCGAGGGCAATGGCCAGGGCCGCGGCAACAACGGGGTCAACATTTACGGCAAGTACGAGATCCAGGTGCTCGACTCGTTCAACAACGTGACCTACGCCGACGGCCAGGCCTCCGCGATCTACGGCCAGACCCCGCCGATGGTGAATGCCTCGCGCCCGCCCGGCGAATGGCAGACCTACGACATTATTTTCGAAGGCCCCCGCTGGGATTCCGCCGGCAAGCTGGTCAAAAAGGCCTACATCACCGTGCTCCACAATGGCGTGCTGGTGCACCACCACCGGGAACTCCACGGAAACACCGTCTACCGCGGCGTCGGAAATTACGACAAGCCCCACCCGCCGAAGGGCTTCATCGAGCTCTATGAGCACGGGAATCCGGTGCGTTTCCGCAATATCTGGATCCGCGAGGTCAAGATCCCGACGCCCGAGGATCTCGGAATGGCTCTAGAGGCTAAGTAACTCGATTCCAAGAACGTAGGCGCGTTCGTGAGAACGCGGCAGCAAGGGTAAAGCACGCTTTCCGATGGCTTCCGCGATGTCACCACCGCGCCCGCGTTTGGACAGCGATCCGCATTCTTTCAGTCTTTCCTGACATCGGGGTTGCGGGCACGGGGAGATTGTGAAATTTTTCACAAGCCCCAGCGCCATGAGCACGACCACCGTCCAACAGGGCCGCAGCGAGCGGTTTCCCTTCGAACTTGTCCGGCCCCAATTGGAGAAGGTGGAAGCCTCCATCCGCGATCAGGTCCGGGCCTTCGACCCGGCCGTGGAGCCCTACGTCAGCTACGTCTGCAATACCTCGGGCAAGCGCATCCGTCCTGCCCTCTCGGTCCTGACCGGCGGCGCCCTCGGCGGCGTGGAGGAAAATCACCTCAAGATCGGCGTCATCCTGGAACTCATCCACATGGCGACGCTGGTCCATGACGACATCATCGACGGCGCCGTGACCCGCCGGATGATCCCGACCGCCAATGCCAAGTGGGGCTCGGGCCTCTCGGTCCTGCTCGGCGACGCGCTGTTCTCGCACGCCCTGCACCTAGCCACCGAGTTCGAGGACATCTCGATCTGCCGCAAGGTCGGCCACGCCTCGCGCGAGGTCTGCCAGGGCGAGATCGTCCAGACCCAGCGCCGCTGGGACCTCACCCTGACCAAGGCCGACTACTTCCGGATCATCGAGATGAAGACCGGCGCGCTGTTCGCCGCCGCCACCGGCATCGCCGCCGCCCTCTCGGGAGCCGACGCCGAAACCGAGTCGCGCATGTTCGACTACGGCATGAAGCTCGGCACCGCCTACCAGATCTACGACGACTGCCTCGACCTCGTCGGCAGCGAGGAAGATGTCGGCAAGACGCTCCGCACCGACCTCGAGAAGGGCAAGCTGACCCTGCCGATCCTGAACCTGCTCGAAAGCGCCAGCGAGTCGCAGCGCGCGAAGCTCACCAAGCGCATCGTCAATCAGGAGGCGCTCGATCTGCCGGTGCTGGTCGGCATCGCCGAATACGAGGGAGCCATCGAGTCGGCCGTGGACACCGCGGCCAACATGCTCGGCACCTGCCGCGACCACCTCGTGGGCCTCCCCGGCAGCGAACACGTCGAGGCACTGGAGCAGATCACCTGGTTTTTGGCGGCGCTGCTGGAAAAGTGCCGACGCTGAAGAGCACGCGAAGCTTTCCCGAATAGGGTCCCATGGGTCACATGGGACCTATTTTTTTACCTGCGAAGCTCGCCTCACCCGGAAAGCCACCTTTCCTAAAAAACTCGCTTCATTTCCCCCGACCATTCGGGTCATCTACTAAATATGGCGTGGTTTTCAGATTGACCCACCCATAGGTAGATTCTACGTTCGCGGCCATCGTTTTTCGACCCTATGCGGTGTGTGCAATGCGGATCATTCAAGGACAAGGTGCTCGACTCTCGGATGTCGAAGGACGGCACCACTATCCGCCGCCGCCGCGAATGCCTCGGATGCAACTATCGCTACACCACCTACGAGCAGATCGAGCGCACGGAACTCCGTGTCGTGAAGCGCGACGGTGCCCGCGAAGCGGTCAACCGCGAGAAGATCATGAGCGGTCTGGTCAAGGCCTGCGAGAAGCGCCCCGTCTCGATGGATCGCCTCGACCGCGCGGTGGACGAAATCCTAACCGAACTTCACCAGGACCACGTTTCGGAGGTGCCTTCTTCCGTGATCGGTGCCAAGGTGATGGACAAACTCCATCAGATCGATCCCGTCGCCTACGTCCGCTACGTTTCGGTCTACCGCCAGTTCGAGGACGTGGGTGAATTCATCCGTGAGATCCAAGCCTTGGAACGCCGCCCCTCCCGCGATCCCATGCAACGCCGCCTGTTCAAGGACTAACCGTTTTCCCGCCCTGCTGTTCCAACCCTCAACCCCGCGCACACCCGCCGCAACACTTTGATTTGAACCAACCGTGATTTCGCTCATCGGTAACCGCCCGGCCATTCAGGTCGGACGTCATCAAGTGATCCACTACGACACGTCGTGGCTGGGCACCGCCTTGCGTCGCGCCGCGACCGCCGCCGACCGGCAGGATTTTCCCTTCGTGGACGAAATCCGGCTCGGCATCGAACAGTACCTCGAGAACAAGTGCCCGCTGCACCTCCTGCCGCTGGACGACTTGTTCGACCGGATGCGCCACATGCTGGTGCGCATCGGCTGTGAAACCATCGCTGACAAACTGGAGCCGCTGGCCCCACCCGTAACGCTGTCGCTGCCGCGCCTCGCCAAGGACGCCGGCAATGGCTTCGAACTCGCCTTCTTCGGCGCGTTGAACAAGGAACTCGTCGACCTGCGTGCCGCTGGAGCCGAAGAGATCCGCTTCACCGGCCTGCGCGAATGCGCCCAGCTCCTGTGTGGCACCGACAAGTGGGATAGCCAGTGCGACCACCTGCTGCTGGAGATCCGCACCTTCCTCGGCAACATGGACCGCGAGCGCCATCGCTTCCACCGGCCGATGCGGCTGCGGCTCGATGGCGAGCGTTAGATCGATTCTTCCCAAGATGGAAAAGACCCTGTTTCAGAAGATATGCGACCGCGAGATTCCCGCCACGATCGTGTATGAGGATGACCTCTGCGTGAGCTTCAAGGATATCTCACCGGGAGCGCCAGCACACCTGCTGCTGGTGCCGCGCAAGCCGATCCCTCGGATCGCGGCGGCGACCGCGGAGGATCAGAGCCTGCTCGGCCACTTGCTACTGACCGCTCCGAAGATCGCTCGCGAGCAAGGTTTCGCCGACGATGGTTTCCGGCTGGTCATCAACTGCGGCAAGAACGGCGGCGAAACCGTCCCACATCTCCACGTCCACATCCTCGGCGGAAGGCAGATGGAGTGGCCACCCGGCTAGGCCATCACGGCTTCTCATCTGGGGCGCAGCCCATAAGGAGAGTGGACGTTCCGTCCACCCGTGTCGACGGGACGTCGACACCCCTTATCGAAATCCGCTTCAAGGCTGCACCTCGATCTCGTGAATGATCAGCCAGTTCTTCTGCGGCTTGGTCACGCGGATGCGGAGCTGCTTGGTGCCAGTCGGCAAGGCACCGCTGGCAGCACCACCTTCGAAAGCCGCGACCTCTTTCCAAGTCGAGCCATCGGCTGAGGCTTCGAGCACGCCGCCATCGAGCTTATCGCCATTCTGGCTGGCTTCGCCACCAGTCTTCACCGTGACCTTGCCGGACTTGGGTTCCTTGAAGGCGACTGTGAGGTGGTCGTTCTCCTTCAGCTCCCGGTTCACCCAGAAAAAGGTCTCCGGCTTGCCATCGTAGGCGAACTCCGGCCAGTGCTCCTGATAGATGCCGAGCGAGGTGGTGACGGTGGAGCCGTCGGCAGTCTCGCGCTTCGGCGGATCGTAAGGCTCCGCACGGTTCACCTTGGCGGCGTCGTAGTGCTTCATGATGCCATCGAGGCGGCCACGGAAGCCCTCGTAGTTCTTCTTGTCCGCGGGACTCCAGGCGATCTCCGCCAAGGCCGCGATGCGCGGGAAGGCCATGTATTCGACCTTCTTCCAGTCGTGCATGTACTCGGTCCAGAGTTGGCCCTGCACACCCAGCACGTGCTTCTGCTGGTCCGGCGTGAGGCCCGTAGGCACCGGATCATAGTCATACACATTGCTGACCGGGCGGAAGCCACCGATGGTTTCGAATTCCGGTCCCTTCGCCAGCTCCGACTTCTCCGGGCGCTGGTAGTGATCGAAATAGAGCCGGTGGTTCGGAGCCATCACGACGTCGTGTCCCTCGCGAACCGAGTCCACCGCCGCTTTCACGCCGTCGCCTTGCCAGCACATCACGGTGGCGCTCGGAGCGAGGCCACCCTCGCGGATCTCATCCCAGCCGATCAACTTGCGGCCTTTCTTCTCCAGCATCTTCTCGACGCGCTTGATGAAGTAGCTCTGCACATCGTGGCCATTCTTGAGGCCCACCTTCTTCATCAATTCCTTCACGCGCGGGGAGCTCTCCCACTGACCCTTGGGTGCCTCATCGCCGCCGATGTGGATGTATTCGGAAGGAAAGAGCGCGCACACCTCGGTCAGCACGTCATCGACGAAGCGGAAGGCCTCCTCGGTCGGAGCCAGCGTGTAAGGATGGACGCCCCAGCGGCCGATCACCTTCGGCGCGTAGCCGGGGATGTCGGAATTGCCGAACTGAGGGTAAGCCGCAATCGCCGCCGCCATGTGGCCGGGCATGTCGATCTCCGGCACGATCGTGATGTGGCGCGCCTTCGCGTAGGCGACCACTTCCTTGATCTGCTCCTGCGTGTAGAAGCCCCCGTAGCGCTTGCCATCGTCGGAATTGCGGTTGCCATAGGGCGGCGAGGAATCGCGCCAGGCACCGATCTCGGTGAGCTTGGGATACTTCTTGATCTCGATGCGCCAGCCTTGGTCCTCGGTGAGGTGCCAGTGGAAGGTATTCATCTTGTGGAAGGCGAGCCAGTCGATGAAGCCCTTGATGTTCTCCACCGGGAAGAAATGGCGGCCGACATCGAGGTGCATGCCGCGCCAGCCGAAGCGCGGCTCGTCCTTGATCGAGACGGCAGGGATGCTTTTGCCCCCCTCCAGCGGCAGCAGTTGCAGCAAGGTCCGCGTGCCATTCCACGCACCGGTGGCGTCCTTGCCCTTGATGACCACGCCCTTCGGCGAGGCTTCGAGCGTGTAGCCGCCGGGCTGCAGCGCGAGCGAGGAGTCAAGATCGAGGCGGATTTCCGACGGCAGCATGATGCGCAATTCCTCGCGGACGGCCTTCGGCTCGTGGCCGGTGCGGGCTTTCAGCTCGGCGGAAAACACCTTGGCCTCGTTTGCAAGCGCGGCATCGAAGCGGATGCCCGTCTCCGCGGTCACGGCGAAGCTCCCCTCGCCCGTCTTCACTTCCTTTGGAAGCGGGATCAGCGGGAGGTCCGCAGCGGTGACGGATGCCGACAGCAGGGCGAGCGCAACGAGGGCTTTTCTCATGGGTCGCACTTCAACGAATGCCGGGGGTCCGGACAATCGGGAAAATGCGCAGCATTGTTGGGAAATTGGGCCGCCTTCCTGCCCAAAGGTAGGCGCGGTGGTGACACCGCGGAACGGTCCCCGGCATCCCGCCCCACACTCACTTCCCCGTTCTCCGTAATGCGCCTACCTCAAACGCATCACTTGTCCGTCGGCTTCGGCGGCTTGGGACGCTTCACGGCCGCCTTCTCGATGAAGTCGATCACCATGTCCGCCACCGGCTTGCCGGAAGACTTCTCGATCCCCTCCAAGCCCGGCGACGAATTCACCTCCATCACCACAGGCCCATGATTCGAGCGCAGAAGGTCCACGCCGGCGAAATTCAGGCCCATGATCTTCGCAGCGCGGATCGCCACCGTGCGCTCTTCCGGGGTGATCTTCACCTTCTCCGCGGTGCCGCCACGGTGGAGGTTCGAGCGGAATTCCCCCTCGGCTGCCTGGCGCTTCATCGCCGCGACCACCTTGCCATCGACCACGATGCAGCGGATGTCCGCGCCCTTGGCCTCCTTGATGAATTCCTGCACGAGGATATCGGCGCGCAGCCCCTTGAAGGCATCGATCACCGATTCCGCGGCGTTGGTCGTTTCGGCCAGGACCACGCCCACGCCTTGAGTACCCTCGAGTAGCTTGATGACCAGCGGGGCACCGCCGCACATCTTGATCAGCTCGGCGGTGGCATCGGTCGAGTGGGCGAAGCCGGTGATCGGCAGCCCCACGCCCTTGCGCGCCAGCAGTTGCATGCTGCGCAGCTTGTCGCGCGAGCGGGCGATCGCCACCGAGTCGTTCACCGTGAAGACGCCCATCATCTCGAACTGCCGGACCACGGCATTGCCGTAGAAGGTGTGGCTCGCGCCGATCCGCGGGATCACGGCGTCAGCGGTGAGTTCCTCGCCCTCGATGAAAATCTTCGGCTTGTGGGCCGTGATGTTCATGTAACAGCGGAGGTAATCGACCACCCGAACCTCGTGGCCGCGCGCTTCGGCGGCGTTGACCAGGGCGGAGGTGCTGTAGAGGCTCGCATTGCGCGAGAGGACGAAGATTTTCATGGGCGGCAGATGCCGGGGAACTGCGATTCAAGATCGCGAAGCGCACCCATCAAATGGTGCCCTAGCGGGTCAATGAGAAAAAAACCGGCCAACGCCCTGCGACCTAGCAGCAACGGGCACTTCATCTTGCCGCGGTGCGCCAAAGTCAGCCGGATCTTCCAGCTGAAGCCCCCCGGCAACACCGCCTCGGTCTCGATGTAATGCCGTTTCCGCGCCACTCCGGTGGAGCTTTTCACCCGCCCCGAGCCAGCCACGGGTGCCTCACAGGGAATCCGGCGTCCATAGTGGTCCGAGGTGACGAAACGGACACGCGTGCCGTCCTCGATGATCTCGATATCCTCCGCGTGCAGGGATGAAGTCCTTGCCCCCGTGTCAGTCTTGGCATGCAGCGGTCCGACGCCGAATTCCGGCAGCGTAAGCCACTCAAGCCGCCCTAACACCAGCCGCGGCATCCCGAGCTGTCTCCACGGCAGCCCCATCTCCCGCGCCAATTGCCCGGAAGGCGTATCGACCGGCTGCGGCACGGCAGTGTAGCTGCGGGGCTTGCGTTTCATGGAAGGAATACGCCCCATAAGACCCATAAGTCTTATGAGGCGTCGAGAAGAAGACTCGCCGCCATCGCCCGGGCTTGTTCCCCGCCGCCGCCGAGCATGCGGACCAGCTCGGAAATGCGTTGCTCGCCGCCGACCGGAAACAGCCGCGAACGGGTCCGGCCACCGGCCACCTCCTTCTCGACGACGTAGTGCCGTGCCGCGAGCGCGGCGACCTGCGGAAAGTGGGTGATCGCCACCACCTGATGGCGCAGGCCAAGCGTGGCCATCTTCTTGCCGACGGCACGGGCAATCTCGCCGCCGACATTGGCGTCGATCTCGTCGAACACCATCAGCGGCGTGGCGTCCTGCTCGGCCAGCGCGCTCTTCACCGCCAGCATCACGCGGCTGATTTCACCGCTGGAAGCAATCTGACGCAGCGGCTGGAGCGGCTCGCCGGGATTGGGGCCGAAGAGAAATTCGATGCCTTCCAAACCCGAAGAAGCGGGCTCCTTGTTAGAGACGACCTGCACCTCGAAGGACGATTGCTTGAAGCCGAGATCCTTGAGCTGGCCGGAGATCTCCTTGGAAAGCTTCGGCGCGGCTTTCTTGCGCTTCGCGGTGAGTGCCAGGCCCGCCTTGTCGGTGGCTTCGCGGAGTTGCGCGGCCTCGGCAGTAAGTTGCTCGAGCCGTTCGCCGCGGTTCTCCACGGCGTCCAGCCGGGCGGCGGCGCGATCCCGATGCGTGAGCACCGCGGCAAGGTCGCCACCATACTTGCGCTTGAGCGTTTCGAATAGATTGACCCGTTCTTCAAGGCGATTTGCTTCCGCCGGATCGATGTCGAGATCCTCGGAATAGTCGGCCAGCGAGCGTTCAAGCTCCTGCAGCTCCATCACCGCGGTCTCCAGGCCCTGGGTGCGTTCGCGGATGCTCGGATCGAGCTTCTCCAGATCCCGGACCAGCCGCTGGACTTCGATGAGATGGGTCAGCACGCCATCATCATCCGCGCCGAGCGCGGAGGAGGCAGCGCCGGACAGCTCGACCAAGCGCGAGGAATTGCTGGCGCGGCGATAGCGGTCGGCGATCTCGTCTTCCTCCTCCGGCTTCAATTGTGCGGCATCGATCTCCCCGACCTGATGGCGCAGCAAATCGAGCTCCTGCGTGCTCGCGGACTCGGCCTTGCGCAGGTCTTCCAGCTCGGTCTCCTTGTCGCGCCATGCACGCCAAGTGGACCGGTAGCCGTCGAGAATCCCGTCGCAGCCTGCGTAGGCATCCAGCATCGAAAGCTGGCGCTCGGTGGAAAGCAGCGACTGGTGATCGTGCGGGCCGTGGAGGTCCACAAGGTGCTCGCCCAGCCGCTTGAGCAAATTGAGCGTGACCGGAGAATCGTTGACGAACTGCCGATTCGCGCTCTGCCCGATCACGCGACGGACGATCAGCGAGCCATCTTCGCAAGGCTCCAGCCCGCCCTCGGCCAGCACGGCATTGATCTCCGCGGCATCGCGCAGCTCGAAGACGGCCTCGACGGTGCAGGTGTCCTCGCCGGTGCGGATGAGCGATTTGTCGGCGCGCTCGCCCAGCACCAGCTTCAGGGCGCCGACGATGACGGACTTGCCGGCGCCGGTTTCGCCGGTGACACCGACGAGGCCGGGGCCAAGTTCCCACACGAGTTCATCGACGAGGGCGAGATTGCGGATTTTCAGCAGGGTGAGCATTGGCGGAGCCGCGGGCAGGCGCATGATGCAAGCCCGCGGCGGGGAGTCAACCGGCCGGACGCCGGAAGGGGCGATCGTTGCCTCCGGGACGTTCCCCGGGAGCGCCGGTCTTCAGACCGGCCCGAATGGTCCCTCACTGCCGGTCTGCCCAAGGACGGCGGAAGCGACGACCGGGCGGACATCACCCTCAGCTTCGCCTGACCGATGAACCGCACCCGGAGAGTGCGGACCACTCTGCCGCACCCGAGCTTGCCGCGGCTCCCCTGCCCTGCCAGCTTTCGGCCGCATTCATGGCGGCGGATTTCGAACTGACCTTTCTGGGGACCGGCACCTCCGTCGGCGTCCCGGTCATCGGCTGCAAATGCCGCGTTTGCACCTCGGAAGACCCGCGCAACAAGCGCACCCGCTCCTCCGTCCATGTCCGCGCCGGGGACGTCTCGGTGCTTGTGGATTCCGGGCCGGACCTGCGCGAGCAGGCGCTGCGTGAGGGCCTAACCAAGGTCGATGCGGTCGTCTACACCCACGCGCATGTCGACCACGTGGTTGGCTTCGACGAGTTGCGCGCCTTCTGCTGGCACCGCGAGGACCCGCTGCCGCTGCACGCGACCGCCGACTGCATGGACACGCTGAAGACCATGTTTGGCTGGGCCTTCTCGCCGGAAAACATCTTCCGCGGCTACATCAAGCCGGACCCGCACATCATCGCCGGCCCCATGATCTTCGGCGATCTCACCGTGACACCGCTGCCGGTCGAGCATGCCAAGGCGGAAACGGTCGGCTTCCTTTTCGAAATGCCCGGTGCCCCGGCGACCGCCTACATCCCGGACGCCAAGCTCGTCCCGGAAAGCACCATCGCCATCCTCCAGCGCGCCGACATTCTCATCATCGATGCCCTGCGCTCGATCCCGCACCCGACCCACCTGTCCACGGAGGAAGCACTGGCGATCATCGCCGAGACCGGCGTTTCGCGCGGATGGCTGACGCATCTGGGTCACGAAAACGATCACTACGAGCTGGAGGCCATGCTGCCCCAAGGCGTGGGCGTTGCTTACGACGGGCTGAAGATCCGCGGCTAGCGCATCGTGCGAAATTCATCCGCCGATCCGCGATGAGTGGCCCCAGCTTCCCGGGCGTATCGGGAGTTTCAAGTGAACCGCGAAATCACGCGAATAAGCGCGAAATCTAAAGGCAGGAAGAGATTCTCCTTCTAACAAAATTCGCGTCTTTTCGCGTTCTTTCGCGGTTCAATTTCTTCATCCGGGCTTGGCCTGGACGGTTGCACCCCAATGCGAGCGCCCAACCTAATCCAGCGCGATCGCGGCAGTACCACTACCGGCCTCATGCACATGCAGCGCCGATCGGTGCGCTTCTTCCGGCACGTAGAGACGCCATGTCTCGTCTCCGTCGGCGATCATTTCGCGGATATCCCGGCCGGTGAATTTCAGCAGATTCTCATCTCCCACCGGCACCGCCCGAACGCGGCCGCTCTCGACAAAGTGGCGGTAGAGAAACTTCGAGTCCTCCGGCGGCACGAAGGCGTTCGCATCCACCAGTTCGCCGCTGCGGCGGTTCTTCCACGGGTAGACGTAAAGCGTGACCTGGCTCTTGAAGAGCCGGCCGAAGGACTCTAACACGCCACCGGGGAGATTCTCCGACCACTTCGCTTTGAAGAGTTCATTGAGCAGACCGATGCTCAGCACGATGCCGATCGGCCGCTGCGTCGATCGTGCGAGATACGACGAAATCCGGTGGAATTCCGAGTAGCGCGACACCAGCACCGTCTTGCCGAGCGCTTGCAGTGCATTGCAGCGATCGATGAAGTCCACATGGTCCACCGCGCTGCCGCGCAGCAGGTTGGCCATCGTCATTTCGCAGAGTTCCATCGCCTGCTCACCCGGCTCCAGCGCCGAGGCAAACACCCCGTTCGCCTGCTCTAACATCTGTAAGTGCAGCGTCGTCACCGGGTCGAAGCTGCCGCGCAGCAAGAGGATCGGCTTCTTGTAGAGCGCCTCCGCCGCCTGCACCACCTCGCCATCCGGCAGGAACATCGCCGCCTCGGTGAGCCCGGCTTCCACCAACGCCAACGAGCACAGGCGATTGTCGAAGAAGCTGTAGCCGTGGCCGTGGAATTTCAGCATGTCCACCTCCACCCGCCCCGGCCGCAGGTTGTCTATCAGCGAGCTAACAAAGCGCCCGAGATGGCCGCGATGGCGGAAGGTGGCGTGGATCAGATTCACCCCCACCACGCCTAGCGCCTCCTTCTGCTCCTGGGTCTCGTCATCCAGCAGCCGCAGGTGGAGAAAGATGTCCGATGGCGGATCGCCCGGCTTCAATTGGAAGCGCAGGCCGAGCCAACCATGACATTCGGCGGTGTCCTGATAGCCGCGCGCCCGCACCGTATTGCACAGCGAGAAGAAGGTCGTGTTGCCCCCGCGCTTCGGCCCCAGCCGCTCCAGCAGGATCCCATATTCGTGATCCAGCATCTGCAGCAGCCGCTGGCGCGAGACGTAGCGAGCGCTTTTGCCATAGATGGCATCGCTCATGGTCATGTCGTAGGCCGAGATGCTCTTGGCCACCATGCCCGACGAACCGGAAGCGCGGAAGAACCAGTTCGCCGTCTCCTGCCCCGCCCCGATCTCCGCGAAGGTCCCGTAAATCGTCGGATCCAGATTCAGCTCCTGGGCCTTGTCGTAAGTGGTCGCCATCGCTGCAGCCATGGTGAGCCGGGCGACCGGTGAGGGGAAACGGAAAATCCCTCAGCGGTCCGCCGCAGGATTTCCCGTTGCATCGCGCGCGCCGCTGGTTGAAATCCCCTGCATGTCCGACCGCCTCCTGATCGACCTTTCCACCCTGCCGGAGGAGGGCAAGCACTTCAGCGGCGAGCTGCCGGTGGAGATCTTCGACCTCCCGGATTACGACGCGAAAGCGCTCGGCCCGCTTTCCTACAGCCTCTACGCCCAGCGATTCGCCTCGGAGCTGCTACTTTCCGGCAGCCTTTCCGCGCCCTTCGAGTTCACGTGCGTGCGCACCCTCCACCCGTTCGTGAAAACGCTCCAGGTGGAAGGCGCGAGCGTGGCCGTGGAGATTGAGCAAGAAGGACCTCTGGACGTCACGGAGGCCATCCGCGAGGAGATCCTGCTGGCATTTCCGGACTACCCGCGGTGCGACGAAGCGGACGTACCGATGCACTGCGAAATCGATCCCCGATATTTGGCAGTGGACAAACCTGTCGGCGATGGGGTAGAGACCCGCCCCCGCGACGCAGGGGACGCCCGTTGGGCTGCCCTCGATGCGCTGGATAAACAAGATTCCGAACGCTAATTCCTTACCGCCATGGCCGTACCAAAGCGCCGTCAATCCAAGAGCCGGCAAAAGATGCGCCGGGGCGCCACTCGCTGGCGTGCACCGATTCTCAAGACCTGCCCGGAGTGCGAAAGCCGCGTGCCTTCGCACATCGCGTGCCCATCCTGCGGCACCTACAACGGTCGCAAGGTGCTTGAAGTGGATGCGCTCTGAAGCGCTCCGCCCCGTATTTCCAGAAGTCGCCGAGCCGGGTTCCCCGGCCCGGTGATTTCTCGTACTTGGATCCCACGACTTCCCTGCGATGAAAGTAGCGCTCGATGCCATGGGCGGCGACCACGCCCCCGCCGTCAATATCGGCGGTGCCAAGGAAGCCCTCCAGCTCTACCCGACCATCGAAAAGATTTTCCTGGTCGGCGATGAGGAGACGATCCGCGCGGAGTGCCAGAAGCAGGGACTTTCCACCACCTCGCCGCGGGTAGCCATCGTGCACGCCCCGGAGGTGATCGGCATGGCCGAGCCGGGTGCGAAAACGGTGCGCCGGAAAAAGCAGTCTTCCATCAATGTCGCGATGGACCTGGTGAAGGCGGGCGAGGCGGATGCCTTCGTCTCCGCCGGGAATACCGGGGCCGCCGTGGCCTCCGCCACGATCAAGCTGCGGCTGATCGAGGGCGTCGACCGCGCCGGCATCGCCTCCGGCCTGCCGAATGAGCACGGCATCTGCCATCTGCTCGATGCCGGGGCAAATCCCGAGGCCAAGCCGGAGCACCTGCTGGTCTATGCCATCATGGGCAGCGCCTTCGCCCGCCACGTGCTGGGCGTGAAGCACCCGAAGGTCGGCCTGATGTCGAATGGCGAGGAAGACGAGAAGGGCACCACTTTCACCAAGGAGACCTTCGCGCTCCTCCGCGAATTCGCCGACACCGGCAAGGCCCCGTTCGACTTCGTCGGCAACGTCGAGGGCCACGATCTTTTCGAAACTCAGCTTGATGTCGTCCTGTGCGACGGCTTCACCGGCAATGTGGTCCTGAAGTCCTGCGAAGCGACGGCCAAGGCGATGTTCAAGTGGCTCAAGAAAGAGCTCACCGCGAACACCGTGCGCATGATCGGCGCGAAGATCGCCAAGGGCGCATTCGTTGCCGTGAAGGAGCGCGCCAGCGCCGAATCCTACGGCGGCAGTCCGCTGCTCGGTGTGAATGGCGTGGTCATCATCGCCCACGGCGGCTCGACCGCGGTGGCCGTGAGAAACGCGATCCGCGTCGGCATGGAAACCTTTGAGCACCGCGTGAACCCGCACATCGAGGCCACGCTGAAGCAAGTGGGCCCCGGAGGGACCGACCCGGCCTTGCCATCTGGCAACTAGGGTCCCAAGCGGGAAGTTCGTTGGGGATGACCCCGCCTCTGCGGGAGATGCCAGAGTGAGGGAACAACGAAACGAACGAAAATGGCGAAAGTTGATGCGCCATGGAATCGATCGAGACCGGTAAAATCCGGCGGGATTTTCCCGCCTTTGTTTTCGCGCGTTTCGCCGATTTCGTTGTTCACCGGTCCACAGGACCTTGCGTTTGTTGAACGGACTTCCAGATTACTTGAATGGTCCACGGCTCATTGAAGAGCGGTCCGATGACACAACGGAGCGGAGATCTCGAAATCCGGCGTAACGATGCCGCCGGGTGCTGAAATCCCCTCGCAACGGCCTTCGCCGTGCGAAACCAAATCACTCCCACGAGATGACCCTATCCCTTCGGGCCGCATTGCCGGTCCTGCTTCTCGGCCTCGCCACCGGCAGCCACGCCGCCACGACCCTCATCGATAACACCACCCTCAATGGCAGCTTCGAGAATGGAACGGGCACCACCACGATCACCTCTTGGTCCGTCGCACCGGGAAACGCCATCATCGAGCGCAAGAACGACAACGCCCAGAACGGCGGCTGGTCGTTGGTCGTCGGCCGCAACTCTTCCGGCGGTCTCTCCGGCGTGGCCGTGAATACCGGCTACAGCATCGCCACTGGCGATGTCTTCGACCTGAGCTTCAGCCTTCGTGGGGCATTGAATGCAGAAGCCACCGACCAGGTGGCGTGGTCGCTCTTCTACACCAGCGACAATACCCTGGGCGGCACCCAGACGCAGCTCTTCTCCGGCAGCAATGCGCTCACCGGGGCCACCGGCTTGCTCGCCACCAGCCCCTACAATCCCACCGGCACGTTGAGTTCGGGTGCCGCCCACCTGGCAGCATCGGGCAAGACCTTGTTCCTCTCGATCACGGCGGGCAGCGGGTTCACCAATGACGAGTTCGCGCGGATCGATTCCGTGGCGCTGTCCGTCACCAGCGTGCCGGAGCCGTCCCTGCCGGTGATGGCCGGACTGGCTGCCATCACCCTTTCGGTGATCCGCCGCCGTCCGCTCTGAACGGGTGTTACTTTTCCATCTTCGCGACACAATTCCGGCGATGCCATCCGTAGCTTAACCACGGGTGGCATCGCTTCCCTTGTCCCCATCATGATTGCCCGACTCCTTTTCTTCCTCTTCTCGTGCAGCGCCGTGATGGCGCTCGATGACTTCCGCCCGATGGTCGCGGAAGCGATCTCGAAAGGGGAAAAGAAAGTCATCATCCCGCCCGGAACCTATCGGCTCGCGCCAACCGGCGGCGGGAAGTGCGTGTGGACGCTTCAAGGACTCAAGGACGTCGAAATCATCGCCGATGGCGTCACGCTCGTTTCCACCAAGCTCACCCGCGCGGTGGCGATCGACCGGTGCACCGGCGTCAGCCTGCGCGGCCTGACCGTGGACTACGATCCCCTGCCCTTCACCCAAGGTACGGTGACTGCCGTAGCAGAGAACAAGGGCTGGATCGAGGTGAAGCTCCACGCCGGCTATCCGCGTCAGCCTTACTCGCGGATCGATGTCGTGGATCCTGCGACACGCTACCGCAAGAAAGGCATGCCATTCCTCTGGGGCACGAAGGCGGAGATGCGCGGCGAGGATACGGTGCGCGTCACCTTGAAGGACATCGGGAAAGCAGCGGAAACCGGCACGCTCGCCTCGCTGAATACCGGCCCGGCCGCCGACGGCATCCCGCACGCGTTTTCACTCGAGCGATGCTCGGGCGTGAACTTGCGCGGCGTGACCATTCACAGCGCGCCCGGCATGGGCATCCTCGAGTGCGATGGCGATGGCAAGACCGAGTATCTCGCCTGCCGCGTGGTGCCCGGCCCGACGCCTACCGGCGCGAGCGAGGCACGGCTGCTCAGCACCTCATGGGACGCCATGCAGACGAAGACCGTCCGCCACGGCCCGCGCGTGGAAGGCTGCGAAATCCGCGAAGCGGGCGATGATTCGTGGAGCGTGCAATCGTCGGACTTCATGGTGCTGAAAGTCACCGGCAGCACGCTGGTCATCGCCAGCCGCGACGAATTCACCGTCGGCGTGGAAAGCGGCGACCGCCTCAAGACGCGCATCGGCGGACCGGACGCGACCATCACCTCGCGACGCGAACTTTCACGAGAGAAGGCCGCGCTCGATCCCGCGGTGACTGCGAAGCTGAAGGATGCCCCGCAGTGGTCGGAGTGGAGGGTCTCGCCGAAGTGCCTCGAAGTCACGCTCGACCAAGCGCTGCCGGTGAAAGCCGGCGACTCGCTGTATTCCCCCGACCGCATGGGCAATGGCTTCTCCTTCCTCAACAATCGCATCCACAGCTCCGGACGGCTCTTGATCAAGGGAGCCGGCCGCATCGAGGGCAACCTGCTCGACACGCCCCACTCGATCGTCGTGTGCCCGGAGATTCCCGGCAATGCCGCCGCCGGCATCGATGGGCTAGTCATTCGCAAGAACACCATCCGCCGCTCCGGCTGGTTCTGCGCCGCGCCGTGGTCCACGCAGGCCGGCGCGCTTTCCATCACCGCCGGTGGCGGAGCCCAGCAACTCCGCGCTCCCGCCGTCTTTGCGAACATCGTCATCGAGGACAACACCTTCGAAGACTGCTCCGGCCCGAACCTCGTGATCTCCTCCGCCAAGGGCGTCAAAGTCCGCGGCAATCGCTTCATCCGCCCCCACCACGACAAGCCGGACGGCACCGGCGGGAGCTACGGCATCGCAAGCAACGCCGTGATCTGGACCGCGCAGTGCGAAGACGTGGAGATGAAGAACAACCCAATCACCGAGCCGGGGTCGTTTTGCGGGGAGAAGGTGGTGGAGAAGTAGCGGCCGCGAAACATGAAGATTACCAACCAGGGTAATCGACCTTCTGCCACGTTCGCAGGTCCGGATCCCACCGCTCGACTTCCCGAAATTGAAACCATTCACAATCTTCGAGCATGGATCCAGGCGGCTTGTAGTACTGAGCGTGATAAGTTCCCGTCATCCTCACATAGTTGCCGGTGGCAATCCAAACTCGTTCGGGTTGAAATTGGTCCGGAAGTATCGATCCTAAGCTGAAACCCTTGCGGATGAAGCTTGGATCAGGGCGCATCAGGAGGAAGTTCCCCACCTCCAACGTATTATCAGCGGAGGTGCCCACGGACAAACCATCGATGTCGCCTCGCCAATATCCCTCCAAGGTCACGACTCTTCCATCCCATCCAGCGGTTGGAGAGCCTCCGGTCTTGATGAGATCCCGAAGGGCTACCACGGGTGCGGGAGGGGCCCTGAAGCAAGCAACGTAGATACCCACTGCAAGCACCCACGCACTGCCGATCCCAACAAGCAACCGGCGCTTTATCTTGCTGGTCATGGCGGCCTGATCTTGGAGATGACGATTGCGTTGGATATCCCGGAAGATTTGAGAAACCAGCCGTCATCGTCCTTGCACGCGGCTATATTGGGCACACGCGGGGCTTGGCAGTCAAGGCCCGGCAAGGTCCGCAATCTCCCGTAGCGGGTAGGATTCCACAGGGTCGATTCATCACGCTGTCCACGGCTCCTGAGAAACTCCGTGATCCGGCCCTGGCGATCCCGGAGGGATCACAGCGAGTAGCCGGTGGTCGCAGTCGCGCAGCGGCAAAGACCACCGGACCCAAGGGAAATCGCAAGGAATCCCGGAGGGGATTCCAGCCGGGCCGGAAGCACCCCGCGGCGTCTAACAATTTCCACCAAGTCGGAACCAGAATGAAAATGCGGGCAGCGTCCGCTGTTCATGCCCGGCTCGCATCCCCTCCGGGATGCCTTTCGCTCCGTGCCTCAACCGGGGGTGGCTCAACGCTTACCCCCGGCTACTGGCTGTTTTCCCTCCGGGAAAGATGACTCGTTCGGATCTCTTGCCCGGCAGCTTTTGCAACAGTCTGTCACGAACGCGCCTACGGTTAAAACCAGTATTCCCCTGAAATCTTTCCGTAACGTCCCGCGAAACAGTCAAATCCCCTCTCTGAAACCCATGCCAGAGATCAATCAATTCGCCGGAGTGGTGCGACAGCATCATGCCAGCCTGCGCTACTTCATCCGCTCGCTCGGGGTGCAGTCGGCGTGGGTGGACGACCTTGCGCAGGAGGCGTTCCTGCTCGCCTACCGCAAATGGGAGGACCTCGACGAGGTCGGCAACGCCGGCCTGTGGCTGTGCGCCATCGCCAAGAACCTGGTCATGAACGAACTCAGTAAGACCAGCCGCCGTCAGCGGTTGTTGGATGAGAACATGACCACGCTGCTGCTCGCGGCCGAAGGCGGAGGAGACGAGCGCCCGGCCTCCGTCGCCGACCGCGGCATCCGGCACGAGGCGCTGCGCGATTGCATGGCGAAGCTGCCGGAGCGGTCTCGCCAGGTGGTCCATGCCCGCTATTTCGACGACCAGAACTCCAGCGAGATCGGCAGCGACCTGAAGATGACCACCACCGCGGTCCGCCAGGTCCTCTTCCGCTCGCGCCAGTTGCTGGCCGACTGCTTGCAAAGAAAATCCATTCACGAAGCCACCTGATGCACCCTCACGATCCATCCGCGTTCGGTCCGCTGCTCGAGCAATTGCTCGAAGGAAACATCGACGATGTCTCGCGCGCACGACTGATCGCCTTGATGGAGGCCGACCCCGCGCTGCGGGCGGAGGCAGCACGGCAGCTCGTGCTTTCGGATGCGCTGAAGAACCTCGCCAGCAACGAGGATGGCGAGCAGTTCGTGGAGCTGGTCACCGAGCACGCCTTCCACCTCGGGGGCGAGGGCGAGAATGAATTCACCGAGCGCGTGATGCAGAGGCTCCCGTTGCGGCGCCGGCGTCCGGGACTGCTCGCGGCGACCGCCTTGATCGGGCTGTGTGCGGTGGCCACCTTCCTGATCTTCCGCGGTGGCGACGCAGCACATGGCGCGACGATCGCCACGCTGCGGCAGATCGATGACCGCGGCAGCATCGTGTCCACCGAGGAGATCGCGCAGGGCTACAAGCACCAGCTGGCAGGTGGCCTGCTGCGGTTGGACTTCACCAATGGCGCGGTGGTCGCGATCGAGGGCCCGGCGGACTTCGAGATCGTCTCCGGCATGGTGATGAAGCTCGGCTCGGGCAAGCTGAATGCCTGGTGCCCGGAAACGGCGCACGGCTTCCAAGTCCTCACGTCGAAGGCGACGGTCACCGACCTCGGCACTTCCTTCGGCGTGAATGCGGCGGCCGACGGCAGCGCGAACTTCGTGGTGCTCGACGGTCTCATCGAAGTCAGCGATGGCGGCGGAACCCACCGGCTCGACGAGGGCAAGGCGATGCAGAGCGGCAATTCCGGCCTGCATACCGTGGCATTCAAGGCGGACGCCTTCCACCGCACCTGGCCGCTGGCCTCCGGCATCCTTTCCGCCCGCGGCGCGGTGAAAGCCGCACCGCCAGGCACCGCGGAGCAGCTTGCCAAGATGGAGGACAATGAAGCCGTGCTGGTGATCCCGGAGAGGCGCGGCGTGCCCTTCAACCACCCGATCGAGGTCGAGCTATCCGCACCGGGAGAAATTTCCCTGAAGCATGCACCGGTGCGGCAGACGCTCGCGCCGCGCCCCGGCACTTTCCTGCGTAGCTTCTTGATCCGCTACAATCCGATCGGACGACCTGGGGACAAGTTCCAACGCTTCGAAGGCGAGGTCACCTTCGACCGCCCGGTGCTCGCGATCTGTGCGCATGGTGCAGTGCTGGAAGCCAGCGACCCGATGTTTGCCACCGGCCCATGGCTGTCGGCCGACGGGGCCATCGAGTTCCGCGGGATCGACCTCGACCAGCCGGAGCAACACGCCGACCTCGTGCATCTTTCCGAGGATCGCCAGACGGTCCGCATCGTCTTCAATGCCGGCCTCTCGACCGACGACCTTCGCGTGATCGTGGAGGAAGAAGGATCACGCTGATCCCCATCCCCCGGGCGTTTCGACAAACCCAAGCACTATCGGGTCTCGCTTACAGCGTACGTAGTCCCGGCTTCAGCCGGACTCGAAGCGAGATGACGGCTCGCACGTCCTGCGTGTCCGGCTGAAGCCGGGACTACTTACAACTTGGATCGAAGCGGGGACCTTCTTCCACGGCCAGCGTCGCGGCACTGCCGTCCACCTGGAGGCAAGTCTCCACCCGGCCAAGCCTCAAACGCAAACCGGCGGCGAAAGGGATTTCGCCGCCGGTTCCGAATGTTACTGGATTGCTATTCGCGGACGCCTTCAAGCGACGCTGGCCGATCCGGGCACGGGGCACGGATACATGCCATCGGGGCCTGCCTTCGGGCCGGGCTCGGCATCCCAGGCGAGCACCTTCGGCATGGTGTCGATCGTTGAATTGAGCGCCTGCTCCCACGTCACTTCGTGACCGGTGTAGGCAGCCATGCGGCCCATGATCGCGGTCAGCGTGCTCTCCGCGGTGTAGTAGGCATCATTGTGCGCCTCGTCCTTGCGGATGAAGTCATAGAGCCGCTCGTGCTCGGTCTGGTAGGGATTGTTATCCTGGCCACGGAAGCGCCACACGACCTTGCCGGAGCGATCCTTGATCATGCCGGGGAAGGCGGAGCCCTTGGTGCCGGTGATGGTTTCACTGATGCGCGAGGCGACACCGTTCCAGTGGCGGCACTGCGAGTTCATCACCGTACCATCCTCATAGGTGTATTCGACGAAGAAGTGGTCGAAGATCTCGCCGAATTGCTTGCCGACGCGCTGGGTGCGCCCACCCATGCCAAGCGCCTTGACCGGGTGCTTGCCGCCCTTGAACCAGTTGCTGACGTCCAGGTTGTGGACGTGCTGCTCGCAGATGTGGTCGCCGCAGATCCAGTTGAAGTAGTACCAATTCCGCATCTGGTACTCCATCTCGCTCATGCCGGCCGAGCGATCCTTCACCCACACGCCGTTGCCGACCCAGTAGACCTGCGAGGAAACGAAATCGCCGATCACGCCTTCCTGCACCTGCTTGAGGGTCTCGAGGTAGCTGGTCTGATAGCGGCGCTGCAGGCCGCAGACCACCTTGAGCTTCTTCGCATCGGCCTGCTTGGCCGCTTCGAGCACCTTGCGAATGCCGGGGCCATCGACGGCGACCGGCTTCTCCATGAAGACATGCTTTCCCTTCGACACCGCGTATTCGAAGTGCGCGGGGCGGAAACCCGGCGGCGTGCAGAGCAGCACCACATCCGCGGCTTCGATCGCCGCCTTGTAGGCTTCGAAGCCGACGAAGCGGCGCTCCTTCGGCACGTCCACGCGATCGCCGTACTGCTTCTTCAGGCTATCGTGCGCGGCATCGATGTTGTCCGGGAACGCATCGGCCATCGCGACCAGCCGGGTGCCGGGGACATTGAGCGATTGCGCGGCGGCACCGCTGCCCCGGCCGCCACAACCGACCAGTGCGATCTTGAGCTCGTCCGCGGCACCACCTTGGGCGCGGAGAATTCCCGGCATGGCGGTCGCGGTGGCAATCAGGGCGCCGGACTTCAAGAAGCCGCGGCGGTCGGCGAGATTGGTTTTTTCGGTCATGGTCTTTGCGGGTGTCGTTTCAAGCCCCGGGTAACACCCCGGATCTCGATCTCAAGCCAATACGACACTGAAAGACCTGATTTCTCTGCAAATCTGCGGATCATCGCATGGAAATCAGGTTGACCTTCACCGTCGGAACCGCGGCCTCGAGAAGACCGCGGTTCCAATGGATTTCACCGGCGAGCCGTGTGTTACAGCTTGCGGGGGATGATCTTCCCGCTGCCATTACGCGCCGCCACCAGCGGTCCTTCGTGGATTCCATTGGGAATCCACGAAGGGGCCGGTGAAGCCTGGCAGTCTTAGATCAGGATTGTGGTTCGGTCTTCACCCGGAGGAAGCCTTTGCTGGGAAGACCCTCGGAGGCATCCAGCCGGAAGCGGCGGTATTCATACTCCGCCGGGAGTCCGCCGGGACCGGCGGCGGGCGCGGCTTCACTGACGGCACTGGTCGGGAACACCAGATCGAGAGATCCTTCGATCGTGTATTTCACTCCATCCGAGGTAGCGGACAGCGGTGAACCCGCGAAGACGGGCGAACTACCGCCCTTGCGAACCGCGATGGTGAGAGTCAGTTCCTTTTGCCCGTCCGCGTCGGTGTCTTCGAGTGCGATGGCTCGATAGCCGTTATTCGAGCCGTCGTCAGGGTTACCGTTCAATGCGAACTCTGCGAGGTTGTCGGTGCCATCGCCATCGGGATCCGCATCCTTGCCGACGACATCGGGGTCGGATTGACCGAGGAAGTAAGTATCGATCCAGACTTGGAAGGGTTGCGGGACATACGTCGCGACCGAGAAGACCCCGGTGGACTCAGTGAAGGTCCAGACGACGGCACCATCCACCTGCTCCCAGACTCCGGAATCCAAAGCCGTCTCCGCGAAGGCACCGGCCCCACCGGCCACCGCGAAAGTGGAGTCATAGGTGGCACTAGCCAAGCTGCCCACATTCACCAGCGTCCACGAATTCCCGGGCGTGGCATCGATGTTGGAGAAATTGATCCGGAGCGTGCCGTCAAATTTGAGAGTGCCTGTCCCGCCCACCGAGTTGGTGATGCCGTTTGCCGCGGGATAGAACTGCAGCTCGCCGCTACTGCTGATGACCAGATTCGCGCCGGTATTCACGAGCGTGTTGCCGGTGTGGACACTGTCACCGGTGAGAGTCTGCGGAGCGGTTCCGCCGATCACGAGTTTCACGTCATCCTGAATGCTACCGGGGAAGCTGCTAGACGCCGTGGGACTGAGTGTCAGGGTGGACTGGACGGAGCCGGAATTCTTGATGACGGGAACATGGGTCGTGGCCACCCCGCTGAGACCGGCCACGGTCTGGTTGAATCCGGCGAGATCAAAGGTCGGTGAGCCGCTTGCGCCCGCGGATGGCCCCACGATCAAGTCCACGGCTGTGGGCAGCCGGTTATTGCCGGCAAGCGCGAGGCTGCCGCCATTTGAGTAGATGCGGGTGGGACCGGTCCATGAGCCAATACCTGCGATGGTGATGTTATCGAAGGTGCTGTCGCCCGCGCGGAAATACGGGCTCATTCCGGCCACCGCTTCCGAGATGGCTCCGGCGAGGATGAGGCTGGAACCGTTCTGGACCCCGAGGCGGGTGTTTCCGGCGGTGCCCGCGGTGCCGGACAGGAGGATGTCGCCAGCCCAGGTGTTTTCGCCCGTGTGGGCCTGGAGCGCACCGCGTTGGTTCAGGGAGCCGCTGTAGAAATAGTTGGTGGTGATTTGGCCCGGACCGGAGATGGTGAGCGTCTGGTCGCTGCCGGCGGTGATGCCGCCCGAGATGGCGAAGGTGGCTTCGTTCGCGACGGAGATGTCGCCAGTGGTGCTGTCCTCCGCTTCCTTGACCACCGCTCCGGTATTGATGGCGAGCGCCCCCGAATAGGAGTTGTCGTCATTGGCGAATCTCACGACTCCCGTGCCGGTCTTGGTGACGCCCGTGGTGCCGGTGAGCGCGCCGGGGCCGGTGAAGAGATAGGCGCTGGAGTCGTGGTCGCCGTTGTTCGAGATCGCCACCGAGAAGGGAGCGCGGTCGGCAGTCAGGGTGACGGTATTGATGCCATCCACCGCATCGGCCAGGCCGGGGAATGTCACCACGGCCGGCTCGGAATAGGCGGCCGCATTGGCATTCCAGTTGAGGGAAATGGTGTCCCATTCCCCATCGCCCCTCGACCAACTGAAGATACTGGGCGATCCGCCATTGATCGTGATCTGGATGGACGAGCCGGTATCGACCGGGGGGCCACTGAGCGTCACTCCCGGCGGCAGGCTGCCTATCGTGGGAATGCCGGAACCGGTTTTCGAGGTGTAGGTCAGCAGGGTGATGGTCGTGCTGCTCGGGATACTCGCGCCGCTCAGGTCGATGGCGTAGTTGGCATTCGCATTGAGCGTGCCGATGTCGAGCGCGGGCTGGTTGGCGGGATTGAAGGTGCCCACGTCGAATTCCAGGCCGCCACCGGTATTCAGCGTGACGGTGCCCAAGGCTGACGCGCCGGCACCGGACGAGTTGACCTTGAGGCGGCCGGTGTCATTCACCGTCGTGGCGGTGATGGCATTGTAGGGGGCGGTGATGGCCAGCTTGCCGCCGTTGACGATGGTGGGGCCGGTGTAGGTATTCGCGCCGGTGAGAGTGAGGATGCCGGCTCCTTGCTTCGTGAGTCCCCCGCCGCCGGTGCCGTCCAGCAACGGCTGGGCGATGACCGCATTGCCGTTGTTAGTGATGATCCCGTTGGTATCGATGATCGCGCCGCCGGCTTTCACGTAGGCGAAATCGAGACCCGCCATGAACTGGGTCGCATTGCTGGTGCCGGGCAGCACCTTGAGGGTGCCGCCGTTGAAGTTGAAGGTGGAGGTCACCACGCCCGTGCCGGATTGGGTCCCTTGGAAAACCCGGCCGATGATCAGGGTGCCGCCGTCTAGGTTCAGGGTGGCGGTGCAGTTGGTGCTGTTGTTCGCTGTTGCCGGACCGAAACGCACGGACCCGTCGGTCGTCTGGCTGTTGAGTTCACCGCCCGTCATGTCCAGGATGGCGGTGGAGGTCTGGCCACCGGTGGTGTTGCCGATCACAATGTTTGCAGCAACCGCCGAGCTATTGGCCAACAGGGCGGTGCCTCCCGAAATCTTCAGCCGATGGGTATTGGTGTCAGCCACGGTGGAGCCGACGACGATACTTCTCGCGCATGACAACAAGCCACCGGTTTTGATGTCCAGCGTGGTGCCGTTGCGCATTTCCAAACTGGTGCTGGTGCCACTGTTTTGAAGAACTGCTCCGCCATTAAGGAGACCGGAACCGAGATTCAAAGTCCCGCCACCAAAGAGACCGAGGATTCCCGCGGTGCTGCCTTTACGGATGGTCAGGTTGTCACCGATGGTGGCGGTCTTCCCGGCTGCCACACTGAGGGAGGAGTCGGAGGTCGAGGAACCCATCGTGACGATCTGGGCGGAGGTGGCCAGCAAGGTGAAGCCGGAATTGCTGAGGGTGATTGCCGGCACGGCTTGGCCCGTGGTGATCGCACCGCCCACCGTGACGAGGTGGTTTCCAAGATCGTCCGCCGCCTGGAAGGTCGCCGTGTCTCCTGCGACCCAGGTCGAGTCCGCGGCTCCGGTGTTCCAGTTGGGACCACCGGTGAGCCAGGTCCCGCTGCCGGCGGTGATCGTGGCTCCATCACCCGGGACGATGTCCCAGATCTTGGCGGCCCCGTGGACGCCGGTGGTGAGGGTGAGCAAGGCGAGGAATGGATTGATGCTGGGTTTCATGGGTCTTGGGTTTCTAACGGTTGGAAGGGTTTCCGCTGGCCGGCTTGGAAAGCGGTCAGGGAGCGACATTGAGGCGGAAGAATTTCCGCCCCTCCGCCGGCGGACCTGACGAACGGACCGGGATCTGGATCTTCTGGACCTCGCCCTGGTCTTGGGTGGGGGCGTGCATGGTCAGCCGCGGAGAGGGATTCCACTCCTGGAGATCGTCGGATTCCTCGATGTCATATCCGAGGCCGGCGGCGGCGCGGTGGCGGTCGAACTCGAAGTAGAGAATGTTTCCCTGCGCGAGCAGGGAGGTGCGGGGCCAGCTCTCGGTGCCGCTGAAGAAGCGGAGGAGATTCACGGCACCGCTGCCATCCGGATCGGCCAAAGGGCCGGAGATGGAGGGATCGGCGAGCTCCGCGGAGTTGAAGCGAGCGAAACGCCAGGAGTCGAAGGGTGTATCGCGCACGAGGATCGTGGCCGAATTGTTTCCACCCAGCGAGTAGGATGCGTGGGCGGAAAGCTGGAGCACGAGGGCTTTCTCCCCCATCGGAAGCGTGGAAGAGAGCGCGGCAAGCGGCAGCTTGAACTCGCGCTTGCCGGCAGGGATGGTGACCGAGCCGGTGGGTTGCGGCGTGAAGGCGGATCCCTGGGCGCTGCCCGAAAGCTGGTAGAACACCTGCAGCGGCGCGGCGGCATCGCCCTCACGGGTGAAGACGAGGGTGGCCGGCACCGAACCGCCCCGGATAGCACCGGGAACCGGGCTGTAGATCCGGACAGTAGGCAACTGTCCGATCCGCGTCCACATGGCGGCGTCGGCGATGACGTGGCCATTGACGCCGGTGTTAGAGAGCAGGAGATTTCCTCCTCCTCCCGGAGTGAAGGAGAACACCCCGAGGTCAAACCAGGTGCTGCCGTTCGCCTGCTGGTTCACCGTGGTGTTGGTCACGCCGCCGCCATGGGTGATGGCGATGGGAACATTGGTGGCGCGGTTGGAGTTGGCGTTCCAGCGGAGGGAGACGCGGTAACTTCCTGCCGTGGGGATGACGGGGGTGAAGCGGACGGATTTCTGGCCACGTCCTTCGCCGCCGTCGTGAAGATAGCTGGTGCCGTTGAATCCCGGCACCGAGGAGGAGGCGGTCCAGTTCCCGGTGATGACGGCGCCGGTGGCATCTTCGGAATCGACGATGATGCCATAGGCCTCGGGTTGCAGGCTGAGCACTTGACCATCGGCCCTGAGCACCGCGGCCAGTTTCTCGTAGGGAACCTGTTGCACGGTGGTGCCGTCATTGATCGCCAGCGCGGCGGCGGTGGCCGCGGACTGGCCCATCGTCATGAAGACGGGTTCCATCCGGGCCGATCCGAAGGCCATGTGCGAGGTCGAGAGACACCAAGGGACCAGCAGATTCTCGCACTGACCCACCTTCGGGACCAGCGAGCGGTAGGAGATCGGATAAGGTGCCGGGGGGATTTCGTAAACCCCGCCCTCGTTCTTCACGGAACCGTTGCTGTTGAAGCGCTGCGTGTGATGGGAGTCCATGGCGTAGGCACCCATCCCCACGGAATCCGGGGCAACGACCGAGCCCGCGCAGTTCTTCGTGGTCATCACATAGTCGGAGACCATCCTCCGCGCCTCGCGGACGTAGAGCTGGGGAGGGAAATTGCCGGTATCGGTGAATTCGTCTGCCGCCAGCCCCCAGCCAGGGTAGAGTCCGTTCGCTCCTACTTTCGCCAGCACCCTCGGGTGGTTCTGGATGGTCCACAAAAGGCCCAGTTGCCAATAGATGTGTTCAGCGGCCAGCGCTGCACGCTCCTGATGGTTCAGTGTGGACCAGTCCCAGCCCGGTCCCCAGTTTTTCCCGATGTAGTCGAGGGAGACGCCGGACAGGTTGTTAGAGTCCGTTTTGGCATTCGGCATGCCATCCATCTTCATGAACTGCGTCTGCCCGGCTTCGACGGCACGGAGTACGAGCTCGAAATCCTCGTCCGCGTAGTTCGCGGGTTGCGCCACCATCACGCGATTCGCGGGATTGTTTGTGAGGCACATCCGGTAGCAGTATGCCTGGAGGTTCCCGTCAGCGGTTCCGTTAGCCGCGATGCTCGCCTTGATGCCGGGCAGCAATCCGCTCGCCGGATTTCCCTTCACGTTGTAGGGATCCAAGCCTGCGACCACGTCATTGGTCGCAGGGTTCTGCACCCCGTTGATCGTTTCCCCGTAAACGGAATTCGCCTCTCGGCCGACATAGAAGCTCACCCCGGCCCCGGCCATGACATCGCCTTCGTAACTGGCGTCGATGAACATCTTCCCGGTAAAGACCCGGCCGTCCTCCAGCTTGATCGAAGTGATCCTCTGGCCATTCATCGCCACGCCATCGGTGAGATCGAGAAGACCGGTGAAGATCTGCACCGTGGTCTCGGCGAGCATCTCATCGTAGATCTGCGTCGCCACCTTCGGCTCGAAGATGATGCCAAGCTGCTTCGTATGATCGAAGCCCGCCATGTGCTGGCCAGCCATCGATTTGACCGAGTTCCAGTTCGGCTGGGCGGCGTAGTGGAGATAGACGCGGTGGTAGAACTCCTTGCTGAGGCCGCCGAGAATCGCGGCGTTTTTCAAGTCGGTCCACCCGAGGCCGCTGGTGGTAAGTCCGCCGAGGTAGGCCGTGGGAGAAACCAGCGCGACTCTCTTCCCCATCCTCGCACTCGCCACTGCGGCGGTGATGCCGCCGGAGGTGCCGCCGTACACCACGACATCGAACTCCTCGGGATGGGCGGATACGAACGCGACAGAGAGACCTGCACAAACGAATAGCCGGACAAGGATCCTCCGCGGGGACAAGAGAAGTGAAATGCTGAAACGAGACATGGGTTGGAACTTGCAGCAGTAACCCGAGACTCGGTCCGGACGGAGGACTTGAAATCCCTCTTTTGGGCGAGCGTTGGAGGTTTTTTTCCCTCGCCCCGGGCAAGGGTTTGTCCCGTATAATCAGGAGATCTCTCCAAGCATGAAAATCCCGTGGCTACTGCCGGTGATGCTTTGCTTCGGCCGCCTTTCCTCCGCAGCCGATCTTCCTGCTGCCGAAGTGCGGCCCATCCGGGAAATCCAAACCGCCTCGACGGTCGAGCCCTTCAAGGAATCCCAAGTGAGCGCGGAGGGGGTGGTGACCTGGGTTGATGGCGGCACGGGCCTCGGCTTTTACATCCAGGATCCAAGCGGCGGACTGCTGGTGACACGGGAGCAAGGTCCCGGCCCGAAGATCGCCGAGCGGGTGCGGGTCAGGGGAATGCTGGCACGTGGAGATTTCGCCCCGGTGATCGGGCGCGCGGAATACCAAGGCCTCGGGCCGGCTGCGTTGCCCTATGTGGTGAGAGCGTCCGGCGGAGGCCTGCTCAACGGTTCCTTCAACGGCGAACGCGTGGAAACAGATGGCTGGATCCGCTCGGCGGAGATGACCGATGCCACGACGATGATTGGACTGTTAGATTCCGGGGCGTCGCGGATCAGCTTCCGGATCAGCAACGTGAAAACCCTGAACCCGGAAAAACTCATCGCGGCCAAGGCTTGGGTGCGCGGTGTCGCCAGCCCCGTCCGTTCGCGCGGGACGATCCGGCAACTGGTGGAAGTACAGTTGCTCGTCAACGGCGAGGAGGACTTCCGCTCGGAGCAGCGCGAAACCGCCTCGCCATGGGAACTCCCTACCACCCCGTTGCGCAACGCGTTCCAGTATCACCCGGGGCAAACCCGAGGCGAACGTCTGCATGTGCGGGGAAAGGTCATACACGTGGCCGACGGCGTGGGCTGGCTGCACGACGGCGATGCCGGCTTGGCGATTCGCGGCAAGGAAGCCAGAAACCTGAAGCCCGGAGAGCAAATCCAAGCGGTGGGGTTCCGTGACCTCGAGAGCTTCCTCCCCGTCCTATCGGACGTCGTCATCAGGCCGGACAGCGGACCGGCGATCACGTTGCAGGCGAAAGATATGCCCGCCTGGCAGCTTCAGAACGGGCTTCATCACGCGGATTTCGTTGCGGTGTCGGGGCACTTGTTAGACCGGATCGAAACACCCGCCGCGGGCGGAGGCCGGCATCTGGTGTTGGCCCTCCAGTCGCCGCGAGGGGTTTTCACCGCGGAACTGAACACGACCTCGGATACCAAACCGATCGAGCCCGGTAGCCTGCTACGCGTCGCGGGGATCTGCCTGGTGCAGACGGATGCTGCCGGCGACCCGGTGGGGTTCAAAATGGCGCTCCCGGATCCAGCATCGATCACCGTCCTGGAACCGGCGCCGTACTTCACGGTAAGGCGCATGCTCATCTTGCTGAGCGTGATGCTTGGCGTCCTGCTGCTGGCAGCCCTCGCGGGATTTTTCCTGGCCCGCAGGAACGCCAGCCTGCGAGCCGAAGTGAGGGAGCGCCAGGCGGTCGCATCAGAACGGGGACGGTTGGCTCGCGACCTTCACGACACCTTGGAACAAGGCCTGACCGGCATCCAGCTTCAGATCCACGGCATCGGCCTCTCGCTGAAGGAAGCCCCACCGCAAACGCGCGACCGCCTCGCCGCGATGCGCCAAATGGTTCAGCACTGCCACACCGAAGTTCGCCAGTCCATCTGGGACCTTAGGGCAGAGGCGCTCGAACATTTCGACCTGGGCGAGGCCTTGCACCGCATGGCGCAGTCCCATTTCCTCGGCTCCGGCATCCGCGTGGAGTTCAAGCAACAGCGGGGAGGAGGGCATATCCCCGGCCTGATCGGCGACAACCTGCTGCGGATCGGACAAGAGGCGATGACCAATGTTCTCAAGCATTCGCAGGCGGGTATGATCGGGATCGATCTAACAGTCGCCAGCGGAAGCGTTACCCTCACCATCAGCGATGACGGGCGAGGCCTTGCGGATCGTAGCCCGGAGAACAAGGGCGGGGCACACTTCGGACTCGTCGGCATGGACGAGCGCGCGGAACGCATCGGCGGGAGGCTTAGCATTGGGAACCGTCCCGGCGGAGGCGCTCTCGTCCGCATCGAAGTCCCCCTGCCGACAACCCCTTCCCTTTCTAACAAACCCACATGAAAACCTCCTTCAAGATCCTCGTCGTGGACGATCACTTCGTCGTCCGTGCGGGACTGCGCGACATCCTTCATCATGAGCCTGACCTGCTGGTGGTGGGCGAAGCGTCCAATGGCCACGAAGCCGTCGAAGCCTTCTCGCGGCTCCTGCCGGACGTGACCGTCATGGACCTCCGCATGCCGGTCTGTGGCGGCGTGGAGGCCATCCGGCTGATCCGTGGGAAACATCCAGAGGCGCGCATTCTGGTGCTGAGCAGCTTCGATGGGGACGAAGACATTCACGCCGCCCTTGCCGCCGGGGCGATGGGCTACATGCTCAAGCACAGCTCCGGCGACCAGATCACGCCGGCCGTCCGCGCCTTGTTAAAGGGAAAGCGCTGGATCCCCTCGGAGATTGCCAGCCACCTCGCGTCACGGGAGCGCGGTGAGATCCTCTCCGAACGCGAACGGGAGATCGTTCGCCTGCTGGTCCTTGGTGAGGCGAACAAGCAGATCGGCAGCGCGCTCGGCATCACCGAACTCACGGTGAAGTCGCACATGAAAAACATCCTCGCGAAGCTGCAGGTCCGCGACCGCACGGAGGCTGTCACGGTTGCACTGCGCCGTGGCATCGTGCACCTGCCAGACGTCTGAGCATGGTGACCCTGGTAGGGAACGTCACCATTTGCAGCGGAAATCAAGGCCTCGCCCGGAGGCGAAGAGGGGGTGACGGGCCTTTCCTCAACATCCACAGCTCCCGGCTGATAAATTTCGCGCTGTGGTTCCGCCCCTAACCCATGAGCGGTGCCTCGGGAAGGGTTTGCGGGCGCAGCGCAATGGAGACGCCCGGAAAACCGACCGCATGATTTTTTCCCGGGGTTGCTTTGGATAGCAGCATGCAACACCCTTCCCAAATGGACACGCCGCATCCCGCATCCGAGCGGCTCGCAGATTTCATCCTGACGAACTTGGAGGCCATCGTGTCGGCATGGGAGGAATTCGCCCGCGCCAACTGGCCCACGGACGAAGCCCCCGATCCCGTCGATCTTCGCGACAATGCCGACAACATGCTCCGCGCCGTCGCCGCCGACATGAAGTCGGCGCAATCCCTGGAAGATCAGAAGCAAAAGTCCGAGGGAAACGTTGCCGATCCGGCGCTCGACGGGGCAGCCCTCAAGCACGCCAAGGAGCGACTGGCCGCAGGCTTCGACATCGTCAAGGTGGTGGCGGAATTCCGGGCCTTGCGGGCGTCCGTCATGCGCATGTGGCAGGCTCAGGGGACGCCGCGCGACGCAGAACAGGGAAACGAACTCGTGCGCTTCAACGAAGCGATCGACCACCTGGTGGCCACGTCGGTCGAGACCCACAGCGCGCGAGTTGAGCAGGGGCGGCGCCTGTTCCTCGGAATCATCGGTCACGACCTTCGCCAGCCCTTGAGTTCTGTCCGTTTGCTCGCTTCGGTCCTGGTCCGGAGCGGACCCGGTGCCGACTTCCCGACGATTGCGTCGAAGATCCAGAGTGGCGTGGATGCCATGGACGCGCTGGTTCGGGATCTCCTCGACCTCAGCGGCTCGCAGTTGGGAAAGCCGATGACCATGTATCCCGCCATGGTGGACCTCCGGGAACTGGCGCACGAGATGGTGGCACGGATGGAGACCGTGCGTCCTGACAAGGCATTCACGCTCGCCACGGAAGGAGACCTTTCCGGCCGGTGGGATCCCTACCGCCTGCGGCAACTCCTCTCCAACCTACTGGGCAACGCGGTCAGCCACGGCGACACCGCCGGCGCAGTCCACCTGTCGCTCTGCGCGGAAGGCGACTCGGTCGAGCTGAAGGTCCAGAATGAAGGCCGACCGATCCCGAAGGACCTCCTGAACTTTCTGTTCGAGCCGATGGTCCGGCACATTCAGCCGGGAGCGCCCGAGGAGATCGGCAGCATGGGACTGGGGCTGTACATATGCCGTGAGATCGTCCGGGCCCACCGGGGAACGATCAGCGCGAGTTCCTCGGCGGAAGGAACGACGGTCTTCACCATCGTGCTGCCACGGGCAGGCGCGGCGGAGCCCTACGCTCCCGCGGCACCAGATTCGCGTCCGCTTGAGGAACGCCGGTAACTCCCGGCCGGATTCTGTTCTATTTGGGGAGGAGCTCCCGGTTCGGATCATCCTTGTCCGGATCGAAGCCCTTCGAATACGAGAAGATATCCTTGTGGAGGTATTCGACGAACTTTTCCTTCTCCGCCGTCTTCAGACGGTTCCAGATCGCGATATTGAGCGATCGGGCCATCTTCATCATCATTTTCAGGGTCAGCTTTCGGCCGCTCCGTGCGCGCTGCACCTGCTTGTGCGTGAGCTGCTCGGGGGAAGCCTCGACCAGATCGTGGTTCTCCAGGTGCCAGCGTTCCATGACCGCAACCAGCGGCTGCGTCCCGAATTCTCTCTCGTCTTCGCTCATCGTGCAGGAGTTTGAAATGAAACGTCTCGCTTGGGCAGCCCCAGCATCCCGTCCAGCGGCTGCGTGCCTCGCTCGCGTTCTTCGTTCACGCGCCGGATGTAGCAGGCACGGCGCGGAGGGAAACCGTTATTCGTCCTCCTCGGCCCCGATCAAAGCGGTCGCACGCGTCGAAGTCGAGGAGGCCGGGGGGGCGAGCTTCGGCTTCACCAGCAGCGGCTTGGCGCTAGACGCCGCAGGAACCGGTTCCGGCGCGGCATCATCCATCCCGGTGGTCAGCCTCTGGATCACATCCGGGGAGGTGCGAGCGATCAATTTCGCGCCCAGCGACAAGGATCCGAAGCAGGCGAGCGTGCACACCATGGCAAAGCCGGTGTTCCAGCCGAGCATGACCCAGCGCTTCGGGAGCAAGGCACGAAGCCCGAGGACGCCGGCCACGGCGACGATCCCGCACAGCAGCGCGATCGCGGGCAACCACGCGCCGATGGACTCCGGCAAGAAGCGGCCCATCAGGCGGCCGAGGCTGGCGACCGAGCCCGAGCAGCCGAGCATCAGGATGGCGAGCCAGACGTAGGAAAGGCGGGGCTTGATGAGATTGAGCTGTCCCCCGCGGTTCGAGCGCTGGAGGAGATCCTGCACGGTCTTGATGCCGAGGCAGGTGGTGAGCCGCCGTGCCTCGAAGGACTGCGACTTCGCCCGGCGGAGCCGCCGGTGGGAGGCGACATGCTGCATCCGGATGCGGGCATAGGTGGCCAGGGCATCCTGTTTTCTCCCGCCACTGGACGCCAGCGCCCGTGCCCAGGCGGCGGGTTCCAAGCGATCGCGCAAGATCTCCTGGCCGACCAATTCGGCGATTTCAGGATCGATCTCGGCATCATCCGGGTAGAGCCGTTCAATGCGGCGTGACTGGGCAGCGCTGCTCATAAGGGGAGAGGAGGTTGGAAACAAACCGCTTAGCCGATTCTCCGGCGGCGCAGGCACAGCAGGCCGAGCCCCGAAACCAGTGCGAGCACGGAAGAAGGCTCCGGCACCGCCGTCAGCGATTCAGCGGCCCCTGCATTGACCTGTCCGGACACCTGGGAAGCGAGGAACGCTCCCAGATTGCCATTCACGGCCGAGGTGCTGCTGCTAGCCGCCACACCACCGGCTTCACCGCCAATGACATTGGTCGCGAAGTAGGTGGAAATGCTTCCCGCCTGGTTTCCCACGGCGATCGCATTGATCACGTCCACCCCGGTCGCAAGCGCTTGATTCCGCGCTCCCGGCACCCCGGCGGTGCTGCCACCGGCAGGCGTCGAGGCCGCAACCACTTCCAGAAGCTGGGCGGAGCTTTCGAAGCCATTCCCGGCAGCTCCGGTCTCGGTGCCGAACAACGGGATCGCGGCCAACAGCGCGTCGTCCACCTGGATCGAGCCAGGCGAGGACGGGCGATTGATCGCACGGAGCAGCAGCGAGAAGGTCTGCGCTTCTGCTGCACTGCCGATGCTCATCCAGGGAATGCCGACCACTTGGGTATTGGCATTTCCAAAAAACATCAGCGAGACCGCGATCCGTCCGTACGAGCCGGATTGGATCGCATTCATAACGTCCGAGCTCGTGAAAGCGTCGGCATAGCTGTCCATCAGCGCGTCGAAGTCGCGGTTATTCAGACCGCGCTGGGTGGAGTCCACCAAGAGCAGTAATTCGCTATCGACGGATTCAGCCGCAGCTTGTTGAGGCCACCCAAAGCCCACGACGCCCGCAGTGAGCGCGCCGAGGGTGGATAGCTTCGAACGAAAGCTGCGACCTGGGAGGGTCGCATTTTTCATGGAGGTAAGGGGCAAGCAACGTGGTGAAAGAAACTTAAGCTTGCTAAAACGTCAAGATTTTTTAAAACTTCGGCATGCTTAATCCTTCCGCCGCATCCAAGAGTCCGCTCTCCTCCCGGATCGCCTTGTCGTTTGCGCTGCTGCTGGCAGGCATTTTCGGGCTCGCCGTGGCGATCCTGCTGCCCTCGCCCTCTTTTAAAAAGAATGTGCAACAGCAGCAGCATGCCGTGAACGCGATCGTGCCGGTCAGCCACACGACCACCCTCGAAGGCATGGAGAGCAGCGCGCCGATGGCCGTCTCCACGGAAGAGCTGGTGGAGTTCTGTTCGCAGCACGTCAGCGCGAAGCGTTCCTTTGTCCTCTTCCGCCGCGGCACCTGTGTGGTGGTGGATGAACCCTGCACCGACCCTCTGGCCGATGCCCGCAAGCGGATCGCCGCCTGTGCCGAAGCCGACGCGCCCTTCGTGCCCGAGCCGACCAGCGAGGGGGATCTGATCGTGGCCTTCAAGGAGCCGGTCTTCCACCGATTCACGCGTGAGGAGCTGGTCCTGCTTTCCCCGTGGGTCGATCAAATCGCCCCGGCCCTGCTCAGTCCTGCGGAAAGCGTCGCGGCCGGTGACGACTGGACCCCGCACCAGAATGCCAAGGTCGGCCTGCTGGCCCGCCGCCGCCTCCTGGAAGACGCCAGCCAATTGATACCGGTGAAGATCATTCGCGCCAAGACGAACGCCCACGCCGAGACCGCGGCGCGCTGAGCGTGGTGGTCCGCACGCTCCGCGTGCGGTCGAAGCAGCTCTCACAGCCCCTCGGAGATCCCCGGCAGATTCGTAGCGGAATGGCTGCGCCATTCCGGCTGGGCGCGGTGCCGAGATCAATCGCCGCTTTGATTCGCGTTGCGGCCCCTACCCCGCCGGAACGACGCAGTCGTCCCGCTACTGGGAACGCGGAATTCATTCCGCCCGAATGGCACTTCGCCCGACTGTCCAGGCGGAATAATTCCGCGCTCCCAGTGGGCCGTGGCGTTCGGTCTCAGTCCTTCTTCTTCTCCAACGCCTTCACCCGGTCCACCAGCTTCGGCAACTGGCGGATCATGGCACGGGAGCGCTGCTCCTCCATGTAGGGCCGCGCGGGATGGCCGCTGTAGGTCTTGCCGCCTTCGAGATCGGTCGTCGCCCCGGCACGTCCTGCAAGGACCGCCTTGTCATCGATCTTCACATGGCCGCCGACGCCGGCTTGGGCTGCCACCACGACGTAATCGCCGAGCCGAGAGCTGCCTGCCAGGCCGCACTGCGACACGAGCAGGCAATGACTACCGAGCTGCACGTTGTGGGCGACCTGAACGAGATTGTCGATCTTGCTCCCCTGCCCGATCACGGTGCGGCCGAACCGCGCGCGGTCGATGGCGGTATTCGCGCCGATCTCCACGTCGTCCTGCACCTCGACGATGCCGACCTGATCGACCTTCACATGGCGGCCATCGACAACTTCGTAGCCGTAGCCATCCGAGCCGATCACGCAGCCGGGCTGGAGAATCACCCGGTCGCCAATCAGGCAACGCTCGCGGATGGTGACATTGGCGTAAAAGAGGCAATCGCGGCCGACCTTCACCTGCTCGCCGACCACCGTATTCGGCCCGATCTCGCTGCCGTCGCCGATCTCGGCTCCGGCCATGACCACCGCGCCAGCGTGGACACGGACCTTGGTGGGGTCGAGCTTTGCCGACTCATCGACGATCGCCCGCGGGTGAATGCCGGGCGTGAAAACCCGCGCCGTGGCCGCGACGAAATGCTTCACCGCCAGCCCGAAGGCGAAGGACGGATTGTCGGCGGCGATCAGGGCGCTCGTTTCCGGGCCTTCGGTCACGCCGCGCGGCACGATCACCGCGCCTGCCCGGGTTGCCAGATACTGGGCCCGGTACTTCTCGTTGCCGAGGAACGACAGCTCGGAGCCGCCGGCTTCATCGAGCGCGGCGATGCCTTCGATCAAAAGATCAGGCCCGCCACGGACGATGTCACCATCGACGAGGCGGGCCAGTTCGGAGAGGGTCAGGGGCACGGGAAACGCGGAATCACTCCTCGCCGACCGGCTTCCCGGGCTCAAGCGTCGGGGCTTCTTCGGAAGGCGTGCTTTCGGCCGGGGCGTCCTTGTTGAGTTCCTTCAGCAGCACCGCGGTGATGTCGGTGGCGTCCTTGGTGTAGAGGAAGAAAGGAACCTGGGAGGTGCTGAGGCCGGACTTGTCGAAAACGTAGTCGTAGTCCTCGGCCTTGGCCTTCTCTTCCACCAGCTTGCGGATTTCCTCGAGGATGCCCTTCATGCGCTGGACCATCTTCTCGTTGAGCGACTGGTTGCGGCGCTGGAGGAACTCGCGGCGCTCACGGTCGAGCGCGATGCCTTCCTGCTGCTTGACGTTCCACTCGGTGAAGACGGACTCCTTCTTGGACTGGGCGATGGTCGGGTCCTCCAGTTGCTTGCGCATGTTCTGGAGCTGGGTGTCCAGCTCGCGGATGGTCGCGAGGCGGTCGTTGTTGTCCTTCTGGATCCGCGCGCGCTCCACGTTGATCTCCTTCTGCGCCTCGTTGGTGCGGTGATACTCCTTGAAAAGCTGCTGCATATCGACAGTCGCGATCTTCAGCTTGCCTTCCTGGGCCACGGCGGTCCCGCAGAGGGCGACGGCGGCGATGAGGGCAGAAATCCGGCGGATGATGGTCATGAAATGAATGGGGTTCCCCTTGGGATGAGGCGGAGGCTGCACCGATTTTCCGGCAGCGTCAACGCCCCATGCGGGGAACAAAAGCGGGCTGATGGGGGATGTTGGATCGCAGATGGAAGACGCCAGATGGGAGATTGCGGGCGGTCGGCGGGCCCGCCACCTTCCGGCCATGCGTCTGGCCGCCACAACTGAAGAACTGCGCCGCGAAATCGCCTCCCTGCCCCGCCCGCTGGTGCTGGTGCCGACTATGGGCGCGCTCCACGAGGGCCACCTCGCGCTGGTCCGCCGCGCCCGCGAGGCCGCCGGTGCGGAGGGCACCGTGGCGATGTCGATCTTCGTCAATCCCATCCAATTTGACCGCCCCGGCGACCTCGCCGCCTACCCGCAGCCGCTGGCGGAGGATCTGGAGAAGTGCGAGGCCGGGGGCGTGGATCTGGTCTTCACCCCGGGCGCGGGCAGCATGTATTTCCCCGACCGCTCGATCACGGTGACGGAGTCGCTGCTTTCCCAACACCTTTGCGGGGCGACCCGGCCGGGGCACTTCGACGGCGTCTGCACGGTGGTGCTGAAGCTCTTCAATCTCTTCCAGCCCGACGCCGCCGTCTTCGGAGAAAAGGACGTCCAACAGCTCGCCATCCTCCGCCGGATGGTCCGCGACCTCGACGTGCCGGTGGAGATCATCGGCTACCCCACGGTGCGCGAGCCCGATGGCCTCGCCATGTCATCGCGCAATGTCCGCCTCGCCCCCGAGCACCGCGCCGATGCCCCGCGCATCCGCCGGGCGCTCGATGGCGCGCGCTCGCTGCTCCAATTCGGCGAACGCGCCGCCGCCCCCTTCCTCGCCGCCGCCCGCAAGCACCTCGAGGACTCCCCTTTCCTGCGGATCGATTACCTCGAACTCGTGGATGCCGAAACGCTGCAACCCGTCGGCCAGATCAAGCGCCCCGCCGTGCTCGCCACCGCCGTCTTCTATGGCGACGTGCGTTTGATCGACCACGTGACGCTGCTGCCGTGAGCCATCGGAAGGCTTGCCCCTCAGATCCGCGCCTTCCCGCGCCGGAGCCACAGCACCACCGCGGCAGCGATCGCGAGAACTGCGGTTAGAAGGCCCAGTGCCGTGGGCCATTTCACGAAATTCGTCCGCTCATTCACCGCCTTGGGATTGGCAGACTCATGGGCAGGCTCTCCAGAAGGGCCCTTCCGTTCCGTCGCCGTGGCGGAATCGGTGATCGGATCCCGATTTGGAAGACTAGCCCCGGTTTCTTCTTTCAGGGGAATGTGTTGATTCAAAACATCAAGCTGCTTCGAAACCGAATAAGCAACGAATGGCCGCGTCTCGATGACCCATTCCAGAAGTTCGCGGTCCGACACGTCTCCCTGCGAAGCGATCAACATGGATGATGCCGAAGCGAGGGTATCGTTCATCGTCATGCTTCTTTTGCGCAGGACTTGTCTCGAGTAGTCCAAGTAAAGTTTCAGATCCAGGCCTTCGATCTTCGGGACATGGAGGAGAATAAGTAATTCATACCTAGTCTCGGGATTCTCCCTCATCACCTCCAGAAACATCGGAGTGACCAAGTTTCCCCGTTTTTTCAAATCCGCCAATGCCGCCTGCATGTGCGCTTCAGAGGGATGAATGACGAGGCCCGCGACTGTGCCAAAGAGATCGAGATACGCCCTCTTCAATTGCGGATCATTGACATCCAGACGTGCGAAATCCTCCTCGCTCCAGCCTTTGAATTCATCGAGCTGCTTCCTTTTCAATTCTCCTTCCAGAGGCCGGAAGGGCAGCGACTGGTCTTCCTGCGCTTGCAGAACGAAAACGCCCGCAAGCCAAAGGAAGCCCAGCGTCAACCAAGTCACACTCACTCCCAACGACAGCTTCCGGGCTCCGTGCGCTTTTTTCATTTCCACTTCTCCCGAACGCCGCTGGAGTCGCTCTTCTTTGGCGAATCGGAGGGCAGTGCATCCCGTTCCGCAATGGTTGATGGGCTTACCAGCTTTGGCTGAAGCCACTGAGGAAGCCAAGGATGCCGAGGGCGATGCCGGCAAAGGGCATGAGGAGGGCGATGATGGCGGGGGCGCGATTGCCGGTGAACCACGCGACGGCGACGAGGGCGACGTTGAGGACTGCGCCAGTGCCGATGAGGGCGGAGGTGAGACTGTTCGAGCCTGAGAGCATGAACGGCGGTATGTGGAGGGGGACCAGGAAAAAGGAGGCAAGGGCGAGTTGCCGGGCGCGTCTGTCGGTGGGCTTCGAGGTTTGAGTCATGGTTTCAAGTCGCGGACTTATCTAGTCTGCCTTGAAACGGGGTGAGTGGTGTATCGATAGAACGAGGGCGAGTATCGATTAGGTCGATGCCTTCCAGCACCATTCGGGATTGCCCCGGTAATCTTCGCTACTTCTCACTCATCGTGTAGGAACCATCCCAATCCGGCTCCGGTGGCTCGGCCGCGAAATGCTCGCAGCGGCCGAGATACATCCGGCACAGCGCATCCTCCCCGCCGATGGCGTCGGCCACGGCTTGGAACATCCCGGCCGCCTCGGCAAACCGTCGCTCCCGGTAGAGGGTGACCGCTTGCTCGTAGTTATCGAGCCACGGCGGCACGGGGGAAGAAGCATCGCCCAGCGGGGTATACACCTCGATGGGCACGCCCTTGCCCTTGAACCTCACGCGGTCCACCCGCCGGTAGTGGAAGCGCCCGCGGGTCACACTTTCCACCGTCTCGCCGACGAGGATGCGGCAGCCGAAGTGCTTGGTGGCCGTTTCCAAGCGGGCGGCGGTGTTGATGCCGTCCCCCACCGCCGCGAAGCGCAACCGCATCGGGTGCCCCAGGCTGCCGACGACCACATCCCCCTGATTGATGCCGATGCCGATCTCAAACTGGCGGCGACCGGGGACGCTGGCCCAGCGCCGGTTGAGATCCACGAGCGCCGTCTCCATGAGCAGGGCGGTCCGGACGCCGTGAAAAGCACTCTCCTCGCGCGACAGCGTCCGGGTGTCACCCCAGACGGCCATGATGGCGTCGCCGATGTAGTCCTGCAGCGTCCCGCCCTCTGCCAAGACTCCCTCGACCATCGCGAAGAAGTATTCATTGAGCTGGGCGACCAGTTCTTCCGGGTCCGACTCCTCGGTCATGGTGGTGAACCCGCGGATGTCCGAAAAGAGCGTCGCCACGTATCGTCGCTGGCCTTTCAGCGCGGCGGAGAAGGCGTCGCTTTCCGCAACAACCAGTTCCACCACGTTTTTCGCGACATAGCGGTCGAGGATGGAACGCACCCTCACCCGGTCGCGACGTTCGAGGAAGAAGTCCCAGCCCAGGCAAGCGACCCCGCCCGACGCCAGTGCGACCAAGGGGCCGACCGTGGGGATGAAGAGCCCCGCCTGGCCATACGCAAGAATCGCCGCACCCACCCAGCCCGCGCAGGTGGCAACCAGCAGTCCCAGCCGCAGCAGCGGCCCGCGGGCCCAGTAGCACAGCATCAGCGCCACGACACCGCCTGCCCCGATGAACCACAGGCTGGCCAGGCGGGAGGTGCTGCGGAGGTATTCCCCTTGGAGCCCGGCATTGATGGCATTGAGATGCAGCTCCGGCCCCCCCATGAACCCCATCGGGGTGAGTACCTCATCCTTCGCCGAGTTCCCCTCCGCGCCGAGGACCACGATCTTGCCGCGAAAGAAATCACCCTGGCGAAATTCATCGGGCGAGTTCCATCTCCGCTCGTCGAAGAGGTCGCACACCGAGATCGGCCGGAAGGTCTTCATGGGGCCGGCGAGTCGGATCCGTCGCCGCGGGTCGCCGGCCACGGCATCGGCGCGGCCGCTTTTCTTCAATGCCTTGGCGGCAAGGGAATCGAGCACCTCTTCATCGGGCGCGGGCAAGTGACCGTCCACTTCCGCCCGGGTGGTGCGGGAGACCCCGTGGCGGATGACCGAGTCCGTGTCCGGCCAAAAGTTGACGAACGCGACCCGGTCGTCGAGCGGTGCGGTGCGATCGATGAGCGACGCCGAAGGAAGCTCCAGCGTGTCGGTTCCGCCCTTCTCACGTTCCCCGCTTCCGAAATTGCACCCGATCACGACCCGGTCGCGATACCGATCGAGCGCCGCCCGGAACTCCTCATCGCCTTCCCTCTCTGACGGAAACAGCACATCGATCACCACGACTTTCGCCCCGGCGTCCATCAGGCGTTCCAAAATCTTCACATGGACGGCACGTGGCCACGGCCATTCCTGCTGCATCATCTGGAGGGCCGGTGACGCGGCAATATCCTCCTCGCGAAAGTGGTCGAGGCGAACCGACGCCGTATCCATCGCCAGAAACACCAGCTCCGGATCCACCTTCGCGCGCCGGCCGACGGATCGTTGCAGGAAATCCTCGGCGGCGAGTTGCGACTCCATCAACGGCTTGGACGGCATCAACGGCGTGTCCTTCCTTAAGTTCACGTATTCCAGCAGATGCACCACGGCCACCGCCGCCGCGCAGAAGCCGCAGATCGCGATCAGGGGCTTGCGGGAAAGGCGTTTGAACCGGGAGATCCGGGCGGAAGTTCCAGTGGCCAACGCTTTCGGTTCCCCGCCCGTAGGTCGCATGCGGGCCATTCTAGCCATCCGCAGAGATCCGGCAATCTCCGACGGATTTCTTAACAAATACCGCTCCAACCGGCGGAAATACGAGATCGCCGTCGGAACATCTGTCGATCCACAGCCGCATGTGCACGAAATCGCAGCGGATATAAATGTCTCGGCATAGGGGGGCCCATTTTCCTAAGCTGTCAACATTCGCACTCCTTCTGTAGCGGAAGACTGTCGCCAACCCTTCAATTTCTCGCCGAATGAAAATGACCCTCCCGTCTTTCCGGTCGCCCACCAGCCGTCTCGCCGTGCTGGCATGGGCCGGCTGCCTGGCGATGCCCTGCCACGCCCAATCCGCCGCCCTCATCGACCAAGCCCGCATGCGCTCCGCGCTGCTGGACGTGCAGCCGGGAATGCTGGACGAGGATAAAGATGGCGATGGCGTGCCCGACAACGTCGAAGGCGAGGCGGTCGCGACCCCGGGCGATCTGGACCTCGGCGTGCAACTCATTATGAAGGAGCAAGAGCGAGCCCATCTGCTGCGCCTCTTCGCCACCTCCCAAGTCTACTTCACGGACAACGTCCGGCTGACGAATTTCAATCCGGAATCCGACGCCTACCTCTTCACCGAAGTCGGCGCGCGCTACGAAGGCAAGCTAACCGAGCAGTGGAACGTCGAGGCGACCGTGCGGCAGGCCTTCTTCCGCTACGACGACTTTTCCAATCTGGACTTCGAGAGCCTCAATGCCGGCGCGGGGATCAGCTACCGGCTGCCGCAGGACCCGTCTCTCATGTTCTTCTCCCGCTACAACTGCGAGCGCCTGACCGCTGACGATCTCGACGACCAGTTTTTCCTGAACCAGACCGTGAGCCTCGGCCTGCAAAAATCGTGGGTCACCCCGGCATCGAGCCTCTACTACCTCGGCTACGCCAGCAGCTTCGGCTTCGCCGATCCATCGGCGGCGGAGCGCGATGAGCACGGCCTGTATGGCGGTGCCCGCTGGCAACTGACCGAGTGCCTCCACGCCGACCTCTACTCGCGGTTCGCGTTCTTCGACTACGACTCCGGCCAGCACGATTGGAACTACATGATCGTGCCATCGCTGACGTATCGCTTCAACGAGTGGTGCGAACTCAACGCCTCGCTCAGCTTCGTCCTGAATCGCTCGAACCGCGACCTTTTCGACTACGATGCCCTCTCTGCAGGCGGCGGACTCGGGCTCAAGGTGCAGTTCTAACAAATCCCCATCCCTCTCCCGAGAATTCGCCATGAAAGCACGACTTTCCTTCGCCGCGACCACCGCGATCACCCTGCTTGCGCTGACCGGTCCGCTGCTCGCCTCCCCGCTGAGCGAGGCGCAGATCACCTACATCGTCAAAGACGTCCGCACCGTCGATCCCCAGAAGGCCCCGCGTCCGGCCAAGCTGCGGGAAAAGCTCAATACCGAGCAGTCCGTGCGGACCGGCATCGCCTCGCGCACCGAGCTGTTGTTCAACGACAACACGCTGACCCGCATCGGGGCGAACTCGCACTTCTCCTTCACCGAAGGCACCCGCAACATGGAGCTGAAGAATGGCGTGATCCTGCTCCAGGTGCCGAAGGGTGCCGGTGGCGCGGAAATCCGCACCGCCGCCGTGACCGCCGCCGTGACCGGCACGACGATCATGTTGGAGGCGAGCCCCGGCTTCACCAAGCTCATCGTCCTGGAAGGCAGCGCCTGGATCACGCCCCATGGCGACAAGCGGAAGCGCAAGACGAACGTCAAGGCCGGCCAGGAGGTGATCCTGCCGAATGAGGCGCAGAAGGCCCCCGCCCCGGTGGTGATCAATCTCGACGTGCTGGTGAAAACCTCGAAGCTGGCGAGTGGCAAGTGGGGCGTGGCTCTCGACAAGGTCCTGATCGACCAGGCCATCGCGCAACAATCGCGGAAAGGTTTCGTGCCCACCAATCTCGCGATCGTCGGTCCCGGCAGCAACGTGGTCCAGCTCCCTGAAGCTGGCCGCCTGCCACCGCCGCCGATCGTCCGCACCAATCCGAATGGCCAACCCCCGGGCAACCCGACCGACAACCCCGGTAACCCCGGTACTGGTGGGCCGTGACAGGCGGGCTCGGAGGCGAGCTGGCCTCGGCAGCTCTTGGGCGGCTGTGTAAACATCGCCCTTTTGCATCCTGCACTCGGACGGTGCAATTAATCCCCCTCGAGCAGCGCGGGGACCATCGGGACGACTCCCGATTGAAGGTCGCCATGGTAGGTGCTGCGGGCCGCGGCGTAGGCCCATGCGATGAGGATTCCGGTGCTCACGATCATGGCAACGAGGGTGGGGTCAGGGCGGTGGGTTGGGCGATTCATCCCCACGGCTTTCGCAGGTGGCGTGCCGACGGTTTCTCCGAGCCCAGCCCGACCCGGATGGATGGTCATCCAATGCCAAGCCCGCCTCGGAGGCACGTAGTCCCGCCTTCAGGCCAATGCCTTTAAGGATTGGAAAAAGCATGACCGCGGATTACGCGGATAGCACTGATAATAAGAGATATGGAAAATGGCAGGCCAGATACCTCCAAGCTCCCGGCATCGCTCTCGTTGCCATTTTATCCATCCGTGCTATCCGCGCAATCCGCGGTAAATTAGTCCAACCTGATCCTGGGTTCCCTCTCCTAGGGTCTAATCCTTAAAGGCATTGGCCTTCAGGCGAACTGCCCTGTCCGGTCAAAGCCCGGACGACGTGCAACTTGGTTCTGGCATCCCGATGGATCCCGCCTTCATTTTCGCTCTTTTCGCCAATTTCGTTGTTCCATCCACAACCTCCGGGCGCAGTGCGGACCGCTACGACAGCTCGCTCAATTCCGAGAACGGAATGAGGAACGTGTGGGGCAAACCGAGACCGCAGGCCTGGAAGACGTTCCGGAACGCATGGCGTGCCGCGCGCAAGTCCTCGTAGCGCGACCGGCATAGCCAGAAGGACGGCACCTCGCGGACGCGGGAAAAACCGGCAATCTGGAGTTCAGCGTTCAAGCGGCCGCGCTGCTCTCCTGTTAGCTCCGGCGGAATGTCGAAAAGGGCTGCGATGTTCATGGTGACTTTTCAGAAGGTGGCAAACCCGCGACCGTGCGCCCGGGCTCACCCACTGCAACCAAGCGAGGCATCGCGGGATTGCAACCGGAAGCCAAGGCGGAGGCAAATTGCCCGGCCGCCATGCGTTTTCACCTGTTAGGCGAACGAGGCGGTTTGGCAAGGGCCGGTCTGTGTCAGCCTTCTCACTTGGCCTCGCGGGGCGGCAAATTCGCGCTTCTCGGCGGAATCTCCAGGATCCTAACAGGGACCTCCGGGAGATCCTTCGCCAGCGGATGCTCCTTCATCAGTTGGGTGAGCCGGTCCGGGTTCGGCGCGCGCAGATGCGGCTGGATCTGCCGTGCGATCGCATCCCAATCCGCCGTCATGTCGCGGCTCTCCGCCGCGGGCGGGAGGCCTGCCGACATGCCAATCGTCACCTCGACGCTCGCAGCATCCGCAGCCTCCACCAGTGCGTGGCTCTTGGCATGCTCCAGCAAGGGCGCGAAGGCCACGGTCCCCTTCGGGAAGATCGCGACATCTCCGCGGGTTGCCCCGTAGGTCACGGTGCCCGAGCCATCATGCCGGACCATGAGCAGCCACTCCGAGCCGGGCCGGCGGAAGGTGATCCGCAGGGGCTTCGGGATCTTGGGTGGCGACTCCCTCATCTTCACGGGAACCTCCGGAAGATCCTTCGCCATCGGATTCCTTTTTATCAGATAGTTGAGACGCTCCGGATTACTCGCCCGCAGATGAGGCTGGATCTGCCGGCATAGCGCGTCCCAATCTGCGGCCATGGCCAGCGGCTTTGCCGCAACCGAGGTGTCCCACGGAGTTCTAAGAGCTACTCTGACGCACTCTGGATCCTCGTGATCCACGATCTTCCGGGTCCTGGCGGCTTCCAGCAAGGCCGCGAAGTCCACCGTTCCCTTGGGAAACGATGCCACATCTCCGCCGGAAGAACCGTACACCACACCGCCCGCCCCACCCTGACCGACGCTGATACACCATCCCGTGTCGAAGCGCCTGAGCCAGATCGTGCTGATCGGCAGCGCCGCCGGCTCGGCCTGCGCGGGCAAATCCGCGGCAAGCAAGAGCCCGAAGAACAAAGACGCCAGCAGGCGGACCATGGATGACGTGTTCATCAATTTCGAGATTCAGCGTGCTTCGGCGGGATTCGAAGGACCCATGAACCCGCATTCCATGAGAATGCCGCCGCGGCGTGAAGTTGTCTGTTGGGGATGGCAAGCGCTCAAGACCGCTGGCCAACCGGCTGCACCTAGAAAATGCAGGTCCCGTGCCCTATCATCGGCCGCTCGTTTCCATTCATTCACGATCGCCGCCATGAAGACCCTGTGCCGAATCAAACCGCCAACGCGCGGCCTGCGTTCTCAGCGCCAACGGCGCGGCATTCCTTAGAGGCTGTCTGAAAAATGCTCAGGCCGCGATTCTGGTGAGCATGCGCTTGGTCATGGAGAGATAGATTAGCGC